>JBBRKQ010000169.1:0-7122 GCA_038231815.1 Phycisphaerales bacterium
AGACGTACTCACCACCGGCGAGGTTGCCAAAATCTGCAACGTCGCCCCCCGAACGGTCTCCAAATGGTTCGATTCCGGCTCCCTAAAGGGCTACCGGATCCCGGGCTCAAAGGACCGCCGAATCCCCGTCGGAGAACTCGTCAAATTCATGAAGGCCCACGGCATCCCGTTTGACGGTGTGCTCTCCGGCCGCACCCGGGTTCTGGTTGTTGACGATGAACCCGAAGTCACCGAGGTCCTGCAGCGCGTCCTGACCGAGCAGGCCAACTACTCGGTCCGCATCGCCTCAACAGCCTTCGCCGCAGGCGTCGAGACCGACCGCTTCAAGCCCCACGTCATCCTGCTGGATGTGCACCTCGGCGAGGCCGATGTGCGCCACATCGCGGGCATCATCCGGGGCGAGGATGAACTGCAACTCTGCCGCCTCATTGGCATGAGCGGCAAGTACTCCGATCAGCAGCTCGCCGGGCTCAAGAGCCAGGGCTTTGACAACTTCCTGAAAAAGCCCTTCCAGGTTCGCCAGGTTGTTGAGGCTATTGAGGCCGCAACCGCACTGGTGGCTTGACAGGGAAATGGCCAAATGGTCAAATTCCCAAATTGCCAAATGAATACACCCTCCCCGTGGCGCCTTCGCCGTGGGGGTTTTTCGTTGGTTTGGTTGCCGGGCGGGAACGACTGCCATCGGGCTTTAGGCACGGCGGACTCGTGCTGCAATCCCGCCCAATTCAAGGGTAACTTCGCGGCGAAGGCTGCTAAATCGAGTAAACCCGGCTTTTGAGATCTCTGAAAACGGTTTTCCTCAACCGCTCGCGAGAACTGGCGTACAGATAGGTTCTCTAGGAGCTTCGATCATGCCAGCGGAAATACGGTCATCGCGATGTGTGGCTTTTCTGTCGGTCGGTCTTGCCTCGGTCGGGTCGCTTCTGGCAGGATCTTCATCGGCCTTTGGCAGCCAGCCGGGCAGCGGGCCCACTACCCCGGGCATCGTCAACATCGGCCCATCCAGCGACAGTCGCACCCGCCAGGCCTTGCCGGATGCCACCACCGTCAGCAAGGGCCTGCCCGTTTCGATGACGGCGGCGACCGCCGATCAGGAAAAGCGATACTGGGCCATCGAGCGTGCTCGGGCCGGCGCAGAGAAGGACCTGCAGCGGCTCGTACATGATCACTTTCAAAATGGCAACAAGCTGGTGCGTCAAGCGGGCTATGCCAAAATCCGGCAATACACAGATAGTTCGCTGTTCCCGCTGATGGTCAGCATCCTGCGGCACGAGGAGCGGGATGTGCAGGAGGCGCTCCTTGACCACTTCGCCGAACTGCGCACCGATGATGGTGATGCCATGCTCGCGTGGCTGGCCATCTTTGATAAAAACTCGTGGATCGCCAAAGAATCACAGCTCCGCCTTCAGAGCCGCAACGCCGCCTGGAAGAAAGCTGAGAAAAAGCCGGGCACACCCCCGGGCTTAAACGCGCCGGAGGCCGTCACCAGCGTGGTCCTCGCCGGGCTGTCAAATAAAGATGATGCAACGATCCGCCTCGCTGGCAGCGTCGCCCGGAGCATGAAGCTCTATGAGATCATCCCGGCGTTGATTCAGGCCCAGCTTGGCCAGGTTGGCCCCGCCGCCGGTGGTGGCGGACCCAGTGTCAGTTCAGGTACGGGTTCCGGGTACAAGGTTGATGACGGTTCGGGCATCGCATGGATTCTCATCGGAAGGCAGGTCGCGTATGTCGCGGATTTGACCCCGGTTGTTTCTGGCAATGCTGTAGCGTTTGACCCGCAGCTTGGCGTCGTGGTGGAGGGGGTCGTGATTCGTGTGATTGATGCGGTGGTGTATGCCTATCGAGTTGAGATTCACAACCAGCTTCTTGGCCTGGCCGGCGATGCGGCTGGAAAGCCGCTGGATGCGTTTGGTTGGGATCAGGCCAAATGGCAAAATTGGTGGAAAGATGAGATGCAGCCCCGCTTGGCCGAAAAGGGGTGCGTCGGCGATCCGTAACTGAGCGCACGATCCCTGCAGGCGAAAAGCTGCCAATCATGGCCCATGAGTTCGCTACCAACTGCCCCGCCCACTGCACCTACCCCGGCGTCCACCGATGTAATGACTCCGCTGCCACACGAGCAGCTCGATGCGTTCCGGCGTGACGGTCACGCCATGATCGACTGGATCGCTGATTACTGGACCGCGCTGCAGCGGCAGCCCGAGCAGTTTCCGGTGATGAGCGCTGCCAAACCCGGCGATGTCGCGGCGGAACTGCCGGTGAGCATTCCGCAATCCGGTCGTGCATTCGCCGAGGTTTTCGCTGAAACCCAGCACGCCATTATGCCCGGCATCACGCACTGGCAGTCACCCTCCTTCTTTGCATTCTTCCCGGCCAATACATCGCCACCGGCGGTACTTGGTGAGCTGTTCTCTGCTGGCCTCGGCGTCAACGGCATGCTCTGGGCCACCAGCCCGGCGTGTACAGAGCTCGAGCAGCACGTACTCGACCAGCTCGCTGGGCTGTGCGGGTTGCCCTCAAAATTTCTGTTCTCATCCGGCACCGGCGGTGGTGTGATTCAAGGCACAGCTTCAGAAGCCGCCGTCGTGGTCATGGTTGCCGCACGTAAAAAACTGGTCGATCGTGGCCTCACCGGCAAACCCGTGGTCTATTGCTCCACCCAGGCGCACTCATCCATCGTCAAGGCCGCGATGATCACCGGAATTGCATCCGGCCCCGACGACAGCACCGCCGTCCGGCAGATCCCAGTTGACTCCGCCCGCGCGATGTACCTGGCGCTTCTAAGTGATGCCATCGAGCAGGACTTGGCCGCCGGCCGCGCACCGTGCATGGTCACCGCCACGCTTGGCACCACAAGCTCGCTCGCCTTTGATGATCTGCCCGCCATCGCGGCCATCTGCCGAAAGCACAACATCTGGCTGCATGTAGACTCTGCCATGGCCGGAGCGGCGGCGGTCTGCCCAGAATTTCGCTGGATGCTCGCTGGGCTTGACGATGCGGACTCGTACTGCTTTAACCCGCACAAGTGGCTGCTGGTCAACTTTGACTGCGACTGCCTTTATGTGGCCGACAAGGCCGCCATCACCAGCGCAATGTCTATCACACCGGAGTACCTGAAGAATGCGGCCAGCACCGCCGGCGCGGTGGTTGATTATCGCGACTGGCAAATCCCGCTCGGTCGCCGGTTCCGTGCGCTCAAATTACACTTTGTGCTACAAAGCTACGGGATCAGTGGCCTGCAGCAGTATATCCGCGAGCACATCCGCCTTGCCGCGGTCTTTGCTGGGTGTGTCCAGACTGATGCCCGGTTTGAACTGGTAGACCACAGCGGCGCCATGAACCTGGTCTGCTTTCGCCCTCGGGCACACGCTGGTGAAACACAGCAGCAAACCGATGTGCGCACAAAGGCGATGCTCGATTCCGTAAACGCCGGTGGGCGGGCGTATCTGACGCACACGGTGATTCCGTACGTGGTCCCCGGTGATCCGGCCGTGCGAACGGTGCTGCGGATGTCAATTGGATCAACCTTCACGCAAGAGCAGCACGTCCGGGCGGCCTGGGACGTGATCCAGACCGTGTGCTGATTGCCAAGTGTTGGGGGCTAGGTTGGGTTCTAGGCAACGGAAGTATCCCGCTGAGTTGAACATCATCACAAACTATGACCTTCATCGCGCCGCCAGCTGGGAACGCCGCCGTTTTCTTGAAGCGCAGCAACGAGCCGACCACTGCGATTGTCTGTAGTGAGGGTGAACCAGATGAACCAGTGCAACGGCGCCGCATTAGTCCCGCCAGCAATCAGCTTCAACCGCACTGCCGTGGTGGAGATCGCGCGTAATCAACCCCCCCGGCACAACCGCTGCGGCGACCGATGGCTATCAACCGCCGTCGCTCCGCAATGAAAGTCATAGCTTGGCGATGATGCTGCGACTCGGCTGAAGAGTTAGAAGTCAACGAAGTCGACGAACCGTCGGGTGTCCAGTTCTCGCGGCGCCGGCGGAAGCCCGCGATGGCGTCTTCATTGTTCGGTCGCTGCGCCGCATTCAGGGTGTCGCGCCTCCAATACCACATCCTCGCCCAGCTCATGCCGGAGACTCGTTCATGCTGGGGCTTGGCTCATGCTGTAGCTTGGCTCATACCGGACCTTTGCCGCAAACCGCCGCGCGAAGTTAGTTCCGCGTCGCCAGCGTCACCATTGCCTCCACGCCTGTCGCGATCGCATCATCATTAAAATCAAATGTGGGTTGGTGCAGAGTCGGATAGCTGTTCCGGCCTTTGGGGCGAACTCCAAGGCAGAAGAACACCGCCGGGGCGTGCTGCCCGTAATACGAGAAGTCCTCGCCGCCCATAACTGGGTGCTCAATCGTTAAAATGTTCTCGCCGCCAAAGGTGCTCCGGGCCGTGGCAAACCAATCGGCCGTCAGCGCCGGATCATTGTGCGTGACGGGATAGCCAGGTTCCATCAGCACCTCAGCGCGGCAGTTAAACGCTTGCGCTGTGGCCTCGCAAATTTCAACAATCCGTCGCCGCGCGAAGGTGCGAGTATCGGCCTTGAGTGTGCGCAGTGTGCCCACAAACTCCGCCGTCTCGGGCAGCACGTTGCGGGCGGTACCGGCCTTGAGAATGCAAATCGAGAGCACCACACTGTCAAGCGGGCCCACATTGCGGCTGGCAACCTGCTGCAGCGCCGTAATGCAGTGGGCCGCGCACAGCACGCTGTCGTTGCTGTACTGCGGGTACGCCGCGTGGCTTTGCTGCCCGTGAATTATCACGCGAACCTCATCGGTGCTGGCCAGCAGCGGGCCCGGCTTGGTTGCAAGTGTGCCAACGGTCAGCTCGGGCCAGCAATGCAGGCCGTACATCGCTCCGATGGACGGCCCGATGATGCCGCCGCGCATGAGTCCTTCTTTGCACAGCAGCTCGCCACCGCCGCCGCCTTCCTCTGCCGGTTGAAACACCAGCGTCACCGGACGAGGCCGCCGCATGTTTTTTAGGATGCGGGCAGCGCCCAGCAAGATTGTGGTGTGCCCATCATGCCCGCACGCGTGCATGCGCCCAGGAATGTTGGAGGCATATGCCAGTCCGGTTTGCTCTTCAATGGGCAGCGCATCAATATCGGCGCGAAGGCCAACCGCGGGCAGCGCATTGCCACCGTGCTCAGTGGCAGGAAGGTGCGCGACAACACCGGTGCCGGGCATGCCAGCCGGTGAATCCGGCCCCTTGGCAAGGTTGGCAACAAAGCCAATGCCCAGCCGGGTCAACTCCTCTTGGATGAGCTGACTCGTTTTGTATTCTGTATACGCAATCTCTGGGTGCTGGTGCAGCCGGTGCCGAATGGCGACTAGATCCGGAAGCTCGCCAGCGATGGTCGCCGCTAGAGATGATGGAGGGGTGGGCATGGGGGCACCAAATCACCAAGAGACCGAAGAGTGAAGATGCGGGAGGTATTACAGCTGCCGCAAGAAGAACCAGAAAAAACGAACGTGTGAGCGGGAGGAGTTTCGATCGCCGCGGGCGGCTTGGATTCGCAGGATACCGTCAATGATCGCGGTGCAAAGTTTACGTTACTGAGATGGAGGAAGCTGCTCGGCCGGCTGCGGCGTGAGATTTGGCTCTGGCACGGGGGCCGCTGCCGGGTTTGTACCACCACGCAGGCCCGGTGGTGGCTGCAACAGGCCGTCCCGCTCAACTCGAAGCTGGCCGGTCGTCAGCAGATAGTTCAAGATGGTGGTCCGCAGCCCCGAGACGGCGCGATCTCGTGCGTTCTCTGCGTCGCGGATTTCTTGGGCGGTTTCCACAAACTGCTGCGCCGTCACCTCGGCAGCCTTAATTTCCTGTTCCTCGCGACGGCGGAGTGCGATCTTCACCCGCTGCTCTGCCAGCTCAAGGTTAAATCGGGCCAAATCCAGTTCACGCACGCGGGCTCTGGCATTCACAATCACCTGATCGCGTGACTGCTCATAATTACGGCGCGTTTGCCCCAGCCGGATATTGGCCGTGCGCAGCGCGAGCTGCTCTTCCCGCCGGTCAAGCGGCCAGTTCACCAGAACGCCTGCGTTGTAAATAAAATCGTTGTCGTTGTACACCACCCCCGCTTCACGCACGTTCGGATCTGTGCGAAGGCGCACACCGCCCCGAAGCTGTACATCCGCCAGCAGCAGGTTCTTGGCGTTGCGAACTTGCCGCACACTGTCCTCCACCCCGTCACGCTCGTTTTGCAGCGGTAATGAAAACTCAAGCGCCGCCGCCGCGGCGTCCTGCGGTGTGGTGTCCGGCTCTTTGAGCTCAAGTTGCAGGGGCAAGATTCGTACCGGCGTGTTGACCGGCAGGCCAAGCTTGATCTTGAAGGTCTCAACCGCCAGAATGTACCGCTCTCGCAGGTTGGCCAGACTGGCCCGGCTGGAAAGCACTTCCGATGCGGAGATGCCCCGCTGAAACTCTGCGGCCCGCCCCGCTTCAACAAGTGCCTGTGTGCGCTCGGTCTGTTTCTCGGTAAACTCTAGTGAGCGTTCCTGATTTGCAATAAGCGCTTGCTGCTCGATCAGTGAGATGTAGTCGCTGGCAATCTCAACGAGCAGCTCACGCCGCCGCTGCTCAAACGTGCGTGCCGAGTAAATCAGGTTGCGCCGGGCGCTGATCAAGTCTTCCCGCGCAATATCCCCTGCGCCACGCATCAGCGGAATGCTTGCCGAAATCGCAAGCCCGCTTGCCTGGGTGTACCTGTCCGTTGCCGCGCTTCGCAGTGTTTCGGTGGCATTCCAAACCCACGCAGCCTCCGCCGTACCGCCAAAGGGCAGTCGCTGCGTGGCCCTCAGCGTGTTGATGATGTTCAGCGGTGTCTCGTAATTGCCCGGGTCCAGCTGCCGGTTCGTCGTCACCACACCAGTTTCAGTCGAGCCGGTCAGTTGTGGAGTCCAGCGGTGCTCAACCACCAACAGATTGATTGCACCGATTAGATACTCCTCCTCCGCCGCAATAAACGAACGACCCGTCTGCTGCAGCTGCCTCAGCGCCCCGGGCAGGTCAAGCTCCTTGACCGGTCCGGATTGCTCGGCTGCGTACCCCGCCAAACGTGCGGCCACATCACGGGCTTCATCCGCAGGCCGCAAGTTCAGATCCGCCCCT
>JBBRKQ010000170.1:0-7088 GCA_038231815.1 Phycisphaerales bacterium
AGATGCAGGCGGCCTCCAGTCGGCCGGAGTTTCTCAAACGCCGCATCATGGGTGGGGCCGGGCATCTTTCAAACCAGGAAACCATTGCAGCGGTGCGGGCGATCGATCCGAAGCGGCACGTCGTTTTGCTTCATCTTTCACGCCAATGCAACACGCCAGAGCTTGTCGCCGGACTGCACGAGGGCTCGCCATATGGCTGCACCATCTCCGAGCCCGACCGGCCCTGCCGTTGGATACGCATCGATGGTGAACCACCTCCGCCCTGACCATTCCCTCACTCCCCCTTTAATCAGTTCGCTTGAATCTTGCTTCCCCTCCCCCTGCCTTCACCTAACTATTTGACCATTTTAAAATTTGCCCATTTTCTACACCCTCGTAATCACATCGCACAACTCATCCATCCCCTCCGACAACACCACATTCCCATCCTCAGTCACCAGCACATCATGCTCGTGATGAGCCGTCATTGAGTCATCCGCGCTGAACACCGGCCAAGTGCCCTTCTCAGGTTTCGTCCGCCCGGTACCGATCGCCAGCATGGGCTCAACTGCCACAAACATTCCCGGCTTGCACTTGGTCGTCGCATCGGCCCAGTCATGCCCCGGCTCCGCCAGCGTGTTGGAAACAAACGGCCCACCGTGAAGTTCCCGGCCATAGCCGTGCCCGCCCAGCCCACGAACCAGAAACAGCCCGTTCTCGTTCTCAACATAAGTCTGCACCGCCCGAGCAAAGGCCTCCAGCCGGTTCCCCGGCACCAACTGCTTGATCCCTCGTTGCAGTGATTCCTTGCTCACATCCATGAGCTTGCGCACCGCCGCCGTCGGCTCGCCGATCGAGTACGTCCACCCCACATCGCCGATGAAGCCTCTGTACTTCGCGCCGATATCGATCTTCAGCACGTCTCCCGCCTGCAATGCCCGCGGAAAGTACGCCGCCGTGCCATGCACAACGCACTCGTTGACCGACAAACAAGCATGGCTCGGAAACGGCGGCTTGTCCCGAAACGGTTTGTACCCCTTAAACGCCGACTTCGCCCCAAGCTCCTCTAAAATCTTGGCAATCTGCGCATCAATCTGCGGCAGCGTCACCCCCGCTCGCAGCCAAGCACAAATCCGCCGGTGCGTCTCAACAACCACCTGCGCAGCGTCATAGCCCTTCACGGCCTCACCCTGGAGAAAACTCGATGAAAACAATTGCTTGATCATGGGGAGCCGCAGGGTAGCAGCAAGGCCGGGAACCGGAGGTCACTGGTAGAGCGTGCTTCGCTGATCGGCCAACCAGACCCGCCCGGGGCAGAATTGAGGACACAATGTTAAGATTGAACCCGTTTTGCCCTTTCGGTTGGCACCGCAGAAAAGCTGTGGTAACATACCTGAAGAACACTTCACGTGTTTGTTCGGGCAGTGGAGAAAACAAATGCAAACTACACAGGTTATCGGGCGTTCGGGCAACATGTCTTTGAAACTGCGCCATGCAGTACTCGCGGCTGCTTCCGCTTTGCTTCTGTCTGTCACTCCCGCCTTCGCCCAGTCCCAAATTACCCCCGGTGCCCCCTCGGTTCCGCTGCTGCCGCAGGCATTGGCCAACGGTGTGGCCAATCGCATCACGTACCAGTACAACACAGAGTTTGTCACCATTGGCAACCCCGGCAATGCCAACTGGAACAGCCCTGTTGACAACATGAGGGGTAATGGCGGGATCGGGTATGAATATCGCATTGGCCGCACCGAAATCAATACGACCCAGTGGGTGGCATTCTTAAACGCCGCGGTTGCGCGGCCATCGAACGACCGCATCCCTTACATTTCTGTCCCGAGTTCCTGGGGTGCGCGGCCCGACACGTCCTACACAGGCCCCGGGCAGCGCTTCGTGGTGCCCGCAGGCAACGAAAACCTTGGTGTGGGTGATATCTCGTGGCGGGCGGCATCCATTTACTGCAACTGGTTGCACAACAATCAGCAAACCAGCAGGGCGAGTTTTTTGAACGGCGCATATGACGTGAGCACGTACGGTGGATTTGGCCGAGCTTTTACAGATCAGGCCACACACAATCCGGATGCAAAGTTCTGGATCCCTACCATGGGTGAGTGGATGAAGGCGGCGTTTCATGATCCCAATCGCACAAGCACTGATCAAACCGGGCAGCCGGGTTGGTGGCGATACCCAAACGGAACGAACACGCCACCGGTCTACGCCGCGCCGGAAGTTGGCGGGGGTGCCAATGCTGGCTTTAGCCCAACACCAAGTGGCATTGACGCGACCAGGATCCCGCTAATGAGTTACGCGAACACCCAGTCACCTTGGGGAGTCATGGATCTCGCTGGGGCAACACAAGAGTGGACAGAGTCAATTCACCGTTACAACAATGGTAATCTGGACCGCATCATTCTTGGCAGCGCCTGGGCTTCCGACGCAGGTTACTTCATTGACCGTCTTGGGACCGTCGGGGGGGGGCACCCGGGTGACGAGGGATATTTTCAAGGATTTCGTATAGCCGCGAGTATTCCATCGCCAAGCGGTGGCGCGGCTGTGTTTAGCATTGCGGCTGGCCTCATTGCCCGTCGCCGGAGGTAAACGTATGAAGAATCGAGTGATTGGGGTAAGTGCCGCAGTTTTTGTCGCGGCAAGTGTCTTTCTGCGCGTTGCAAGTGCTGACGGCGACATCGTGGCGTTGAAACGGGTAATTGGAATAAATGCCGCTGGTGACTTTACCGATCTGATCCCTCCCGTGGAGCTGGGGCGGTTCGCGGAAGGCTCGCCGATTCCGGTAACTGTTGGCCCGCTCGATCCCGGCAACTACAACGTCCTGCAGATTTTTGACAGCAACACTACAGTACTTGATCCAGAAACGGGCTTGTACGGGGTAGCGACCTTGAGTGCGGGACCGATCACGGCAACCGTGGATTTTGGAGGCGATTACAGCCAGAAATTCACAATTACCTTGCCGCGGGGCCATCGGCCTTTAACCCGGTCGCGAGCGCGTTCTTTGAAGCGGGGATGGTTAACATTTCGTCACTTTCGGTTGTAAGCTCGCTTCATCCCGATGATGATGTAGCGACGGCTGCCGCCCGGCTCGCAGCAACCCGCGACGCAACCAAGTTGTTTGCCAGTATTGACGGCGACCTGACGGGCGAGGTTGTTGTCGGTGAAGTCTGGCGTTTTGATGCACCGGGTATTGTGCAGGGCAGCACGCTGCAGGGTGGCAACCTCATGGGCTTGCTTCGCGCGACAAACAATTCACCGGTAGTTTTCGGCGACTTGGGAGGCGGCGATACAAGTGCGGTCAAATATGTCAGGTTTGGCAAATCGCTGACCGGCTCCATCTTTGCCGACAACTCCGGTATTGCCCGGGTTTTCATTGGAGATCAGGACAACCCCGGTTTTATCCAAGGCAGTTTCGAGCATGGCAGTATCGAGGCGCCAAATGGCGTGATCGGCGCGATCGTCTGTGCAGGTGGCATCGGTGTCGATGCGACCGGCGCTCTCAGCCCACCGGCGATCATTACAGCCGGTGACAGCATTCGCCAGATTCGCACAACGTTGCTCGATGTAGACAACAACCTCGCGCAAAGCCCCATCAACGCCACCATTCGTTCCGGTGAAATGTACACCCGTACGGATAACCCCGTCGCACTCCCCGCCGGGTTTGACCATGCCCAACTTGGCTCGCTCGGCCTGCTTGAAGCCGGCGGTGATTTATCGGGCACCATTGATGCACTGAACGTTGGCGGCCGTAGAAACATCAACTTCAGCGATCTGCCGCCGGTTGGTCGTGACAATCGCACCGGCATTACCGTTCGTGGCAAGATCAGTGCGCCAATTCACATCAAGGGCAATCTGTGGCTTTCTGATATAATCGGCTCGGCAATCACCAGCGAGATTGTGATCGGAAATCAGGCGAAGGGTTCAATCGTGGCGTACGGCGATCCGTCGGTTGATTCGTCTCTCGGGGCGATCCTCTCGGTCAAGATCGGCCTTGCAGCGGACAGCGATGTGCCGGGCACACTCCGGACAACCTACCCGCCGGGTTTCGTCGGTACTGATGCGCAGCCACTCAGTCTCGCACCAGAAAAACTGGATGACACCGGCACCGGACGTGTGGCGCGAACGCGAGAGGACATTTGGTTTGATACCAGCGTCACTCAGCAAGACAACGGTGCAAAGGACAGTGTCATCCATGCTGACAGCATCGGCTGGCTTGAAATTTCAAGAACCTCGCAAGAGTTTGGCGGAGGAGCGCCAATCAAGGATTACCGCCCGCGAATCGAAGCGCGTTTCATCAAAGACCTTCTCATCGGTGAAATGGTTGCCGGCGTGATTTGGTCTGGCAATCTGAACTATTCCGATTCCGTTGATCTTGCCGTTGCTTTTCCGTTCGGTGGCCCGCAGGCCGTGGCAAACAACAGTGGGGACGACTACACGCAACTTGAAAATGTCACGATCGGCTGCGTCAGCCCCGCGGCAGACATCTACATGAACTCCTCATTCTTGTCGTTCAATGTCACCACTGACTTGCTCGGCGAGCTTCACCTCCCATCACTGGATGCGGGCCGCACATTGTTCATCGGCGGCCGCCTCGGCGCACAGGCCGACGGGGCATCTACCGGCACGGGCTGTTCGCTGAACTCGAGCTGGGCGACGTTCACGGGCAACGAAATCTCACCACGCGGCCACGACCGTCGAATTGCATTCAATGGCGGTTCGTTCACCCAACTCGATAACGAGCCTGACTTTGCGCCGACCGGCGCTATCCGCTTCGCCGATCCTCTGGGGCTGCATGGTCAGATCATCATCCACGGCGATGCTGCGCCCGGCGTGCCGCAAAACCCCGCCGAGTATCTCAAAGGTTTGGTCTGGCTCGGCGACGGGTTAACCAGCCCAGCCCCACGCATCATGGGGCACGCCGTCTTCACCGATCCTTTGCTCCAGCTTCCGCTCTACGCAGCAAAGCCAGCCGCACTTGGCGGGGCGGGCAACGGAGGTGCCGTGGGCCTCGCACCCTTCGCGCTGCACAAACAGGCGTGCTCGCCTGTACAGTCAACATTCCCCGGTCCCCGAATCGGCCTTGACCCGCTACGAGATGGAATCTCGACCATTGACTTGGTGCATTACGGCCCGGTGTACTCTTTCGCTGGCTCTCCAGTGACGGCGTTGTACCGTGAGTTTGGCACCTTCACCGACCCGGCCCTTGACGAAAACTGGACCGTGCGAAATGACATGTTCGACACAACGGTCAACGGCCGAACTATTACCCTCACCGGACGGCCCGAGGTGGAAATGGGTAACTTCCGTATCGTCTCCAGTAACACGCTGGTCTGCTCCACCCCAACCGGGCAGCCAGTAACGCCTTACACCAGCACGTCCGGTCTGCACTTCTTCACCAGCTGCACAGTCGGCGGTCGCGTCAACCCGGCCGATGTCAACGGTGATGGAATTGTTGATGGTTCCGACTTTACCATATTTATCAACTCCTTCGCGGCGGGCGATCCAACCACCGACGCCGCGGCGGATGTCGCCGGAGACTATGCGAATCCCTTCTACCCGACCGCGTCCGGCGGACCTGATGGCATTATTGATGGCAACGATTTCACGGCGTTCATAAACGCGTTCGCGGCTGGCGGGTGCTAAGGCCGCGCGTTTCTTGCTAGCATCCTGATCCAGATGCCACAAGCGCGGCCCCACGGGGGGCCGCTTTTAATTGTCCGCTTGCGGCCCCACCACCAGCGGGGGCAGCGGTTTGCTTCTTGTTTAACTCGATCCAATAGCGTGTCACGTCTCGATGTTCCACGCCACTCCCACCTTACCATCCCCCAATGCTCCGACAGACCACCACCCTCCTCGCCGCGGCCATCCTCCTCGCCCTCTCCGGCACCGCCCTCGGCCAAGCCACCATCAACCCCGCCGCCCGCAGCCCCGCTGCCGGGCCGGTCATGCCCACCGGGCCAAAGCCAACGGCCAACCCCGGTTGGTGGAACGATACAGTCTTTTACCAAATCTTCGTGCGATCCTTTGCCGACAGTCGCACCGGGCCAAAGGCCAACGACGGGATCGGTGATATCCAAGGTCTCATCGACCGGCTGGACTATCTCAACGATGGCAACCCGGCAACCGCCACTGATCTCGGCATTACCGGCCTCTGGCTCATGCCCATCACCCAGTCCCCTTCGTACCACGGCTACGACACCACGGACTACCGCACCATTGAAAGCGACTACGGCACCAATGAAGATTTCAAGCGTCTAGTCGCGGAGTGCCACAAACGCGGCATTAAAGTCATCATCGACTTGGTCCTCAACCACTGCTCCAGCCAGCACCCCTGGTTCCTTGAAGCCCAAGACCCCGCCAGCCCCAAGCACGACTGGTTCGTCTGGGAAAAAACCGACCCCGGCTTCAAAGGTCCGTGGAACCAGAAGGTCTGGCACCAGGTCAAGGGCAAGCCCGAACTCGGTTACTACTACGGCCTGTTCAACAACGACATGCCGGACTTGAACTTCAACAGCACATCCCTCAGCGATGAAATGCTCGGCATCTGCGAATTCTGGCTCAAAGACATGGCCATCGACGGCTTCCGTCTCGATGCCATCCGCCACCTGTTCGAAGATGGCGAACTCACCGACAGCCTCCCTGCCACGCACGATTGGCTGCGAAAGTTCGGTGCTCGCCTCTCCATCATCAAGCCCGATGCCTTCACCGTCGGAGAGGTCTGGGCTCCGACAGCGGTATCAAGTGCCTACGTCAACGAAGCTTCAAAGCGAGAACTCGACACCAGCTTTGAATTTGATCTCGCCCCAGCGATTCTAAACGCTGCCAACACTGGTGAAGCCGCCAAGCTCGCCAAGCAAATGGAGGCAACCTGGGCAGGCTTCCCCGACAATCAGTTCGCCACGTTTCTAACCAATCATGATCAAGCCCGAGTCATGACCATTCTCAAGGGCGATCTAAGTAAGGCCAAGCTCGCCGCCTCCCTCCTGCTCACCCTCCCCGGTGTACCGTTTCTGTACTACGGCGAGGAAATCGGCATGGTCGGCGATAAGCCCGACCCCGAAATTCGCACCCCGATGCAGTGGACACCCGCCCCCGCCTCCACC
>JBBRKQ010000171.1:0-7070 GCA_038231815.1 Phycisphaerales bacterium
GCCGCGACGGTGCTGGCTTCATCTGCCCCGGTGAGCAGGGTGATGTCCTGGACGGCGGGTGCGGAGACGAGGCGTTGTTCATCGGAGGCGGTGGCGCACAGCAGCACGCCGAGGGCCGCTGCCTGGCCTCGCCCGTTGCCGGTGGTGGTGGCGATCGCGGCGATGAGATCGCCGGTTTCAGCAAAGCGAGCGGTGGCATCGGATGGCAGGCCCGTGAGCTCAACCCGAACCCACTGGCCGGTGACGCGAAGGAGGGCGACTGGGCCGCCGAGTTGGGCGGCGCGCGTGCGAGCGTACTGGCCGGCCCACGCCGCGGCGTAGATGGGCAGGTGGCCGAGCAGGACGGCCTCGATCCGGGCGGATTGGCCTGGTTTTGCGGGGTTTGGTGTGTCGTGGGCGTTTAGGCTGGTGGCGGACTGGAGTTCGTGGGCGGATTCGGGGGCTGCGGCGTGTGCTGGAAGTTGATTGTGGTCGGGGCGATCGCTGCGGGAGATATCGACTTTGGCTGGCTTTGTGACGGGGGAAAGGGGAGCGACAGCGGGGTTGAACTCGGAGAGGAACAAGTCGGCGAGCGCATCGAAATCTTCAGCCCGGGTGGTACCGGGCTTGGCTGCGGTAAAGGGAGAGGCAGGGTGCACGAAGGTGAGCGCGGAGGGACCAGTGCCACGGCTTGCCGGCACGCGTGGGGGTTGGGAGTGTGTTGTAGTGGAGTGCGACTCTGACATGGGGAGCGCCGGGGGAAAGGAGATGCAAAGGGAGGGGAAAGGCGAAAGGAGGGGAGAAAAGAGAAAGTACCAAGAGCAAAGGGAAGAGCAAAGGGAAGAGCAAAGGGAACAGGAGAGGGGCGACAAGCGGAGGTAGAGTTGGATCTGGATTTGGAGTGGAACTAGGTTGCTAAGTGGGTTGAAGGAGGTCGCGCTTCGGTGGGGGCTGGTTGGGGGGCGACGATGATGACACTGAAGGTTGACCCGTGCTCGGTGCGGGAATCGGGGTTGTATGTGTCGGTGGCGACGCGGCCATCGACGATCAGGCGGTAGCGGTGCTCGCCGGGGGGCAGTTCCAGCAGGCGCTCAAAGACGCCGAGGGCATCGCTGCGGTGCAGCGGGATTGGGTAGTACCCGTTCCAGCTTCCGGCGACTTCAACGGTTTGGCCAAGCTGGGTGGGCTGCACGAACAGCACGCCGCGGTGGGTGGCGCGAACGCCCAGAATTGCCGAGAGGGCGGCGATGCGATGGTTTGTGGAGGTGCCGCTTGCGGTGGGTGCTGGGATGGGTGCGGGCAGGCCTTGCGTGGTCTGACTTTGCGGAGTGGAACTGGGGTAGCCGCGGCTGGTGAGCATGCCTTCGGCGGCGGTTGCGTTGGTGGCGATGGCGCCAAAGGGCTGCTGGTTGTGGGCGGGGTGTGAGGCGGGGAGTGAGATTGGATGTGCCGGCTGCGGGGCGGCCTGTGGGTGGTTGCTGAGCGGATTGACTGGGCTAGCTTGGTCGCTGCCTGGCGCGGGCACGCGGGCGGGCGGTGGCTCTGCCAGGAGGACTCGGGCGACGCTGGCGTAGTCCTGTGCGCCGGTGCTGGTGGCATCAAAATCTATAATGGGCTGGCCGAAGGTGACGGCCTGGCGGAGCGTGTCATCACGGCGGATGGGCACGGGCAAGACGGCATCACCAAAGCGCTCGTGAAGTTGTGCGAGCACATCACGCGAGAGGGCATTTTCAGGGTCGTGGATGGTGGGCAGCAGGCGGAAGTGGACTGTGCGGCCGAGCTTGCGGGCTGCGGCCTGGAGCGTTTGCACCTGGCGCTGGGCACCTTGGAGGGAAAAGAAGCTGGTTTCAACGGGGATGACGACTTCATCCGCCGCGACGATGGCGTTAAAGGTGAGCACGCCGATGGTGGGTGGGCAGTCGATCAGGCAGATTTGGTATTGGTCTGCCAGGCGAACGAGGGCCGTGGTGAGGCGGTTGTGGGCGGCGCACTGGGCATTGGGCTGGGCATCGGGCTGGGCATCGGGTTCATCGGCGCTGGTGGCTGGGTTGGAAGCGGCAGCGGCCAGCGGCGCTTCAAGCCCGGCGAGGCGGACGGAGGCGGGAGCGAGATCAAGGTTGCGTCCGACGCGCCAGAGCAGGCGGGACCAATCAACCGGCTTGCTGGCCGGGGTTGACATGGCATCACCGATGTGCAGGTCAATCCGCTGCTCGGGGATGGCCAGCCCGGCGGCGCAGTGGCCCTGAGGGTCAAGGTCTACCAGCAGGGTGCGACGCTGGAGCGAGGCGAAGAGCCCGGCGAGATTGATGGCCGTGGTGGTTTTGCCACAGCCGCCTTTTTGGTTGATTATGGCGATCGTCCGCACGAAAACTCCGTGCCGCGGACTTGCGGTCAAATCATTGTGGGTGTAGCCAAAGCATCCGTGCACTGGCAGAGAACATCACCCATGTTAATGAAGGTTTTCGGTTGGGATGAGGAAAAGTCCGCTGTTTTGGTGTGAGGTGGGGTGAACACCCCCGGGAGGGGAAGGGGGGTGTGGATAAGTCGGAGACCGAAATGGTAAAATGGGGAAATGGTCAAATGGTCGAATTTCAAGGCAGGGAGAGAGGTGTCGCCAGGTGCGAGGGTTCACGCAAGCTTGACACTGGTGGGGCGTGCGATGGGGCGGGGGTTTTCTAAACTCAGATTTGGCCTTGGGTCGTTCTCATTGCGAGTCACCATTGAAACAGAACTTGGCTGGTGTGGTTGTTCGATTGCTTGGGTGTGCGGCGGCGGTTGCGTTGCCGGTGCCCATGCTGGTGCTGGGTGGGTGTGCTGCGCGGGTGGAGCCTGCGGGCGGTGGGTCGGAGGTGCGGGCGGCTGTGGTGCAGGGGAGGCCGATTGTGATTGGCCATCGGGGGGCGAGTGGCTACCGGCCTGAGCACACGCTGGCTGCGTACGACCTGGCGATTGCGCAGGGGGCGGACTTTGTGGAGCCTGATTTGGTGATGACGGGTGATGGGCAGCTTGTGGCCCGGCATGAAAACGAGATTGGCGGGACGACGGATGTTGCTGGCCGCCCGGAGTTTGCGGCTCGCAAGGTGACCAAGCAGATTGATGGGGTGGCCGTGACCGGCTGGTTTACCGAGGATTTCACGCTGGCGGAGCTAAAGACCTTGCGGGCGGTGGAGCGGATACCCAAGGTGCGTCCGGCATCAGTGAAGTTTGATGGTCAGTTTGAGATTGCCACGCTGCGGGAGATTATTGAGTTGGTGCAGCGGCGCGAGGCGGAGATGGGGCGGGCGATTGGGATCTATCCGGAGATCAAGCACGGGATGTACTTTGCGAAGATTGGCCTGCCGATGGAGCAGGCGCTGGTGGATGTGCTGCACGCCAGCGGATACAAGTTTCAGGGGCAGAAGGGACAGCCGGAGCGGGTGTTCATTCAGTCGTTTGAAGTTGGCACGCTGCGGAAGCTGCGCGGGATGACGGCGATGCCGCTGGTGCAACTGATTGAGCCGGGTGCGAGCCCGTATGACCTGCGGGCCGCGGGGAGCAAGGTCACGTACAACGACATGGCCACACCGGCGGGGCTGGCTGAGATTGCGACCTACGCCGATGCGGTTGGTGCGGGCAAGTTGTTTGTGATCCCGCGCGATGGGCAGCAGCGGCTGATGGCACCGACGAGCCTTGTGGCCGATGCCCACCGCGCGGGCTTGCGTGTGCATGTGTGGACCATGCGGACGGAGGACCAGTTTTTGCCGGGGGATATGAAGGGCAATGCGCAGGCGGAGTTTGCGGCGTATTTGGCTGCGGGGGTGGACGGGGTGTTTACGGATCAGCCGGATGTGGGACGGAGAGCGGTGGATGGGTTTGAAGCGGGGCGTGGGATGGGCAGGTGAAGGCGAGTGTGGGTGAGCGTGCGCGTGTGAAAGTCGGCGCGGGTTGTTGGGGGACCGCGGTGGGTTTCAGGCGAGTGTGGTAGTATGCCGGTGGCTGCGTGGTCGCCGTCCGGTCGCTTCCGCTCCCGGGTCTTAAGGGGTGGTGCACCGGTGTTGTTTGAGCGCTTAGGCACCGACGAACTGAACGTTCTCTTCGCCCAGCAGGCGATGGAAATCCGCAACGAGTTCATCGTGGGCGAGGACTTTGAACTTGGAGGCATCCAGTAGAATCTTTGTCTCGGCCGTGACTACTTCAAGTTCAATGGCAACGCCGGTTGGCCCGGCGGCTTCGCGGCGGCGCCATTTTTCGCCGGGCTTGGGTTCTGGCGGCGGTGGTGGGGCGAGGTTTTGTTTGATGAGGCTGGCGATGCGGTCCATGACTTGTTCGCCGTGGCCGTTTAGGACGGAGTCATCAAAGACCAGCCGCACTTTGCGGCTGAGTTGCTGGCGGGCCTGCTCGATGGGGATCAGGCGGTCCAGGACGATTTGAGGCTCGCCGCGGTTTAGATCGACCTTGCCGACGGCGAAGAGCATTTTTTCGGCGACGATGAGTTCGAGGTGGCGCTCATAGCACTCGGTAAAGGCGACGGATTCGATGACACCGAGGTGGTCCTCAAGTGCCAGAACGGCCATTTTTCGTCCGGCGTTTTTTCCGTTTTTGAGCACAATTGTGCGCACGGAAGAGATCATGGCGGGCATGCATACTTTGGCGTCCTGCTCAAACTGGCGGTCGCGGATGGCGCGGGTTGTGCCGATGCCAAAGGCCGCGGCGAGCTGTTTGTGCTGATCGAGCGGGTGGCTGGAGATGTAGAAGCCGAGGATGTCTTTTTCGTACTGGAGGGTTTGGTTCTCGTTCCATGCCGCGGCTTTGGCCAGGGCGATCGGGGCTTTGGCGGTGGCGGATTCAACCGGTGCGCCGAAGCCGAAGAGGGAGCCTTGGCCGCTGGCTTTGTCTTGGGCTGCGCTCAGGCCTGCGGCGATGGCGGGCTCGAGTGAGGCGAGCATTGCGGAGCGATTGGCGCGGCCGTGGAGGCAGTCCATCGCGCCGGCTTTGGTCAGGGCCTCGAGTGTGGATTTGGTGAGGGCTCCGGCGGTGCCGCCGCCCCCTCCTGTGCTGCCGACGGGGACGCGCTCGCAGAGATCAAACAGAGAGGAGAACGGCGCGCCGTCATCAAGGGCTAGTGGGGTGTCTCCGGCGGCGGCGGTGAGGGCTTTGGCATCGGCCTTGCTGCGGGCGAGTTTGTCGCTTTGGTGGCGCTCGCGTAGGATTGCATCGATGGCTTTGTCACCCACGCCTTTGATGGCCGAGAGGCCGAAGCGGACGTGGCCGCTGTGGCTGGTGTGGGGCTCATCAGGCTCAAAGACGACGGCGAAGGCGGCCTGTGAACGGTTGACATCGGGCGGGCGAACGGTGACGCCGGTTTTGATGACGCGGCTGACTTTGGATTTGTCGGTGAGTGGTTCGATGAAGCGGGTGTTTTTGCAATCTTCGAGGTAGGGCACCCAGTCTGCCACTTGGCTTGCGCCGGACTCATAGGTGAGGAAGGCGGCCATGTACTGGTTGGGGAAGTAGGTTTTGAGGTACGCGGTTTGGTACGCGACGATGGCGTAGCCGGTGGAATGGCTTTTGTTAAAGCCGTACCCGGCGAACTTGAGGATCAGTTCGAAGAGGCCTTCGCCCTGCTGCTTGGTGAGGCCTTGTTTGTGCGCGCCATCGACGAACTTGGGGCGTTCTTTCTCGATCTTGTCGTGCTTTTTCTTGCTGATGTTCTTGATCAGCGAGTAAGCATCGCGCAGCTTGATGCCGCCGAGGCCGTGGACGATTTGCATGACCTGTTCTTGGTATACCATGACGCCGTAGGTCTCGGCCGTGTATTTGGTGACCACATCGTGGACGAATGGGACTTCCTGCTCGCCGTGTTTGCGCTTGTTGTAATCCGGGATCAGGTCCATGGGGCCTGGCCGGAAGAGGGCGTTGGCGGCGATTAAGTCTTCGAGCCGGTCGGGCTTCATCTCCATCAGCAGGCGGCGCATGCCGGGGGATTCAAACTGGAACACGCCGGTGGTGTCGCCCCTACGGAAGACTTCGAAGACGGTTTGGTCGGTCGGGTCGAGGCGGTCAAGATCAAGCGGGTGAGAGATGACGGGCGCTGCGGCATCTTTCTTGGCTTTGGACTTGGCCTCGGCGGCTTTTGCGGCTTGGAGCGTGGTGAATTCTTCGCCCCGGCCGACGGCTTTCCAGATTTCCTGCTCGGAGAGCCCTTGGCGGATGAGTTGTTTGGCGCGCTCGACGACGCTGAGGGTTCGCAGGCCCAGGAAGTCCATCTTCAGCAGGCCCATCTTCTCACAGGTGGGGCCGTCCCACTGGGTGACGGTGTCCTCGGTACCGCTGGGGCGGTAGAGGGGGACGATTTCCTGCAGCGGGCGAGTGGCGACGATCACTCCGGCGGCGTGCACGCTGGCGTGGCGGGCCTGACCTTCGATGGCGCGGGCGTTGTCGATGCAGCGTTTGACTTGGCTGTCACGGTCGTAGAGGGCTTTGAGTTCGGGCGCTTCGGCCAGGGCTTCATCGATCGTGATGTTGAGGGTTTCGGGGATGAGCTTGGTGAGCTTCTCGACTTCGGGGAGCGGGATCTCGAGCACGCGGCCGCAGTCTTTGATGGCGGCTTTGGCTTTGAGCGTACCGAAGGTGATGATTTGGGCGACGTGGCCGTATTTGCGGCGAACGTAGTCGATGACGCGCGAGCGGCCATCTTGGCAGAGGTCGATATCGATATCGGGGTATTCGGAGCGATCGGGGTCGGTGAAGCGTTCGAACAGCAGGCCGTAGGTGACGGGGCAGGCGTTGGAGAGACCCAGCACGTACCCGACCATGGTGCCGACGCCCGAACCACGGGCCAGCGCGGGGATGCCTTGCTGGCGGCCCCAGTTGACGAAGTCGTAGACGATCAGGAAGTAGGCGGAGATGTTTTTGTCGCAGAGGATCTTGATCTCGCGGTCAAGCCTGTCGCGGATGGCGGTGCTGAGCTGGGCGGTGCCGTAGCGCCAGATTGCGCCGGCCTCGGAGAGCAGGCGCAGGGCGGTGTCGCACTCAGCGCGGGCGGCGCTGGTGGCGGCGGCTTCCTGCTCGGGCGTGCTGCCTTTGGAGAAATTGAGCGGGACGACTTCAAA
>JBBRKQ010000172.1:0-7060 GCA_038231815.1 Phycisphaerales bacterium
ATTGTTGAGGAGTTGCCGCTTGACCAGCGGGCGATCGAGACCGCCGCGGGGTCGATCAAGGATTCAAACGACCTGCTGCAACTTGCCCGCCAGACGCCGGTGATCCGGCTGGTGAACATGATTCTGTTCGAGGCGCTCCGGCGGCGAGCCTCGGACATTCACGTGCACCCGATGGAAACGAAGCTGGTTATCCGGTTTCGTATCGACGGTATGTTGGTGGACACGTTTAGCCCCCCACTTGCACTTGCGCCGGCCATCAGTTCACGCTTGAAGGTGATGACCGAACTGGACATTGCCAATCGCCATGCGCCGCAGGACGGGCACACATCGGTTCGCATCGGTGCCCGCAAGATTGACATTCGCATGTCGGTGATTCCAACGGTGTACGGCGAGCGGATCGTGCTGCGCCTGCTTGATCAGTCGCAGACCAAGCTCTCGCTTGACCAGGTTGGCATGAGCAAGGTCATGCAGAAGTCACTGATCGAGCTGATCGACAGGCCGAACGGCATTATTCTGGTGACGGGCCCGACGGGCTCGGGCAAGACCACATCTTTGTACGGTGCGCTGGGCAACGTTGACAGAACCAGCCGCAACGTGATGACGATTGAAGACCCGGTCGAGTATCACATGGACGGCATCAGCCAGACCCAGGTCAACGTCAAGCGTGGCGTGACGTTTGCCGGTGGGCTGCGGTCATTGCTGCGGCAGGACCCCGACGTGATCCTGGTTGGTGAAATCCGCGATCAGGAGACCGCGCAGCTTGCGGTGCAGGCCTCGCTGACGGGCCACCTTGTGCTTGCGACGCTGCACACCAACGACTCACCCTCGGCCATTTCGCGGTTGCTTGATATCGGCATCGAGCCGTATCTGGTCACATCAACCCTGCTGGCGGTGCTGGCGCAGCGGCTGGTGCGCAAGGTTTGTTTGGAATGTGGCGGCAAGGGTGTGCTGGTACCGCTGCCGGGAGCCACCGTGGCCGCACCGATGATGGGCAACGCTGGGATTGACCAGAACCGCTGCGAGAAGTGCTTTGGATCAGGCTTTTACGGGCGGGTGGGCGTGTTTGAGATCATGCGGGTGAGCGAAGAGATTCGCCGGCTGACTGTGACGCGGGCGGATGCGGTGCAGCTTGCCGATGCAGCCAAGGCGGCGGGCATGCGCACGATGTGGGACGATGGGCGTGACAAGCTGGCGCTTGGGCTGACGACGGAGGCGGAATTGCTGCGGGTGCTGGGGTAAGGGAAGTTGCGAGTGCACGTCGCGCGGGAAGGCGGCGAGCCGGGGGGGTGGAGGGGTGGAGGGGTGGAAGGGTGGAAAGGTGGAGGGGTTGCGAGATCTCGCAATTGGGCAATTGTGTTGGAACGCGGAGAGAGCGACGGGACGCGGAGGAAGGCAGGAAAGCGAAGAGTTTTACCATTGAAGAAGAGGCGGCAGGCGGAGATGGAGAGGCACGGGATGGGTTTGGGCTCTACAGTGAGGCGTAGCGGCCCCATAGCTCAACGGTTAGAGCAGGTGACTCATAATCGCTTGGTTCCCGGTTCGAATCCGGGTGGGGCCATTGAAGAAATCCGGGTCTTTGTCCGGGCTAATGCCCCGGCGATTGTTGGAGGGATCTAAACTTTCAGGTCCGCGGCGTGGTGGCTCGAGTTCGATTCACCGCCGCGGCGGAAGGCGAGATGCACTATGGCCGGCGGCCAATACCTCAGCGGGCACCAGCAGAAGATTGTGAAGCGGTACTACAACCAGCTTGACAATATCGTGGCGAATCGGTTGGCGGAGGTGGTCTCGGACTTGGCGGTGAATGAGGATCCGAAAAAAGCAGGGCAGCTTTGGCAGCGGGCACAGGAGGCGCTGCTCAAAACTTCAGCAGACAAGATGCGGGTTGCCAAGATTGTGTCAACACGATCGGTCGAGCAGCTCGCCAAGCTTGTTGGGGACTTGGTGGCGGCGAGCAAGGTAGTGGCGGAGCAAACTGCTGAGCTTCGCGAGGCAGAAGGAAAACTGTCACCGATTGTTCCTGTGCAACCGGTGGTGGCGGCCCCAGCGCCAGTTGCGGCAAGCGCGGCGAACGGATCCAGTACTGGACCAAGCCCCAGCGACCCGGACGTACAAAAGCAAGCGATGATTGCGTTTAAGAAACGCTTGAAGTACACCCAATTGGAGGCGGACAGCAAGCTTTCACGCTCATTTTTGACAGGCGGGCGAACGACGATTGCGGCGATACAGCCACCCAACAGCTTCAAGCGTGAGGTTTGGGAACAGCTTGTTAAAGACGGCAAACTGAAATATGACGGATCAGGGTTGTATCGCTTGCCGTGAGCGCTGTGCTGCGGCGAGCGGAGGATTTGGGTTCGAAGCTGGGCTGGAAACGGGCGCGGCTGGTGGGCTGCACGCCGCGGACTTTGGCAAAACGCACAACGCCCAACCAAAACGCACAATGCCAAACCAAAACGCACAACGCCCAACCAAGGTGGGTTGGGCGTTACGCGTTATGAGTGGCCGCAACAGGACTTGAACCTGTGACCCCAGTCGTGTGAAGACTGTGCTCTAGCCAACTGAGCTATGCGGCCATTTGAGGCCCTTTGGCTGGCGACCTTAAAGGCCGCCTTCGTGAAGAGAGTTTAGGACCGGTTCGGCGGCGTGTCATCTCAGGTACGGATGACCGGTGCGATTTCCTTGAATGTGCGGTTATTTTGGGGTTACAGGAGGCGCCGTGGGCGTGGGAACGGGCGAGGGTGTGGCCGCGGGATCAGCCGCGGGCTTTGGCTCGGCCGGTTTGGAGTTGGCTGGCTTTGGGTCGGCTGCTGGGGCGGTTTCGGGGGCTGGGGCTGGAGTTGGGCCGGGAGTGGTTACGGCGGTGTTTGGGCTGGTATTTGGGCTGGTATTTGGGCTGGTATTTGGGCTGGCCTCCGGGAACTTGCCGGCGAGGGTTAGTTCAATCTTTTCGCGAATCGCTTGCTCCTGGCCTTTTTCAAAGCCGCTGTGGACTGCTCGCACGATTCCGGCTTTGTCAATCACAAACAGCGTGGGGATTGCCTGGATGTTGTAGTCACCGGAGATAGATGACTCTTTGTCGAGCACTTGCCGGAACGGGACTTTGTTGTCAGCGATGTACTTGGCCACCTTTTCGGTCTGGCCACGGTCCTGGTTTACGCCGAGGAAGACGACGTCCTTCGGCTCAAACTCCGCGGCGAGTTTGGCGAGTTCGGGCGTGGCGGCCACGCAGGGGGCGCACCAGGTGGCCCAGAAATCGAGCACGACGACTTTACCTTGAAGTGATGCCAGTTCCAAGGTTGTGCCATCAAGCAATGGTGCAGCAAACGCGGGGGCGGTTAGGCCGATGAGCGAATCGGGTGTGACTGCCTCGGTGGAGGGATCACCGGCATCAAGAATCTTCTCGACCTTTTTATCTTTGGGGCCGGGTGTGAAGATGAACTCTTTATCGTCGATGGAGGGGTTCTTCTTAGCGTCGTTTAGCGTGAGGGTGAGCAGCCAGCGCTGGGGCTCAACTTGAATGTCCTGGCGCTCTTCGGGGGGGAGTTTGGCCATTTCGGCCTTGAGCTCGGCGAGTTGGCGAGCGTACATGCGCTTCATGGATTCCAGCAGATTGAACTGCACGCTGAGCAGGGCACCATCGGAATCTGCGAAGGCAAGGGTGACGTCGACCGGGTCAGCATCAAAGCCGAAGGGCACGCGGGCTTTACCGACGACCATGAGGGCGGGCTTGCCTTCATGCTCACCCTTGCGTGAGGTTGTGACTTCATCAAGCAGCGGGAAGATGCGCTCGCCGCCGACTTGGCCGAGCAGGAGTGCAGCGATGGGGTGGATGTTGATGATGGGCTCCATCGGCCCGGCGACCTGTGGCCACGTTGCGTTCTGTCGCTGCAGGTAACGCTTGTTTGGTCGCAGATATGCGGTTTTGGTTTTGCCATCATCGGTAAAGAGCGCCTCTGCATTGCGGAGGGCGAATTTGTCGGGGCCGGCGAACTTTAACTCGAGGAGATCCTCCATGGTCTGAGGGTTGTCACCCTTGGAGGTTTTGACGCTGATGTCATAGTTGACACGCATCGTGTCGGAGTAGCTTTTGTAACCTTGGTACAGCGTGGTGGCCCGGCCGAGGGCCGCGTTTGCTGCGGCGATTGCGACTTCGGGATCAACAGTGATTGCAGGTTGGGCGGATGGGCCTGCTGTAGGAACTTGGGTGGGAACGGGGGCTGCTGGCTGGACAGAAGCAGCAGCGGTGGCAGCGAGGAGGAGGATGGGGGCCAGCGAGCGGTGTGGGGAGAGGCGTGCGGCGTTCGTAAAATGCATATGCAGCTCCGAGCGAGGAAATATTCCGTTTGCGGGCATGGCCGTTCGGAACAGGTTAGCGAAGGCGTGCGGAGCAATCGACAAGTTGCGCCCGGTTTGGCGGAACACTGACACAAGCGAGGTGTGATACGGAGCAAAAACCTGAAAGTGCGGAATTTTCGAGCTATATTCGCGGATGAAGATTGCTCTTTGCCGCCCGATGTTTCCGGTTCTTGCCCTTTGCCTCGCGGCCGGGAGCATTTTGCCGGGTTGTTACAAGACTGAGATGGAAACGCAGAAGGCCCGCGCCGACAAGGCCGAGGGGGACTTGAAGGCCGTGACCGAGCAAGTTGCTTCGCTCAAGAGCAGCCTTGATGCGGAGAAGGCCCGTGCGAATCAGGCCAAGCGTGGGCAGCTTGTCACGGTTGTGAACGGTCAGCAGGCGGGCTATGACGAAATTGCGATGACGCAGCCGGGACAGTTTGTACGTGAGGGTGTGCGGCAGCGTCCGGGCTCGAAGGTGATGTTCGCGGCCGGTCGGATTACTGATCAGCAGCTTGTTGTGCTGCGTGACAACGGCAAGCCGAACTTTCAGGGCAACACGCGGAACTCCCGGCCGGATGGCGAGTGGATCTGGTATGACCCCAAGGGTGTGGCAGCGAACAAGGAAGTTTGGAAAGATGGCAAGCTTGCCCAAGTGTTTAACGCGACGGCTGTGAAGGGCGATGTGGTGACATGGAAGGAGCGGACCAAGGCCGAGAGGGAAGCGTGGTTTAAGGGAACGGCCGTGGTGTTTAGCAACCTGCCCGAGCTGGTGCGTGAGCTTGATGCAGCCCCAGCGCCAGCTACGCCCGACAAGAAGGGCACCGATGCCGCCAAACCCGGCGACCCCGCCAAGCCAGGCGCCACGCCCGCCAAGCCCACCAAGGCTACCGGCAAGCGCTGAGCACGGTTATTTTGAAATACAACTACACGCCTCCGGCCACAATGCCGGAGGCGTTTTCGTTCGCCATATCTCTTTACTTTCCTGCTGCATCTCTTTACTTTCCCACTGCGCACTCTTCTCTCACTGACATAGACTCACCCATGCACTTTGACTCTCCTCAGCCCGTTATCAACGACCTCGAGGCGCGGATCTTGACGATCCGCGACTCTCTTTAACTACGATCAGAAGAAGAAGCAACGCGCTGATCTTCAGGCCCGCCAAAACGGCGAGGATTTCTGGTCCAATCCTGCTGAAGCCAACAAAGTTGTCACGCTGATCAAGTCCATCAGCCGGCAGATTGACCCGGTTGATCAGGCCTCGCGCGATTTGGGTGATGCACGCACGGCCTTTGAGATGGCCAAGGAGATGGCCACTGCCAGCCAGCCAGACCCCGAGTTACTGGCTGAGTGTGATGAGGCGTTGTTTAAACTGGTGGCCAAGATGAGCCAGATTGAGCAGCAGTCGCTGCTGTCGGGCAAGCATGACCATCGAAGCTGCTTTATGACCATCGCCGCGGGGCCGGGTGGGACTGAGGCCAACGACTGGGCGGAGATGCTCTTTCGCATGTACCTCAAGTTCATGGAAACGCATCCGGAGTGGAAGGTTGAGGAAGTTGACCGCGGCTTTGGCGCGGAGGTGGGTATTGACTCGGTGACGCTGCACATCAAGGGTGATTACGCCTTTGGAAACTTAAAGTGTGAGCGGGGCACGCACCGGCTTGCGCGAGTCTCACCGTTTAATGCGCAGGGCAAGCGGCAGACAAGCTTTGCGACGATTGACATCACACCGGAGTTTGAAGAGACGGTGGTGACGATTCCGGATGGTGATGTGAAGATCGAGGCGTTCGTGCGTGCGCGGGGTCCGGGTGGGCAGAACGTCAACAAGGTTGCCTCGGCCGTTCGCGTGACGCACTTGCCGACGGGGATAATGATCGTTGCATCGACGTATCGCGACCAGCCGCAGAATCGGACGCAGGCCATGAGCCTGCTGCAGGCCAAGCTGGAGCAGATCGAAGAAGAGCGGCGCGAGAAGGAAATCGCATCGGCCTCGGGCGGCGCGATGGATCAAGGCTGGGGCAGCCAGATTCGCTCATACGTGGTGTATGACTCCCGCGTCAAAGACCATCGCAACGGGCATGAGAGCAGCAACGTGACGAAGGTGCTTGATGGTGAGCTCCAGCCGTTTATTGATGCCGAGCTGCAGCGCAAGCGTCGCGAAGCGGCGGACTGGGCGGCTAAGCAGAACCAGGGTTGACGGGCCGTGCCGACCGTGGATATCTCGCCAAAATCGTGGCGGCTGGGCGGGCCATGGACGAAACTGAGCACCGAATGTGTGCTCATGGCTTGATGCAACGGTCGCTGGGCCTATACTTGTTTCCAGATTGCGGGGTAGAGCAGCCTGGTAGCTCGTCGGGCTCATAACCCGGAGGTCATTGGTTCAAATCCAATCCCCGCTATTGCCGGGCCGGTTGCGAAAGCAGCCGGCCCTTTGGTTTTCAGGGAACGCCGCCGAGAGACCTCGGCGGCGTTTTCGCGTTTTGGCCCACGTCCCGCGAGGTTTAGCGACGTGGCCCAACGCGGGCCAGGTCTCTGCCCCTCCGCCCGCCATAACCGGCGACCGCCCGTCCGGGAGCCCGCGGGGCCGATTTGGGCCCAAAGTCTCTCCAGGTCTCTCGTAGCCCCGGTCGCGGGTTAAGAGGTGATCTCGACTGCGTAGAGAGCGCAAGCCCGACTGGTGCGATTTCGATGCTCGTGGTGCGGTCCTCCGCTCGCGCGCTGCCGGTTG
>JBBRKQ010000173.1:0-6986 GCA_038231815.1 Phycisphaerales bacterium
AGGAGAAAGGATTTTTGGCGCTGGATGATTCGCGGAAGAGGTTGAAACTGCCGCGAGAGGCGTATGGCGATGTGTACTTCACGGGGTACTTCAAGGGCGAGTTTGAGCCAGCGGACTATCCGGTGCGGAGCGGCGGGAATACGGCAATTGTGCCGCTGCCGATAGCGGGTGCGAGCACGGCGCCGGGCGCGGGCGGTTTGAGTGCTCCCCAAGTTGTGACGAGTCAGCAGGCGACGCCGGCGCCACGCGCAGCGTTTCCGACGTACAGCTTCAGCGTCAAGCGCGGGGAGGGGATGTCGCTGGGATTGCCGATTTCGGGGATACCGCTGGCGATGAACTTTTTGAATGCTGCTGAAGCGACGGGCATCGTGACTTTGGCAGATGCATCGACGTATCAGGCGGATCACGATGTAATTATGGATACGCTGCGGCAGTGGTCGAAGAAGCCTGGGGTAGCAATCGAACTGAAGGCGGCCTGCGAGTATGCCGGTAAGGACTATGTGTTCCTGCGGGTGATTCAGCGGGTGTACATGGTGGGTGCGGTTGATGTGTCGCTGCAAACATCGGAAAAAACGCAGGCTGGCGTGCAGGCAGGGCTTGCTGGAGAAGCCGCTGACCGGACGATTAGCGTGAATGACTTTGATGCAAGCCTAGAGAAGCAAGCCTCGCTGCTGAGAAAGCTCAACGAGCTCGCCGGTGCGGGAAAGATTGGAGGATCGGTGAGCTTTAACACGGCGACGGCGAGGAACGTGGGGCTTCGCGAGGTGTTTGACCGGCCGCTGGTGGTGGGGTATTTGGGGATGGATGTGCCGTACTTCAGCAGCGGTGAGCTGGGATCGTCGATTCCGACCTACACGCATCTGACGGAGCAGTCACTTCGAGATCCGCAACCCTTGGCGCTCGATGAGCTGGTGGTGCTCAACCGTGAGCTCGGCTATGCGGCCAACGACTCTGCACGATCTGATGCCGCGCTCGCCGCGATGACCGATGCTTCCAAACAGCTTGGCCTTGATGAGCTTGCAGCACAGGGCAAGGCAGCTGCACTGACGGCGGATGCCAACGTGCGTGCGGAACAAACTGTGGCGTTGTCGAAGCGATTTATTGCCAGCGTTAATTTAAAGTCGATCGCTGGACCGTCTCACGCGGAGTTCCGCGATCAGGCAATCGAAGTGATGGAGCGGGTTTGGACGGCAAGGAACGTGCGATGAAGCGATCTACTGGCGGTTGTATGTGGTGCTCGTGATACACCCAAACCCTTTTAGAAAGGAAATGTGTGGCAAAGAAGGCAAAGAGAGCAACAGAATTGACCAAAGTGAGTAAGGGCACCAAGAAAAAAGTTGGTATGCCGCCAATTAAGAAAGCATCGCCAGCGAGAAGTGTAGAAACCGCGGCGAGCTTGACATCAACGCTCATGACAGCCGGCGCAAATGATACTGACGTGAGCGACCTGACCAATCTGGAGCTTGGCACGCTCGTTCGCACCAACGTGCTGTCGGATCTGACGTGCAAGCTGTATTTAGACGCTGGCAGGATCATGCTTAATATCAGCTAGTTTTACGTGGGCCGGTACGACAGGCCGGAGTCGGGTGAGGGCTTCTGACCAAAGGACAACGGGCGGATCTGACAACACGTCAGATCCGCCCGTTGCATTTGGGAAGGCAGTTTACTGTCGAAGGCGAGCTGGCCTTGCCCGCGAGAGTGCGTTCCGGTCTGGCTTACTCTCGCAGGCTCACGGTGGCGATGAGATTTGCTGTGCCCCGGCGAACGACCAGGCGGGCGGCACCACGGCTTTCTGCATCCTGCAGGGCGGCGTTGAAGCTGGCGACATCGGTTATGGCCCGGCCAGAGAGTTGCACGAGCACATCATCGTTTTGAATGCCGATTTGGGCAGCGCGGGAATTTTCTGCGACGTCGACAACGATCATGCCGCGCAGGGCTGGGGCTTTGTACTTTTCTTTGGCGATGGCGGGCGTGAGGGTTGCCAGACCGAGACCGAGCTTGTTGGAATCCGCGGGGATTTCGCCGGCCTTGATGTCCGCCGCGGCGCGATCACCCAAGATCACATTGATGGTTTCTGCCTTGCCAGCGCGAACCAGCTTAATGGGCACGGTTTTACCGGGGCCAAGCAGCTTGACGACGCTGCGAAGGGCCTGCGGGGTGGGGGTTGGCCGACCGTTGATTTCGAGGATCACGTCCTCGACCTTGAGCCCGGCGACAGCAGCGGGGGAATCGTCAACCAATCCGGCGATGACCACGCCTTTCTTGTCGGGCACGCCGAGCGATTCGGCAGTCTTGGGATCGAGGGTCTGGGTGTCAACGCCGAGCCAGCCGGAGACCACTTTGCCTTTGGTCTGGAGCTGCTCCATTACATCCGAAGCGATGTTGCTGGGCACGGCAAAGCTGATGCCCATGTAGCCGCCGGAGCGGGTGTAGATTGCGGAGTTGATGCCGATGACCTCGCCGCGGAGATTAACCAGTGGTCCGCCGGAGTTGCCCGGGTTCACGGCGGCATCGGTCTGTATGAAGTCTTCGTACATGGCGCGTGGGCCGCCGGTGTTGTCGATGTGGCGGCCTTTGGCCGAGACCACGCCGGAGGAGACGCTTTGGCTGAACTGGAAGGGATTGCCAACGGCCAGCACCCACTCGCCAACGCTGAGCTGTTCGCTGTCGCCAAGGGTGGCGTGGGCGTAGCCGGTGCCGTCAACTTTTAGTACGGCGATATCGGTGTTGGCATCGGTGCCGATGAGCTTGGCGATGCGGTCGGTGCCGTCGGCTAGGGTGACCTTGATCTCGCGGCCACCCTCGATGACGTGGTTGTTGGTGAGGATGTAGCCGTCGGCGGTGACGATGACGCCCGAGCCAAAGCTGGTGCTTTGGGGCGTGCGCATGGGGCCGTTTGGCTGGCCACCAAACGGGCCTCCAGGTTGGCCACCGCCATCGCCAAAGAACCGGCGGAAGAACTCTTCCTGAGGATCAGCCTGCTGCTGATTTCGCGGGCGTGAGGGCAGGACTTCGCCTCCTCGCGTTGCGGAGATGTTCACCACTGCGGGGGTTACCTTGGCGGCGATTTTCTTGAAGGCGTTGGAGATTCTCACTGCCGCGGCGACATCGGGATCGCTGGCGAGAAGATCTGATGCGGATTGGGTTGGCGCCGAAGGTGAGCCAGCGGCGGTTGGGCTTGTGGTGGCCACGGGATTCGCGGTAGCGGCTTGGGCCAATGCGCTGGTGCAGGTGCACGCGGCAGCGAGTGAGCCCAGCAGGGCGAGCATTGATGCGCTCACTGAGCCGCACGCTCGCTGCTGAGCTGAGTGCGTGGGATCAAGTGAAGGTGCAGCGAGATTCGTGCTGGAAGGATTGGACTTATTCATAAGGCGGCTCCACGACGATTCTGTGTATTGGATTGCGTTCTGAGTGTTGTGGCAGTACTGCTCCACAACTTGCGAAACATCAAAGCTAATGAAAAACCTAGTGAAATTGGTGAGAGCGGGGTCCACGTGCGCTGTCTGGTTCTCAAGACTTCGGCCACGCTTTCGCGCGGCCGAGGTCAGCTTTCGGAGACTGTCTTCGAGCACCGGTGATTGATGAGGGAGGGTGCTGGGCCTAGAGATTCTGGAGAAGTTATAGAAATCACCGGTGGTATTTCCACGCAGGTCTGTCGCTGCGGGGAAACCCGAAAAGCACTACCAAAACGCCCCGGGGATTGTTTGATTCAGGCTGTAAAAACTGTAGAAAAAGAAGAGGTTGTTGAGGGGCGGTGTTCGATACGCTAGATGCGCCGGGTTCGTTCATCCGTCAGGGAAGGCAAGCAGGCCGGGCGAAGTTTCAAACCAAGCAGGGGGGCGGTAGGGGTTAGTTGGAGTGAGGGGTTGTGATGGTGATTCGCCGCGGCTGGGCGGTGGCTTGCTTGCCCAAAATCACGGTGAGAAGGCCGGCGTGCATGGTGGCGCTGACGGCCTCTGGGTTGACTGCCTCGCCGAAGGCGATGGAACGTGCGTACGAGCCACGCGGAATTTCTTGGCGGAGCAGCCGGGCAGTGTCGGTTTGTGCGGAGGTGGTCTGGCTCGCTTTAAGAGTCAGGACGTTGTCTTCGAAGGTGACTTCAACTTGCTCAATGTCAAAGCCGGGCAGTGATGCATGTACTTCAAATCGGTCGGGCAACTCAGCGATGTTGACCGGGATTCGCAATACGGGTTCTTCGGCGGTTGCGGCTGCTTCGGACGGTGAAGCAACTGTTGCCTGTGCTTGTGGTGCAGCGCCGCTTGCCGGAGTTGTTCGGACGGTGCGAGTGAACCTCAGACCCTCAGCAAACTCGGGGAAGAATGCTGCCAGCAGCGGGGATGGGTAACTGGAGAACGCGGGAGAAACGGCCCGGACATTACGGTCTGCACGGGCAGCGGATGGCGAGCAGCAAGACGATGAGTTGGGATTGGAATTCACGGCGAAGCTCCTGATAGAAAGTAGTGGCGGACCAAAGAAGAAGTTGGGGGGAAACGGACGGCACGCGAGAAGCCATAGGGAGGGGACGAAGAGGGCGGAGACCACAGAAGACACAGAAGACACAGAAGACACAGAAGACACAGCGGAGATCCGGAAAGGGAATCGCACTGGTCACACCAGTCGCACCGGGTTGGCTTGAGCGGGCCCGGCGTGGACACTATTTCAAAATCCGTGCCACGACTTCGAAGCCCGTTTTTTGTGAGATAACTCGCGTTGGGCTGCCTGATAACGCCATTGGTCACTGCCGCGGAACCAGCCTTGGTGGGCCTGTTGGCTGGCAGCACTATGCCAGCTTGGCAGGATTTTGGATGAACAGCCTGCTCCGGGGACCGAGCCGACCCTGGTTCGGCGGTTGTTTTGGTTTTCTGATTAATCGCGGCCCACGGGGTGAGCGGTGAGCGGGTTTGAGCCTTGGTGGCAGGCAGACGCTCATTGCGGCGGCAGGGGCGCAATTTGGTTGGATATGGCGGGATTTGGTTTAGGGCTGGGATAGGGGCCCATGGGGTGAAGCGACCCCCTCGCCGACCGGCACGCCGTTTGTCTCCGGTTTCCCTGCATCATGCCGCGCGCAGCGTGGCAACGATGGGACAACTGGAGTGTTCATGGCTATTGGATTTGAAGACTATTACGCGACCTTGGGAGTCGGCCGCACCGCGACGGCTGATGAGATTCAGCAGGCGTACCGCAAGCTTGCGCGCAAGTACCACCCGGATGTGAACAAAGCTGCCGAGGCGGGGCCGATGTTCAAGAAGGTGGCGGAGGCGTATGAGGTGCTCAAGGACGCTGACAAGCGTTCTCGGTACGACACTTTGGGCGCGAACTGGAAGCAGGGCGACCCATTTGGAGGCGATGGTGGACCGGGGGGTGGCAGCGGTGCTGGAGGCCGCGGGCGATCACGCTCACGCAAGCGCAGCGGTACGGCTCCGGCTGGAGAGAACCCGTTTGGCGGGAATTTCTCGGACTTCTTTTCATCGATGTTCAATGAACAGGGCGACCGCGACCAGGGAGGCGGCTTTGCGGGCGGCTACGGGAAGCCCGGCAGCCCATTTGGAGAACGGGCTGCGCCGCCAGAGCCACCCCGCCCGCGCGAGCCCAAGATTGAGGTGACCGTTGCCCTTCGCGAGGCTGTGCTTGGTGCCACGCGCACCGTTTCGCTGCGATATCCCGATGGGGCCAGCCGCAGCCATGAGGTGCATATCAAGCCCGGCACCCGCAGTGGTGATCTCATTCGCCTGGCGGGCGAAGGCTTCGCAGGCCTTGGACCCGGCGGTGTGCCCGGGCCTGCGGGCGACTTGCTGATCGCGATTCTGGTAGCCCAAGATCCGAGGTTTCGAGTAGATGGGAACGACTTGGTTTCGAGCATCACTATTACACCGTGGGAGGCTTGCCTTGGTGCGAAGGTGAACGTGCCCCTAATTGATGGGGACACGGCGACTGTGAACGTGCCGCCGGGGGTTGTCTCGGGCAAGCGGCTGCGAATCAAGGGTCGGGGCGTGCCGTTGCCGTTGGCTTCAGGCCAGGCGGGTGCGGTCAAGGCAGATGAGCGGCCACCGGCTGGGGATTTGATGCTGGAGATTGTCATCGCCGCTCCGAGCGAATTGACGGAGCGGGAGCGGCGGCTGATTGAGGAGTTGGCGGCGATCTCAGTATTTCGACCGAGGCTTTGAGGCAGAGGAACCGATGTCTGGTTCGTCGGAAAGCGATTGGGCGAACTTCGGAGAAGTTGGCTCGTACCATCGGCTGGCAGTGTGCAGAATCACCCATTTAGGGGATTATCAATGGAAACAATGACAACTCTCGGTTTTTTTATCGGACTCGACCCGCTGTACTTCGTCTTTATCGGGCCGGCGATGTTGCTGGCGTTGTGGGCGCAGTTTAAGGTGAAGCGTGCCTTCAACCACGCGCTGCAGATTCCGGCCCGCAGCGGCATGAACGGGGCGGAGGCCGCACAGGCGCTGCTGTACGCCAACGGCATCCGGACGGTGAACATTGAGATGGTTGCAGGGACGATGAGCGATCACTACGACCCGACACGCAAGGTTTTGGCGCTTAGTCAAGACGTGTACCACGGTCGGTCGCTGGCATCACTTGGCGTTGCCGCACACGAGGCGGGGCATGCCATTCAGGACAAAGAGAATTACGGCCCGTTGCGCATGCGAAACGGCTTGGTGCCGCTGGCGAGTGTGGGTGGGAACCTGTCGATGCTCTTTATCATGGGCGGTATGCTCATGGCTGCGGCTGGTGGCGCGCTGGGCCAGTGGCTGTTTATTGCCGGCATCGCGCTGTTCTCGCTGACTGTGATTTTCCAGCTCATCAACCTGCCGGTTGAGTTTGACGCGAGCAACCGCGCCAAACGGCTGCTTGTGTCCAGCGGGATCATCGGTGATGATGAGCTGCCGGAGGTTCGGCGGGTGCTCTCGGCTGCGGCGATGACGTATGTTGCCGCGACGCTGACGGCGGTGCTGACGCTGATGTATTATGTGTTTCGG
>JBBRKQ010000174.1:0-6925 GCA_038231815.1 Phycisphaerales bacterium
ACATACGCGAACGAGCCCGACACCATAACAAAATTGGGTTGACCGCCTGTCCCGATACTTCCGGCCAGCGTTGGCGTCGCCGGATTGCTGACGTCGAACACCTGCAGCGCGATTGAGAATGCGTTGATCACATACACAAACGATCCCGATACCGCCACGGAATAGGGGCCGGACCCTGTCGGGATGCTCCCGACCAGCGTCGGTACCGCCGGATTGCTGATGTTGAAGATTTGCAACGTGTTTGAGATGGCATTGACCACATACGCGAATGAGCCCGACACTGCCACGGCATAGGCTCCGGATCCTGTCGCCGCTGAGCCGATGTTTTGCAACGATTCCAAGGCGACGGTGCCCAGCCCGCTTTGCACATCAGTGCTCAGCGCTGACCGCGCCAGCGTGCCCGTGCCGATGTTGGCACCGCTCAGATTGGTCAGTCCCGCGCCGCTCACCCCGGCAAGGGAAGATGACGGCACAGCGCCCGTGAGGTTGGCTGCGTTGGTGTAGAACGCCCCCGCCTGACCGTTGAGCGCTGTCGCGTTCGCCGCCGTTGTTGCCGTCGTCGCGGTTGTCGCCGTTGTTGCCGTAGCCGCCGTACCCGCGCTGCTCGCAAAGTTGGCATTCGGTGCCGCCGTCAACTCCTGCCGCGGCGACAACACCGTGTACCCGCTGGCATCCGAGCAATCCAGCCCGGTGTCCACACGCACCTCCATCTCCAAAAACCGCTGCTGCCCGGCAAACACCGTCCCAAAGTCCAAAGCCGCGGCGAAGCGGCCGTCGGCCACCGCCAAGTTATCAGAGCAAAGCGTGCTACCAATTTGGTTGCCACCACCGGGCGCGTCATAGAGCCGAAAGCGAATGTCATAGTTGCCGCTGGCGGGTGTGCCCGCGCTCGTCAGTTCACCCTGATAGGTAAAGGCGGTGGTGAGCGGACCCTTTGCCCGGGCGGCTTGACTCGCTCCGAGCAGGGCACTGCTCAGGATCATTCCGGCAAGGAGGTAGCGTGCGGTTGGGGGCGTGGAAATGTTCATTTGGGGGTCTCCGTTGAGTTGTGAATAGGCAGAATTGGTTAACGGGTATGCGGCGGACCGGACACTGAACGCAAACTGCCAGAACCAGGCACACGGAATTTCGGTAAGATTCGCAAGATTACCGAGTTTGCCGTCAGCCGGGCTAGACTTACGCCGATTACGCAGAACTGGCGGCATGTTCGCCGCCCCAGAGTCGGCTTGCTTTAGTCCGATAAATGGCTCTGACCCATGAGTGCTGAGCAGCCACACGATGTAACGAGACTGCTGGCCCAGATCGCCGATGGCGACGAGGCGGCCACAGGTCAACTGCTCAACGCAGCCTACGGAGACCTGCGAGCCTTAGCAGCAGTCGTGTTTGGCACCGGCCAAGCGGGCCACACCCTCCAGCCCACGGCCTTGGTCAACGAGGTCTGCCTGCGGATGCTTAAGACGCCCAACCCCGGGTGGAATGATCGCAAGCACTTCTTTCGTGCCGCCGCCAAGGCGATGCGCAGCGTGCTGACCGATTACGCACGGGCTCGCAACGCAAACCGCCGCGGCGGCGGGGCGGTGCGAGTGCCGCTGGATTCATTGTGCCTTGAAGCGTTACCGGGTGCCACGGACAAGGGTGCCTCGCACCTTGAACTGGTGGACCTGCTGCGACTTGATGATGCGGTTGCGCGGCTCACAAAGTTTGATGAGCGCATCGGCCAGGTCTTTGAGTTGCGGTTTTTAGCGGGGCTTACCGTGGAACAGACCGCCGCGGTGGCTGAAGTTTCAGTAGGTGCGGTAGAGCAGGACAGCCGGTTCATCCGCGCTTGGCTGCAAAGAGAGCTCGCCGCATGAGCGACAGCGGCCGCGATAACGAACTCGACAGACCAGCCCTGACAGCAGATCAGTTTGCGCTGGTGCGAGACATTTTTCGCCAGGCTTTAGAGGCCGCAGAAGCCGAGCGGGCCGAGATCGTCGCCGCGGCCAGTCGGGGCGACGAGTTGGTGCGCCAGCATGTGATGGAACTGCTGAGCGCCGATGCCACCGTGGCAGCGCAAGTCAGCCCCGACGGCGGCGGGCTGGTTCGGCGGGTGATGGCCCGCGAACCCGGTGGAAATGGTGGAAATGGTGGAAATGGTGGAAATGGTGGAAATGGTGGAGATGGTGGGAATGGTGGGAATGGCGAGGGTGGCGATGCCCTGAGCCCAACGGCCTGGCCGAGCGCCGACGACTTCAGCGACCAAGTGCCGGAGCAACTGGGGCGTTACCGCGTGCTCCGCATCCTGGGCAAGGGTGGCATGGGCGTCGTGTATCTAGCGAGTCAGACCAACCCGGCCCGTGAAGTGGCACTCAAACTGCTGCGGCCTGACAGCGGCTCACGCAGTTCTCGCGGCCTGCGTGGCCGCTTTGCCCGCGAGATCCGCGCGCTGGCGCGGCTAGAGCACCCGGGCATCGCCCGGATTTACGATGCAGGAGTCGAGCCGGCGGCAGGCGGAGATATTTCATACTTCGCTATGGAATACGTGCGCGGGCCAGACCTTGTCACCTATGCAAACCAGGAGAAACTCAACCCGTCCGAGCGTGCAACCCTCATGGCCAGAGTTGCTGATGCCGTTCAGCACGCGCACACACGCGGTGTGCTGCACCGCGATCTCAAGCCATCCAATGTGCTGGTGAGTAGTGGAGATATCACGACACTGCACACGAGCCAACCCGGCGAAACCAGCACGCCACGCAGCCGCGCCAGCGAAACAGCCACGGCATCAGAGGGCGGACCCCAGCCCAAGATCCTCGACTTTGGCGTGGCCCGCGTGCTTGAGCCCGACACGCAGCACACCGTGCTGACGCACCACGGCCTGCTCATCGGCACCGTGGCGTACATGAGCCCTGAGCAACTCGGCGGCGACCCCGAGGCGGTCGATACACGGGCTGACATTTACGCCATGGGCGTGATGCTGTATGAACTGATCACGGGAGCACTGCCGTTTGATGTGGCCGGCAAGCCGCTGGCGGAGGCGGCCAAGTTGATCAGCGAAGGAAACGCCCGCCCCATGCGAGCGCGGTCGGCTGACGGAACCGGCGTGGATGGGCGGGTAGATCGTGATCTGGTAATCATCACCAGCAAGGCGATGCAGCGAGATAAAGAGCGGCGCTATATCTCGGCAAGTGAACTAGCCGAGGACCTGCGCCGGTATCTGCGTAACGACCCGATCATGGCCAGATCGCCCACCGCGGCCTACCAGCTTTCGATGTTTGCCCGCCGCAATCGCGGGCTGGTCGCCATGAGCGGTGCGGTGGTGCTGGCGGTAGTGGCCGGCCTAATGGTCAGCTCCGTGCTCTATCTGCGCGAGCAGAAAGCCAGCGCAGAGGCCAGACACGAAGCGCGTCTGAGCACGGCGGTACGAGATTATCTATTGCGAGACATTTTGCTGGCGGCCTCACCGTCACAGATGGGCTACGAAGTCAAAATGCTTGATGTGCTGAATCGCGCCACCGAGGGGCTCGATCATCGCTTCGATGGTCAGCCAGAGCTGGAGGCTGCGGTGCGGATGTACATGGCTGTGACGTTCGCCAACCTCGGCAAGTTTAAACAGAGCTACGAGCAGGCGGGCAAATCAATGATGCTCGCCGAGCAATCGCTCGGAAAGGACGCCCTTCCAACCATCGAGGCACTCAACGCGATGGCCGAGGCCGCGCGAGAAATGCAAAGTAACCAGATCGCGCTTGACCATGCCCAAGACGCGGTCAGTCGGGCAAGTCGGGCACTCGCGCCAGGCAATCCGCTGCTGGCCAGAATGTACAGCCAACTGGGTTCCATCCTGCTGGTGCTGGGTCGGCAGACAGAGGCCACAGCAGAGTTGCGCAGGGCGATACGGTTGTTTGAGGCAGCGGGACCAGAGTTTGCAAGTGAGGCGCTGGGATCGATGTCGTGGTTGCAAAGTGCCCTGCAGACTGCGGGTGACCACGTTGCTGCACTGGAGCTTTGCCGCCAGATTGTGACCAAAGGCGAGACGCTGCAAGGAGTTGACCACCCTGACTCGATCGCATCGCGGAACAATCTGGTCCAAGCACTTCTAAGGCAAGGGCTGTTTGCGGAGGCCGCAGAGACCGCAGAGCAGTTGCCCGCCGCGGCGATAAAGGTGTTTCCGCCCGGGCACCCCAGTCGGGCCCACAGCCATCTCACGGCAATGACCGCGATGCTGCGGGCCGGGCGGATGGAGCTGGCTGAGCGATATGGCTTAGAGGCTTACCGGCTCTTCGTTGAGTCGTTTGATGAGTTGAACTGGCTGGCGGAGCGATCAGTTCATCAGCTGCGATTTCTCTACGCAACATGGCCCGGGCACACCGCCCAACTGGCGCGGTGGCAACTCGCCGCGGTACGGGTGCGATTAATGGTCGCCAACTCAGACGAGCGGGCGACGACCGTGAAGCTGCTGACCGAACTTGCAACCGAACGCTCAAAGGCCGGGCAAAGCGGCAATGACGCGACGGCTGCCGGAGTGTTGGCCGTGGTGTGGGCCCACACCGAGCAACTCGCCCCGCCCGGCCACGAGCGACGCGCGGCGTTCTTTGCCAATCTCGCGCTCGCCGCGGCAGCAGTTGGCGATGAAACAGTGCGCAAGGGCTCGCTGGTCAAGGCAGCCGACGCGCTGGCTTACGCCAAAGACCGCGCGGGCGTCGAGGCGATCCTCGCGGCCGCGGCCAGCGGTGGTGGTGGGCAGGGCGTCGGACAGGGTGCTGGAAAGTAAAGCTCACTCTCGCCGGCACAACCGCAGCGACACGATGAAAATGGCCGTGTCACAGACCCTCAGCTTCGGCGCGGACGAGCCGCCACTCCTCGCGGCCCCTCTCGCCTTGGGCGGCCCGACAGGTTGCCCGACAGGTTGCCGCGCTAGGTCGCAATCTCTCAGCCCGAGCCCGGTGGGGTTGGATAACTCTAAAATCCTCAAGACCGACAAACCGTTCCCGTCAACCAATCCAAATCACCGTTGTGCGCAACCGCGGCGCGCTAATCGCCGCCCCGCGCACCCTCGGGCCCGCCGCCGAAGCCGATCGCCTCTAAACCGACATCAACGCCTTGCCCGAGCCGACAACCAACCGTCCCGGCCGGCACGGGCACCGCGCCAGCCACATCCAAACAAAAACCCCCGAGCCGTAAGGCCCGGGGGTCGTTCGCTTGGCAATCAATCATCTCTCCCCAATCGCCCCGGACTATTTCCCGGCAGCAGGCGAGCCCGCGCCGCCCATGGCCGCCATCGCGGCGAGCGCCGCTTCGATCCGGGCGAGGCGATCTGTCAGACCGTCAATGACCCGCTGCTGCCCGGCAATCTCGTTCTGCTGTCTAGTAATCTGTGCATCCTTCTCTGCCCGTAAATCCCGCAACGCCTCCACCATCAGGGCCGTCGTTGACCGCTCGGTCACAAAGCGCGTCCCCTCGTTATTGGCGCTCACCCAGTCTGGGAAGATGCTGGCAACCTCATCGGCCATGAGGCCGATCTGAGTTCCCGGCAACCCCTGATGTGCGGCGAGCGCATCGTCGTTGTACACAAAGCTGTAGCCGCGAAGCCGCAGCACCTTGTCGAGCGTGCCGGTGAGTTGGGCAATGTCATGCTTCTTGCGCGGGTCAGAGAGCGCCGCCCACGAGCCGCCGCCGGCCTTCTGAGCGACACCGTTCGAGAAGAAGTTGTAGACTGGTGTCCATACGTTGCCCGGAGAGGCACCGATCACAAGACTATCTCCAAAGGTGGTCGGATCATCGCCGATCTGTATGCGGAGCTCGCTGATGTTGGCGGCGGTGTTGAGGCGGTAGATACCCATGGGGTCGGTGTTCTCAGAGGCTCCGCCGTTATTGAATACGAAGTTGCCGAATGCCAAGGCGTTGGGCGCCGCGGCGGTGCCGGTTTCTACCTGCACACGACCGATTAAAGCAGAGGCGTTCACGGCGTTGGTAGCGTTGGTGGCGTTCGTGGCGTTGGTGGCGTTCGTGGCGTTGGTGGCATTATCCGCGAGTGCGGCTTTACGTGCAAACTGCGCGTTGAGCGCAGCCGTCAGCGGCTGCCGCGGCGACAATGTCGTGTACGAACCGCTGCCCGCAGGCGAGCGGACCTCGGTCTGCAGAAACAGACTCTTGTTGTCGACCACGCCGAAGCCAAAGTCCAAACTGGCGGTGAAGAGACCATCAGTCACGAGCACAGCACTGCGTGTGATCGTGGCTCCAACTTGGCCGAGGGCGTTGGTGTCCGCAGCGGTGCTCCAGAGGGAGAAGCGGAAGTCGGCAGCACCGGTGACCGCGGCGGAGCCGCTATCGAGTTTGCCTTGGTAGATGAAAGAGGCATCTTGTGCAGCGACGGGGGGCGCGAACGACATTGACCACCCGCCCGCGATGGAGCCGCCGTCGGGACCTGCGAAATCTTGCACATACAGGCGCCATTGGCCGTTGGCGTTGGAGCCGGTGAAAGTTCCCAAAGATGCACTCGTTGGCGTGGCGGGGGCGAGTGGACTGAATGTTGAGTTAAGTAGGATCGTCGGTGCAAACTCGCCCGAGACGATTGCGCCGTTGCTCAGCGCCGGTGCACCATCACGGAAGACCAGCGTCGCGTTGACCGCAGCGGCATCTGAACCAGCCCGGCCATACAAGATCGTGCTGGCCCCAGTTGGGCCGACGAGCATCACGGAGACATCCTGCGGAAACGTGTGGCTGAAGTTGGTCAGCGTCACCGTCATCAAGCCGACACTCATCGGCCCGCCTGCGACGGTGATCGGCGATGGATACGGGTTAGCGACGCCAAAGGTTGGAATCGAGATGTTCGCCGGGTTGCTGTACGTCTGCGCTGATGCCGCCGAGGCGAGCAGCGCGACGGCGGCGGCAGCCGCGGGGATGAGGATTTGACGAAGAAACTTTGACATGGTTTTTCCTAAAAGAAAGA
>JBBRKQ010000175.1:0-6736 GCA_038231815.1 Phycisphaerales bacterium
GTGTTTTACCGGCCAACCGGGCGAGTGATCGGCGAGGGCAAGTAGTTAGGCCGAGAGCCAGCCGCCCGGTAAACCTGCAACCTTTATCGCAGCCCAACTGCCTCGAATATGGTTGTGCGTCATGAAGGCATCCACCGGATTCATCCTGCTCATGCTTGGTTCAATGATCATGCTGTATGGCATGGGCACAGCCTTGTACGAGCTTTCGATGTTGTACCAGTCCAATATCACCGACCCATTGACCATGGGCGGCGAGGAACCCAAGGTTGTCTCAGCCAGAATGTGGCGTGCGGTCATCATCGGCCTGTGCGGCATTCCGTTCTTCATCGCAGGTTCGGTCATGCTCCAAGTTGGCCTGTTTCGCTTTTTCAAACGTAAACAGCGAGAGCAGGAAGCCCAAGACGCTCGCGAGATGCAGCACAGCCAAGAAATCGAGGCTGCGCGTCAAAATCGTCCACACCAGCCCTCCCGCCCAATCCAGCCCCCAATCCAGCCCCCACGCCAGCCACCAAACTGAGCCAGGAATTGAGCTACCTCCATACCCTCCTTTTATATGGCCCTGCCCAGCGAACCCTCATCGAAGACCCCCACGCCACCCGGCGCCACCAGCGGCCTGCCCATGCGCGAGCGGCTGCGCATCTTTGGAATTGGCGCTGGCATTGGCCTGATGATGGTGGGCCTGTACTTTGCCGGAAGAAAACAGATGGCGGATCTTGCCGCAGCGGAGGCGGCACAAGCGGCGGCGACGGAGTCGCAGGCAAAAAATCAATCAAACCCGGCTACGAACGGAGTACCCGCACCAGCGGCGGGCACACCGGCAGGTGCACCAACCCAGCCCGCGACGAAGTAAGCTGCGGTTCCCAACCACCCGCAGTTTGCCGTTGGCGGGAAATCAAACAATCAAACAGCCCAAGCACCACCGCCGCGGGGTCTTTCTGGGCCATCGCCACCCCTGCCCCAGCCGCCACGCTAAACTGCTGGCGATGCCTACTCGCCCCAGCGCACCGAGTGTTCCTGCTTTGTTTTCATTGCCGCAACTGCCGCAGCCCAGAAAGCGGTCGCACGCGTGCGCACAAAGCGGCCAAACAGGCTCCCAGTTGGGCTCCCAATCTTTGTCCCAGTCCGCATCGCTCACCGATGCTCTGGTAAGCGCCAGCGAGAAGAAAGAAAAGTGCGGCGTCTTCGGTGTCTGGGGTTCAGAGCAGCCCGCAACGCTCACATACTTGGGCCTCTTCGCCCAACAGCACCGCGGGCAGGAAGCCGCCGGTATCGCTGTCTCCAGCGGCCGCATCCTCACCGGCTACACCGGCCAAGGCCTCGTGCCCGAGGTCTTCAAACCCCGCGTGCTTGATGATCTAAACGCCGCGGCAGAGCTGCGTGGCTCACCATCAACCCCGGGCGAGGCAAACCCAAAGATTGGCGGGGCGATTGGGCACACACGGTACTCAACAGCGGGCGGCTCGCTGGCATGCAACGCGCAGCCGCTGCTAGAGCGGTATATTGGTGGGCAGGTAGCCATAGCCCACAACGGCAACCTGACCAATGCCGACAAGCTCCGTGAGATGTTTGAGACCCGAGGCCACTTGTTTCACACCACCAGCGATACGGAGGTGGTAATCCATCTCTTGGCCAGCCCGGAGCAGCAGAACGCGGTAGACCCGCTGGCCGAAACACTGCGGCACCTGCAGGGTGCGTTTAGCCTGCTGTTCTTGTTCCCTGACCGCATCGAAGCGGCGCGTGACCCTTGGGGTTGGCGGCCATTGGTACTGGGCACCCTGCCCGATGGCCGGCCGGTGGTAGCCAGTGAGACGGTGGCGCTGGATGTTGTAGGCGCAACGCTTGATCGTGAAATTGAGCCCGGGGAGATTGTCACGCTTTCGGACCATGGTGTGTCGAGCAGGCGGTTTGCAGACCCCGCGCCGCAGCTTGCCCACTGCGTGTTTGAGCACGTGTACTTTGCATCACCGGCCAGCAACGTGTTCGGTCAGAACGTGCAAGTCACACGAGAGGACTTTGGCGCAGCGCTCGCCCGTGAATCACCAGTTGATGCGGATTATGTGATCGCCATGCCAGACTCCGGGCGCTCTGCCGCCATTGGCTACGCCAAGCAGTCGGGCATTTGGTACCGGGAGGGCATAGTGCCGAACCGGTATGTTGGGCGAACGTTTATCAAGCCCACGCAAAAGGCACGCTTGTCTGCGGTGCGGCTGAAATTGAACGTTGTCTCCGAGATCGTGCGCGGCAAGAAGCTGATTATTGTTGATGACTCGATCGTGCGCGGCACGACGACAAAGGCCAAGATTGAGCAGATTCGACAAGCCGGCGCGCTTGAGATTCATCTGCGCATCAGTTGCCCGCCAATACGCAATCCGTGCTACTTCGGCGTGGACTTTGCCTCGCGCGACCAGCTTATTGCCGCAGGCAAAACGGTCGAGCAGATCCGGGCCTTTCTGGGGGTTGACTCGCTGGCGTACCTCTCGATGGAGGGAATGCTCAGTTGCATGAACCGCCCCGCACCCAACTACTGCACAGCCTGCTTTAGTGGTGACTATCGCATTGATGTTGACCATCCGAGCATTGAAGAGCGGCTCAGTCCACAGCTCAAGATGTTCTGAGGCAACGGCAACAGAAAAAGCAAACCGCAAAAACAGTAGCGGCAAGACATCTTTGCCTTACAGCTTTCCATTTCCCTGGGGCCCTTTGCCTCCACCCTCCCCTGCTGCTGCAACCGCGCTCACTCTTCTATCTTTTCTCTCCGCCTCCCGCCCCCGCCTCACCTCGTCCTCTTCTTAAACTCCGGATCGATCACAATCTGATCGCCTTCCTTCAGTTTCAGCGTCTTGATGGTTCCGCCCGCCAGTTCAATGACGTACTGACTCGGATACCGGCTGCTCCACTGCTTCAGCCTGCTGTTGTACGCCACGTTGTTCGCATCGGCAGGCGTGCCCTCACCCTTGGCCGGGTCGCGCGGCGGCTCGGCTTTCATTTCGTGCATCGCAAGCACACGCCCGGCGCTGTCAAGATAAATAATGTCAATCGGAATCGGGCAATCACGCATCACAAAGCCCTGCACCATCACCTGGCTGTCCGGGAAAACAAACAAAATGCCGCCATCGGGATCAATCGAGGTCCGCTCCGACAAGCCACGAAACCGCTTTTCACCGGTAATGGCAAGCTCAAGAAAAAAGTTCTTGCCGCCCACATTCACCTTCGCCACATCGGCGCTCGCGCGGTCGTCGCAGCCGGTCATGGTCATCATCGCCGCCGCCAGTGCAACAAGCGTCACCGGTGCGGCCAATGCCATCGGTCCGGCCAGCGCCGCGACGGGTATGCAACGGCCAAACGCGTTTAATTGTTTTTTGTCAGCCATGCTTCATCCTCTGCGGTAAACACTACGGGGTCCTTCGGAACTCGGGCCAAGTCTACAACCTTCGCAAGCTCCGCGGCGGACATCGGTTCCCGCCGGTCGCAGCATCCGCTCCAAAACGCCACAAGGCCGATGATTCGCTCGGCTAGCACGCCCATCGCCCGGTAATGCTCAACCCGGGAATCCCCGTGGCGTTTGGCAAGTCGTTTGCCATCCGTGCCCACAACCAGCGGCAAATGGGCATAGCGTGGCACCGGCCCCAGCCCAAGGGCACGGTACAGCAGAATCTGCCGCGCTGCCGAGTCCAACAGATCATCACCCCGCACAATGTCCGTCACGCCCTGCCGATGGTCATCAACCACAACCGAGAGCTGGTACGCCGGCGTGCCCCGTTTCGTCCAGACCGCAAAATCACCAATGCTCGCCTGCGGAACAATCCGCTGCGGCCCGGCAACACCATCAAGAAACTCAACCTCGCCCGCGGTGGTGGCAAACCGCCAGCTCATTTCCGGCGCATCAAACGCACGGGCCGCCAGTACCGGCCGCAAACTCGCCGGAAATACCACCTCACCGGAGCCTTCCTGCGGGGCGGATGCCGCCGCCTCAATCTGGGTGCGGCTCATGTCCGACGGATACACCAGAGCCTTGGATGCCAGAACCGACATGGCCTGTTGATACGGCGCCAAATCGTGCGACTGAATCAGCACATCACCATCCCAGTCCATGCCCAGCCACCGCAGGGTCGAGGCGATGGCCTCCGCAGCACCAGGCTTGATACGCGGTCCATCGAGATCCTCAATCCGCAGAATAATTCTCCAACCAAGTTTGCGCGCAAGAGCCCAGTTCAGCAAAAACGTGCGCGCATTACCAAGATGAAGTGCGCCCGTAGGCGACGGGGCCAGTCGCGTAATGGGTGGGGCAAGACTGCCGCCGCCGGGTTGGAATGCTGCTGCCACCACGTGTCATAGGCCAGCGCGGGGAGGAACTCAAGACAGCCAGTTCGGGAGGCGGCAGATTGCGGATTGCCCGCGGCGCGAACATGTTGGTACACCCACAGTCAATCCTCGGCACGCGGCAGGCGTTGCCATCGGTTGCACGTCGCCGCAGCACTGACTGTCAAAACCCACCGCGCATCCCATCCCACCCCATCTCACTCGCCAAAAATGCCGTGAAGCCCGCTCCGCCCCGCACAAGCCACTCACCGCAAATCTTCGGCATTTACCGCCCCGCAGCGCCTTATGCCACGCCAGCCGCTCCCGCCGCATCCCTTACGTCCGTTGAGCTGCAACCTCTGGGCTCACCCCAGCGGCGCAGCAACTGCGGCAGCATCGCTGGAGCGAAATAAGTTGGCACCAAGGATTGCGGCCTGCGCGCTCGGTTGTAAAGCATAACAAGGCACTGTCCAAACATACCGCACACCAGCATCACACTGTCATCCCGATTGAAAACGCGATCCTTGATCCGAATCTGCCCGGGTTCAGTGTGTGCAAGCAGCCCGCTCATTCCTGGGTACCTCGGCCCCCGCGCCAAAATCCATAAAGCGAACATGAGAAACAACGCTGTACACCACAGCGTCACGGCCACCTCGGTCGAGATGTTACCCAGAATCAGCGTGCGGACGCAGGTGAACATGGCCCACCCAAGGCCAACAAACGGCAGCGCTTTGGAGAACCAGTAATACCAGTCGCGGCTTTGCGGGGCCGCATCCACCCCACCACCAGCCGGCAGCGTGAGGCCCACAACCTTTGGCAGGTTCACAACCACAGTGCCGGGCGCACCGTTCTTCCATGCTTGGTTTTTCCACACGCGCACAACCTCATCTACCCGTGGTGAGCGACCAACCGGAAAACTTGGATACCAGCCAAGGCCAAGCACCAGCAGCTCAACGGCCCATGTGCCCGGTCCTTCAACACAAGTCGCCAACTCTTCCCGCAGCCGGCGGTCATGCCGCCATCGCAGCACGGGCAAAGCCACGAGGCTTGCAACGCCAAGTCCCATCAGGCCAAGCCGATACACCAGCGGTATGACCGGCAGGTCCGAACTAAACATCCACGGGCACACAAAGTGCAGCCCCGGCCCAAGAAGCCCGGCAACCGCAACCATCCACAGGAAAAACGTCATATTCGCCCGCGTAACCCGCTCGGGCAGGGCAACGAACAGCACATCCCCATCACGCTCCCAAGTCACGCTCTCGATCAGACGTTTACCATGTACACCATCCATCCGAAATGTTAAGCACTCGGCCTTTGACCAGCGCAATTGCCGATCGTTCAACGCCAAAGACCCAACCAATCGGGGCATTCTCCGCAGTCCCGCATGACTCGTGAAGCGTTACCTAGGGTTTGAGCAGCTTTCCGCCCGTTCCCCCAGCCACGCTGGCCTGCGCTCTACTGTTCCGCCGTCACGTTCGCCCCTCGCGAGGGCTGCTTTGCAAGGCTCATCACATGGCTAAGGCTGGTTCGTCCAAAAAATCGTCTGGCTCCCCGTCGCAAACAGCCGCTGAAAGCGCCGGGCCGCGGCGGCTAGACCCCAGCGAAATTGACACCGCACTGGCCGGCGTGCCCGAATGGGCCGAAGTGGGCGGCAGCATCCAGCGCACCTTCGCATTTACGAGCTTTGTCCAGTCCATGGAGTTTGTCGCCAAAGTCGCCGCAGTGGCCGAGGCCGATGCCCACCACCCCGACATCCTCATTCGCTACAACAAAGTCACGCTGTCAGTGAACACACATGATGCCGGCGGCATCACTTCCAAAGACTTTGCCCTGGCCACAAAGGCCGATGGTCTGGCCGGATCAATCGCCCCGGGACCGCAGGCTCCAAAAACTGCGTGAACCCCGGTTTTCGCCGCGGCCCGCGCCGCCAAGTCATCACGCCGGTTTCAACCCTCAACAACAAACCACCTCGAACAGGCCCCATGAAACAGAGCCCGCCGGTTGATCTGGCCAAACTCCCGCCGCGCACCCACGCCGGACACAAAGGTACATTCGGCACCGTCAGCATCTTCGGCGGCTGTGCAGTGCACCCCCACCGCATGATCGGAGCGCCCGCGCTCTGTGCCCGCGCAGCGCTGCGCACCGGCGCAGGGCTTGCCAAACTCATTTTGCCCGCGAGCGTGTGCGATGCCGCAATCGGCCTCTGCCCATCGGCCACAGCCCGCCCCCTGATGCAGCTTGATGATGGCGACACCAACCGCAGCGATTTGGCCGCAGCGATGGATGCCGCCCGCTTTGATGCACACGTGCTGGCTGTTGGGCCAGGCTTAGGCACGGCCGAAGGCGCACAACACACCGTGCTGCTGGCATTGCAACAGGCCGAGTGCCACTTGGTACTGGATGCAGACGGGATCAACTGCATGAGCCTGCTGCCCGA
>JBBRKQ010000176.1:0-6635 GCA_038231815.1 Phycisphaerales bacterium
ATGGCCAAGGTGATCGGGCAGCAAAGTTCGCAATTTGCGCGCACAGAAATGGTGATGTTTGTGGGGACGCTGGAGTACATGTCTCCCGAGCAGGCGATGAGCGAGACGGACATTGACACGCGGAGCGATGTGTACTCGCTGGGCGTGGTGCTGTACGAACTGCTGACCGGCGCTCTGCCGCTGCCCAGTGAATCACTGCGGGGCGTGCCATTGGAGCAGGCCCGGTCGCTGGTGGCCCGGGGTGTGACTAGGCGGCCGAGCGAGGCGCTGCGGGCGTTGCCGGCGGCGGCGGCGCGGGCGGCGGCCGGGGCGCGGGGCGTGTCGATCGCTGAGATGCACAGCGGACTGCGGCGCGAGCTCGAGCTGATCCCGCTGACGGCGATGCATGCGGACAGGGAGCGGAGGTATCAATCTGCACTGCAGCTTGCTGAAGATGTGGAGCGGTATTTGGCAGGCCTGCCACTGGTGGCGGCGCCGGACACGACGTGGTACCGGCTGCGAAAAACGGTGCAGCGCAACAAGCTGGCGACGGTGGCGGTGGCCGGGCTGGTTACGGCGCTGACGGCGGGACTTGTGACGACAAATATGTTTCGTGAGGCAACGGCGGAGGCACTTGGTCGCACAGAGGAAGCGCTGTCGCGTGCTACGGAGGCAGAGGCAGCGGCCAAGGCAGCGGCGGCCGCGACGGCGGCGGCACTGCGCCGGAGCGAGGAAGCGCTGTACGCATCGAACATCAATGCCGCAGCACCGCTGCTGCGCTCGGGCTCACCGATCGCGGCGATTAGCCGGCTGGAACGATGCACGGATGAGGAGAAGAAACGGTGGGAGTGGCAACTGCTTAAGAACATGAGTGATCCGAGCTTGATCACGGTGCGGCCGCTGGACCGGAGGCCGGTGGGCACCATTGCGATGAGCCCCGCCGGAGACCTAGCGTTTGTGGGTGATGCTGATGGGAATAGCGTGCTGCTTGATGCACTAACGTGCCGGGTGCTGGTTCGGTTGCCGTCGGAAAAGGGTAAGGTTGTGAGTTGTTCATTTTCGCGGGATGGACGCTGGATGGCCCTTGGCTACAGCAAAGGGGCCGTAAGCCTGATCAGCGTCGCGAGTGCGCTGGGCGACACTGCGGGCGAGCGTGTGGCGGGTGAGCAGTCGCACACGTTCGGCAGCGTGCGGGCTCGCTGGAGTGAAGCCAGTTCATCACCGGAGGCGCAGTCGGGAGGCCGGGCGGGAGCCCCGGTAAAAGCACAGTTAGGAGAGTTGGTTTTGCCGCTGTTTAGTCAGTTTGACAGCGCAGGTGGGCGGCTGCTGATCGCTGGTGGCTCGGGCGAGGTTCGCGTGCTGAGGGTTCCTGAACTGACGCTCTCGATGGAGGCCAAGGTGGGCACGGCGGGGCTGAAAGCCGCCGGATTTTCAAGTGCCGACCGGGAGGTGCTCACCCTCGATCAGCTTGGCGTGCTGACATCGCTTGATGCGCAGTCGGCCAAGCAGCTCAGCGGGATAACAACCGGCGGGCAGCAGCAGCGTGTGATGATGGCGGCACGCGACGATGTGAGCCAGCGGTGGATCATCGGTAGGGACAAAGGCGAGTGTGCGCTCTGGGACCCGGCGGGCGGAGCAACGATGTTACCGCCCCACAATGGGGCCACCCGGCGGGTGGCGTTCTCACCGGATGGACAATTTGCGGTCACGGCGGGGATGGACAATCTCACGCGAGTGTTTGAGGCGAGCACCGGGAAGCAGCTCGCTTCATTCGGTGACTCGGGCGGCGCACCGACGGATCTGGTTTTTTCGCCGGATGTGCCGCGCTTTGCGGTGGGCAGCGCAGATGGCGCGGTGCGGGTGTACTCGACTGAGGATTTCACGCTTGTGATGACTCTGACGGGCCACACGGCGGAGGTGCTTGCCGCGGCGTTTGTGCCGGGTACCCCCCTGCTGCTGACGGCCTCGAAAGACGGCTCGTGTAAGCTGTGGAACACCAAGCCGTGTGCGGAGAAGATCGAAACTGCAAAGTCAGAATCGCGGGCATTGCCGTGGACCGCGTTTGCCAAGAACCGTTTGCTCGTGGGCACCGCGGCAGGACAGGTGGAGCGATGGGACACTGCTACGCCAAAGTTTCTTGAATCTGGCAAAGCCCATGACAGCGGGATTACAGCGATACTGGCGTTGCGTGATGAACGGCTGTTCACTGGCGGAGCGGATGCATTCTTGCGACTGTGGAAGGAGCTGGATGCGCCGCTGGTAAGCATCAAGCTTGGCGGCTCACCGGTTATGCGGATGGCTTTGTCGCGCAGCGGAGACAGGGTGGCGATGGTGCGGAAAGGCGGCACCATTGGTATGGTGACGATTTCTGGGCAAAGCGTGATTCAATCGACGACGGTGTTTGACAGAGGCGAGAGCTCGCTGACGGGGCCTGTAGCATTTGGGCTGGATGATTCCGTGATTGCAGTGGCCACGAATAGCGGCGGCTTGCTGGTGTTTGACGCGGCCAGCGGGCAGTTGAAAGCGACGATCCCGGCCCACAAAAAGGCGATTCGCGCCTTGGCCGTTTCACCGGACGGCAGGCTCATCGCAACAGCGGGCGACGACCGGGTGATTCAGCTCTTGGATCTAAAGACGTATCAGCGTGCAGCTGAACTCAGCGGGCACACCGATACCGTGTGGTCTTTAGAGTGGCTACCGAAGGCCAACCGGCTGCTGTCGGGTGGTAAAGATTCAACAGTGCGGGTGTGGGACCCGCAGCTTGGTCAGGAATTGTGTATCGCCACGACCGTGACGGGCAGCGCACTGGACATTGCTGTTTCGGAGGATGAGCGGATGGTGGCGGTCACCACGGAGTATGGCGTAAGGCTGCTGTGCGCTGATTCGATTGGCTCGCGCTTGGCGGATGTGGTGATGCAGAGCAAGTCGCTCGCTCCGGTGACGAAGCTGCTGCGCGATGGGCCGGCGACACAGTGGACCATGCCGATGCGAAGCCGGATCGCCGGTGTGGCAGCCGCGGGCGCGCCGATGGATCAGGCGTTCCTGGCGATATCGCTGCGGGCGGGCGGCTGGCTGGACCGACCGGCGATCAGCGGGATCGGGATTACGGGGCTGTACAGGCTCACTGCACCACCGGCCCCGCCGCCCAGTGGGGCCGACACGCCTGAGACCGGCGACGAGGCCCGTTAAGGCGCGACTGGCCCGAGCGCGGTTGCGAGTGGTTTTGGATCGAGCTGCTCAGCAGCGAGCCCGGACCTTTAGGATGTCTGTCAGCGAATCGGCCTGATGATCAGCGTGGTAGCTGGAGCGGACCATGGGCCCGGACTCGACCACCTTTAGCCCCTTGGCCAGACCTGCGATGCGGTACGCATCAAAGGTCTCTGGCGTGACAAAGCGATTGATGGGCAAGTGATTGCGGGTGGGCTGGAGGTACTGACCGATGGTGAGAATGTCGCACGCGCCGTTGCTTGTAGTGGTGGAGGCGATCAGGTCGCCCATCAGCTCATCAACTTCGTCATCACGCTCACCGATGCCGACCATGATGCCCGCCTTGGCCACGCCCCCCTGCTGCTTGACGCGGCGAAGGAGGTCCAGCGAACGATCAAACTTGGCGCTGGGGCGAACGGCCGGGTACATCCGGCGGACGGTTTCGAGATTGTGGCCCACGATGTGAGGCTGGGCATCGATCACCATTTGCAGTGCGGCCCAGTTGCCTTCAAAGTCTGGGATGAGCACTTCGATGCTCATGTCCGGGCAGGCAGCGCGGGAGCGGACGATGGTTTCGGCCCAAATCGCTGCGCCACCATCGGCAAGTTCATCACGATTGACTGAGGTGATGACGACGTGCTTGAGGCCCATGAGGGCAAGCGACTCGGCGACGCGGCGGGGTTCATCTTTATCGATCGCGGCTGGGCGGCCGGTCTTGACGTTGCAGAAGCCGCAGGAGCGGGTGCAGGTGTCGCCAAGGATCATGATGGTGGCCACGCCGCGAGACCAGCACTCACCCATGTTGGGGCAACCCGCCTCCTGACAGACGGTGTGGAGCTTGTGCTCATCCATGATTGCCTTGAGCCGGTTGTAGCCTTCGCCACTTGGCACTTTGGCCTTGAGCCACGGCGGCTTCTTGCGCGGGGTCATGGTCTCTTTGCCAGCTTGGTTGTTGAGCACCATAGAGCTGAGGGAGAACACCGGCGCATCCATCGTGCGAAGCGGATCGCCGCCGAGTGGGCGCGGGTGGCGTGCGATGGTCTTGCGGATTCCCTCGGCAATGACAACGGCCTGCGCTGGCTGAGTCGCGTTCGCTGCGGATGAAGCGGTGCTGTCGGGGCTTTGCGTGATTCCGGACTCGGGCATGGCTTAGGGTAAGTCGGCCGGAGCCGCGGCGGGAGGGTGGCGGGGAATCGTGGCCAAACCCGCCCGGGAGCCGATGGGGGCAGGTCAGAACTGTGGGGCCTTTAGGGTGTCCGATTAGGGTGTCCGATTAGGGTGTCCGATAATTTCTGGTCCAGAGCGAGCGTGCCGAGGGGCTGCATCGGAGGCTGAAGCGGCTCGCTCAATCCGCGGTGCAGGGTGCCAGCCTGTGTTGTGAAACATGCACGGGCCGGGGGTGCGGGAGTGCTGGCAATAGATTGATTCGCATCTTGGACCCGGGCGTTATGCACGCAGAGCAGAGGGCTTTGGGCTAAAAAGTTGTTCAGGGCTTTGGCATCACCACCGATTCCACGGTGTTGGTCGGTGAGTTGGTTGGCGGAGTACCTAGTTTGGCCAGCAGATATGGATTCGCCGGAACGGGCGGCGATTGGGGATTTGCCCTTTTACCGCAATAAGCGATGCGTTTCTACGGATAGCGAAGGAAGCTCGTAGCCTCGTCCGCCAAACACTTCGGACCCGGGTTCGCGCAGAAAACGAACCGTCTGCAGATGGATTTCGCATGATCGATATTTTAAGCCCGCGTGTTGCAGCCGCTCTTTAAGAGGAGTTGTTTCGCCTGCGTGCAGCGACGGCGTCGGCCAAGCCAAGAAATCGGAAATCGCACCGGAAGCGTTCGGGTTGCTGCGCGTGTGATATACGATGCAGTCCACGTTTAGCACGCTTGTAGCGCATCAACCCCCGAGACCCATTCATCGGCCTCGGGGGCTGGTAAGCCCACTCAAAAAATCGGTTTGCATTCGCGTGCCTGCATCAAGCCTCATGCGAATCGGCGGCTGGGCATTGCACCACCGGCAACGCCTGTGATCACCACATCGCCTTCGTTGGCGTTGCTCGCTTCGCGTGTGCAGGCGGCGGTTTCGGATCGGAGTCCGGCCTCGTTGGCCAAGCGGGCCAGCTCGATCTTGGTTGTTACGTTGAGCTTTTTGCCCAGTGCGCAGCGGTGCCATTCTACCGTTTTTGCGGTACGGCCAAGGCGGTTTGCAATTTCGTTGGTTGATAGCCCTTCACCGATGAGCGCGAGCACTTCAATCTCGCGCGCGGAGAGGCAGCCCAACGGGCCGGCATCGTGCAGCTTGGGAACCACAACTTCATAACGCTCGATCTCGTCTGGCCGCGGCAGGTCGCCTGCGTTGCCACCCATGCGACTGGTGATGAGTACCCGGATCACCGGAGGCCCGGCCAAGCGGCGCATCACCGTGCGGGACCAGCGGCCACGGAGCATCTCGGTCATCATCAGCGGCCGCCCGGTCGCGGCAACGCGGGCGATGAACAGGAGGCGTTCCTGGGCCATCTCGGCTGGGAGCAGCTCGCCAACTGAGCGGCCAACGATTCGGTTGCCGCTGGCAAATTCTTGGACCGCGGCGCGCGAGGCATACTCAACATTGCCGCTGCCGTCAACCACCCAAAGGGGCAACGCCGCATCTTCTGTGAGGCTGGCCCAGACTGTGTCCATGTCCAAAGCGACGTTGGTGAGCTGCATGTGGGCTACCTCTTCTTTCTGCGGGGCGGAGCAACACGGAGTTGCGATTCGAACAGCTTTTTCAAACAACCGATTGGCAAGCATCGCGGCACGAACCAGCGGCCGCACGCTGCTGGCCAAACCCGGCCCAGAAAGCGATGCGGAGGGGCGTTTTCATGGCGCAATGCAACAAATTGCCACCATTACTGAAAGCGTAAAAGCAGAGATTTCCCAACGCATATCGGCGAGGGAATCAAAGAATACGTATTTTTACTTACCCTTACTCCGGCTTTATGTTCCGTAGATCCGGTCGCCCGCATCGCCCAGACCGGGGAGAATGAAGCCGTGCGGGTTGAGTTGGCGGTCTAGTGCGGCCGAGTAGATTCGCACATCCGGATGCTCAGTGGCCATTCGCCGCACACCCTCGGGCGAGGCAACGAGACAAATCATGCGCAGGTCTTTGGCACCGTGGTCTTTGAGGATGCGGATGGCCTCGACTGCGGAGCCACCGGTGGCGAGCATCGGATCAACCACCACCACCGGGCCAGCGTGAAGGTCTTTGGGGAACTTTCGCAAGTACACCAGTGGCTGGAGGGTTTTCTCATCGCGTGCCATACCAAGGTGGGCAACGCGTGCTTCGGGCATGACTTCAAGAATTCCCTCGGTCATGCCGAGGCCGGAGCGCAGGATGGGCACGACGGTGACTGTACCAGCGATGCGACGGCAAACCGTGGCTTCCATCGGGGTTTGCACATCTACGGCCTCG
>JBBRKQ010000177.1:0-6601 GCA_038231815.1 Phycisphaerales bacterium
ACTGTGCAATCACCCTGGCCGGCAGCACGCGATGCGAACTCACGCCAGCAGCTTGACTTCCCGTTCATTCTTCGAGGCACCGAGTCCGGCACCCCGTGTCCGGCGCCGGCCAGCATACCGCTGCCACTGCCTACCGACGGCACCTTCGGCCGCTTCGACGGAACAATTAATCCCGGCGAGACGAAGTTCTTCCGGATTTTCGTGACCGAGCCCATCACCTCCGGGCCCACCGGCGGCAACCGCCTTGACATCGACACAGAAGGAACACTGCTGTTCGGCGGCACAAACGGCGAGCGGTTCAACGATACCTACATCGCCCTATACGGTGATACCGGCCTGCGTATCGCCGGCTTTGACAACGACAGCGGCAGTTTCTTGCTCAGCCAACTCAGCTTCGGCCAAGGAATTGAGTTCAGCACCAGCGAAGCTCTGAACTTTGATGGCCGCAGCGGCGCAACATTGGCCGCGGGGGAGTACTACATCGGCGTGACAGCGCTTGGCTCAACCCTCACCGTCTTGCCCGGGTACACCCTCACCAGTAACTCCACTGCCGGTGGATTTCTCACGGTTCGGGCTCGGGTTGTCTCTAACGTGCCTCCGATTAGCCCAGCCATTCTTGGCGCTGTGAGGCCGTTCCCGACACTGGTCGCCGTTGGAATCGGCGGCGGGTTCCAAAGCCTGACGGTCCCGGTCGCACGCGGTGTCACATCGTGGGTTTCATTTGTGCTCCCCGCGGCCGTCAGCGCGATCAGAGCCTTGGACATCATGACCGAAGGATCAACCCTTTTGCAGGAAAACGACTGCTCATTGGCGCTGTACAGCACGGCTGGCGCCCTGCTGGCGGTGAATCTCGAGAGTGGCACTGATTCTCTGGCGCTCATGAGCTTTGGCGGCGGCTTTCGGCCACGCGTAAACACATCATGGAACTTCTTCGGTCAAAACGGTATCCTCCCCGCCGGTACATACTACCTCGCAGTTGTCGGGCACGATCGTGCGGGCTTTGGTCAGACAAACTTCAACCTCAGCAACGGCGGGGCACCTAACACGGGCAACGTCAACCTTCAGATACGCTACAAAACCAGCATCGCCGGAGATGTCAACGCCGCCCCGGTGCTCTCGACGGATCAGGACTTTGGGGTTCTCACCGGCGGCAGGGTCACCAAGGAATTGACCGTTGGCCCCGAATCAATCACCTTCTTTCGGTTTGAGATCCCGGCCGACAATCCTGCCAGCGCTCTGATTATCGACACCGAGGGCTCTGACCTGTTCCCGTTCAGCGATACCGCCATCCAGCTTTTCGATGCACAGGGCGGCACGCCCAGCGCAGTTGGAGAGACGGATTTTGATCGCGGCTCCGGTTTCCTCAGCCAGCTCGCCTACGGCCCGACCGATCCCGGCTCCATCATCTTTAACACCCCCGCACTCGCACAGCGGGCCAACGGCCGGACGGCTGAGTTCCCTGGCAGCGGCGTGTACTATCTGGGCGTTCGCACGGGCAATGCCGGCTTCGCAAGCCCTGACTGGAACTTGAACTCAGACGGACCCAACGGCGGCCTCATTCGCGTGAACATCCGGCTTGTACTGAACCCCCTTCCGACCGTGAGCGAGCCACCCACGGCATCGTTTGACATCCCGGAGCTTGGTGGACGGCAAACCTTCGTTGTCAACCTTGCCCCGTACGACGTTGTCTGGGTCAAGTTCCGGTACCCCACCAGCGCGGGTCCAACCGATTACATTGATCTTGACACCGGCAGGAGTCGGCCGGTTGACAGCTACATGGCCATGTACGATGAACTCGGCGACCTCGTGGCGATTAACGACGATTCGGGTAGCGGGCTGCTCTCAATGCTCTCGTTTGGCGCAGGCGCCGGACCGCGCGTTCCCTCAGGAACAACCGGCACTCCGCAGGGTCAAGATGGCAGCCTTCTCGCTGATAAGACCTACTGGCTCGCTGCCGCCTTGTACGACAACAGCCTTTATGCCGGGCCCAGCAACTGGGATTTCCGTAATGAGAACGCCCAGTTCACAGAACTGTTTACGGTCACGGTTCGCTCCAGCTTTGCCCCGGTCTTTGCGTGCGTTGCGGATGTGACCGGAGACGGAACGATCGATGGCAGCGACTTCATCGCGTTCATTAACTCGTTCGCCACTGGTGATCCGATTCTTGATCCCACCGCGGATGTCAACCAAGACAACATCATCGATGGCGATGACTTCGTCCTGTTCATCAACGCCTACGGAGCTGGCTGCTGATCGCAACCGTTTGCACGGATGACGCGTACGGATGCGGCTGCACTCGCCGAGGGCAGCATCCACGGACACACGGATACACGAATAAATAAGTTCCAGCAGGTCGCGGCTTTGCCGCCGCGACCTGTTTTTAGTCAGAGAAGGGCTCAATGGCATCTGCGGCAGCAACCCTAAGAACTTGGCCCATTTTGGTTATTGGTGACGACACCATCACATTGTTATCGCCCGGCAAATCAATCGAATCGCATAAACAATTTAGGCCTCACGCATGTTCCAACCACAGTGATTCTCCCCGTTTCCACGCAGAATGATGTTCACAGCAGTTGCAAATTTTTGTTTTCGAGGTATAATTGGCTGGTCCGCTGCGGGAGAAATCAGAGAACACGCTTTCCGAAACGTCGCATAATTGCACTCTCGGCGGATGTTCCGTCTTGGTCAGATTGATTCGTGGGCGTTGTAGCCCAGAAGCTACGTTCCGGGCCACGGCCCATCCCTTAACACTCACGCCCACTGCGTGAAGAGGAAAAAGTATGAAGAAGACATTGCTCAGTGCCCTCCTGCTCTCCAGCCTCGCCGGTGTTGCATCCGCCCAGGTTGGCAACTCCGCACCAACGGATCGTTTCTTCGATTCACTAACCAGCGCCACCACGTTCTCGGGCGTTGCCACCGGCAGCGCCCCCGTAGCTGGTTCCGGCAACGTTCAGACGGGCATGATCGTCGATATGGCCAACTTCACCACCGGTACTTCGGTGATTACCGGACTGGATGTTCCAGTTTTAAACCTCACCGGCACGGCCATCACCGCCGCCCCAGTCCGCCTGAACGTCTGGATCTGGAACACGGTCAGCGGCACGGCGGCAGGCGCCACGCCGCTGTTCTCGAATCAGGTCGTTGGTCTTGGTGGCGCTAACGCCCCGACGTTGGTGTTTAACCTCCCCTCGTTCACACTGAACACCGGATTCTTTACTCAGGTTATCGGCACATTCCCGGCACTGGCGGTCGCCCCCACTGCGGGCAGCCGCATCGGCATCTCCTTTAACTGGCAGATCGACAATGGCGCTGGGTTCGTCAACCTGCTGAACCTCAACACCACCGTCATCGGCGGCCCGACACAGGCTGCCCCCGCCACTGGCACAAACGCGTTCGCGCCCCCGACCGGCGGCTACCTCCGCAGCGCCAACAGCACCGTCGATATCAACGGTCAGTTTGCTGCCGGCAGCGCCCGCAACATCGGGAACAACAGCGCTGTGCCCTTTGCCATCTATGGCATCTCAGGCGTCACCCCCGTCACCACCGGCGCGTGCTGCGTCGGTGGCGTCGCCTCAATCGTAACGGAGGCGGACTGTGCCACCAACGGTGGCACCTACTTGGGCGACAACACGAGCGCTGTCGGCACCGGAACCAACATCACCAGCGCCGATACCTTCCCGATCGCGATCCCCGACTTTGTCGCGGATCCCGCAGTGCCGGTCACTAGCACCATCGTCAGCACAGATCCTTCTACCATCACCACACTAGCCGTCAAGGTCGGCCTCACCCACACCTTTGTCGATGACCTCACCGCCACACTCTCCAACGGCCTGACCACCATCACCCTGTTCAATGGCGTTGGTGGCGGCACCAATCTCGCTGGCGTCTACACCTTTAGCGATGTCGCGGTCACCCTGTTCGGCACAGGCCCCACCCCGCTGCCCCAGGGTGAGTACAAGCCAGCCGGTGCCGGTGCCGGTCTCCTCTCAGAGTTCGCCGGCGCTACCGCCGCCGGCACCTGGACGCTGACGATCACCGATACCGCTGCACAGGATTTGGGCTCGATCGACAGCTTCGAGCTGGTCATCAACCCCAGCCCCTGCAACACCGCCTCCTGCTTGGCCGATGTCAACAACGACAACATCGTTGACGGGTCCGACTTCATCGCCTTCGTCAACTCCTTCGGCGTGGGCGACGTCACCATCGACCCGACGGCCGATGTCAACGGCGACCTGATCATCGACGGCGGCGATTTCGTGGCCTTCATCAACGCCTTCGGCGCCGGCTGCTAAGTTTCGACCGGTTCTTCGCCAAGATCGTCAAACATGATTCGTCCTTGAGCCCGGCACCCTGTGCCGGGCTTTTTCTTTGGTTCTATATTCATCCCGGTAGTTTGTCGCTTCTACGTTCCGCACGCTTCCCTGTTTGCCCCCGTGCCCATCACCTTCGACACAGCCCTAGTCCTGCGGCTTTACGACTGGTCCGAGACCAGTCAGATCGCCGTGCTACTCACCCGAAATCACGGGCTGGTTCGCGCTGTCGCCAAAGGCGCCCGCCGCCCGATGGCCAAGTTCTCCGGCGGCTTTGAACTGCTCACCGCCGGCACCGCCGGCCTGCTGATCAAACCAGAAGCTGACTTGGCCACCGCAACAGAGTGGGACCTGACCCACCCCTTCTGGCACCTCCGACGCTCGTTGGGTGCTTTTTATCGCGCCAGCCTCGTGGCAGAACTGCTCCAGCGGATGATCATTGATCGGGAGCCACAACCAACTCTGTTTGCCTCAGCGATGGGCTACCTGCAATCGCTGCGGGCCCAGCCCGATGAGGACTCACCGCTGCTGGCCCTGCTTTGGATGACGCTGGAACATTTGGGCTATCAACCACAGGTTCAGGCCACCATCAGTGGCGAACCGCTCGCTGAATCAGGCCTGCTGCTGTTCTCCCCGGAGTACGGCGGAATAGTGTCGCACGATGATGCGGCCACCGGCCCGCTTTGGACCGTTCGCGCAAGCACAATGGCGCGGCTCGCCGGACTCGACAGGCAAGCAATCCAGTCCAAGCCACCAGCAGGCGGGCCGCGAAGCTCCGAAGAAGCACAAGCGCTGCCGGAAGGTCCGGAAACCCGCAGGGCCACGCGGCTGCTGGTCAGCTATTGCGAGTACATCATCGCCCAGCCATTGTGCTCACGCCGGTTCTGCTTCCCGGAATGGACGACCCCCGATCCCGCTGTGAACTCCCCGGGCGGACCCGGAACGACGCTGCGCCGATAAGCTGCATCGCAAACACACCCCCCCCATGCTTGCAAAGATGGCTACGTCCGGGATGAAGTGAAGCATCCGCTGGTAAGGCCTGCGCGGGCTGGGTGGTGTCTACCAAGCCGTTATCATCGGAAACCCTAGCGCAATTCAGGCCGAATTGGCGATCCAAGCATCAAGCGGAATGCAAGCATCTCCGATATGGCCCTTGCCCGTATAGCCCTTTTGGCGTTTCGTTCCGCGTCGATCGAGAAGTAGTTCATGAGCCCAGAGCTTCTGGAAAAGGTGATGTCCTGCAAGAAGCTGCCTTCGCTGCCTGCGATCGCACTGAAGGTCATCGAATTAACCAACAACGAAAACGTGCCCGTCAAGGCCATCGGCGAGACCATCGCCAGCGATCAGGCCTTGTCCCTGCGCGTGCTCAAGACCGTGAACTCCTCGTTCTACGGACTCCGCAAGCCCTGCTCGACCATCAATCAGGCCATCGTCATGCTCGGCCTGTCGGCCGTCAAAACGCTGGCTCTGGGCTTCTCGCTTGTCAGTGGGCTTGCCAAAGACAAGGCCATTGGCTTTGACTACGAGCAGTACTGGAAGCGATCTCTGCTTTCTGGCGTGGCCGCGAAGATCATCGCGGCCGAAGCCAAGTGCGGCGGTGATGAAGAAGCCTTCTTAGGCGGACTGCTGCAAGATGTGGGCATGATCGCGCTGTATCAGGCGCTCGGCAGCGAATACGGTGACCTGCTCAAGGAAGCAAACGGCGACCACCGCAAGGTGGCCCGGCTTGAAGTGCAGAAGTACGAAGCCTCCCACGCCGACGTCGGCGCAATGCTGGCAACCAACTGGAAGCTCCCAGAATCGCTGATCTCACCGATTAAGTTCCACGAGCGGTCAAACGCCGCACCGCTGGAGCACAGCGCGATTTGTCACGCCGTCGCCCTGGGAAACATCTGTGCAGACCTGATGTGCGCCACCGAACCTGCCGGCCCGCTGAAGAGGCTTTACGAAAAGAGTAATGAACTTCTTGGGCTGTCCCCGGGACAGATTGACAATATCATAAAAGCCGTAAACAGCGGCGCCCGCGAAATCGCCAGCCTGCTGGCCGTGCCCATCGGGCCCTCCGGCGACCTTAATGCCATGCTTCATGCCGCGAAGGCCAAGCTCATCACACTGTCCGTTCCGTTTCATCCGGGCTCAGGCCTGCCCGGCTACGACGATACCGAAACTGATCCGCAAACCCACTTGCCCAGCGAACTCGTTTTCAAGCGCAACCTCATCGTCGCCTTCGAGCAGTCGGCCGCAACCAACCGCCCCATCAGCGTCGCAATCCTTGCGCTCGAGAATCTCCC
>JBBRKQ010000178.1:0-6528 GCA_038231815.1 Phycisphaerales bacterium
ACGCCATCAACAAACTCCGTCACCAAAAACGTGCTTCCATCCTGAATCACCACATCCCGCACAGCCACAATGTTCGGATGGTCCAGCGTCGCAAGCGTCTCCGCCTCACGGGTAAAGCGGTCACGCGCCACAGGGCTGTCTCGCCCGCTTTCTCGAAGCCGCTTGACCGCCACCGTGCGGCGGCGAAGCCGCAGGTCGCTGTACTTGTGTACTTCACCCATCCCGCCTTTGTCAAAGGGCCCCCCCGGCTGGATTTCATACCGGTTGTCAATCAGATTGGGCCAAGGGTCAGTCAGGGTCATAGGCATTCGCCTCCGATGATATCTGTACTATCCGATGGCAAGCCCTTCCAAGTTTCAAACATTGATTCGGAATTCCCCCAATTCCCCATCCTGCCCAAGCCTCCATCGCGTTGGCCCCGCAGAGCATCGGCTGCCGAACACGAATCCCCTCCGCAGCACCGCTTACAGCCGCTTCCCGTCGGCATGCAAGTTACAAGAGGCTTTCATAAAACTGCTACGTCCAAATAATGTGCATCGTCCCCACCTTTCCCATCCAGCCAAGGCCCCCTTCGACCGATACACTCTCTGCAAGCGGTGCGACCCAACGTTGGGGCCTTTGTTGGCCTCGCCGTGTGTTCGTCGACCGTCGTAAAGCAGACACCGCGATATGGCAAGCACGACCCAAGACGGTGATACAAAACCAGGATTCAAAGGCCGTCGTCTGACGACCTGCTCATTCTGCGGCAAAACCAGCCGCGAGGTGGGCCCGATGGTTGAGGGACCCAACGACGTTTACATCTGCCAGCACTGCACCGATCTGTGCCAGAACATCTTCAAGCAGGAGCGCAAGCGCGTGGGCACCACCACGCCCCTGTTTAGTGAAGTTCCCACGCCGCGGCAGATCAAGGAATTCCTCGATCAATACGTCATCGGCCAAGACACCGCCAAGCGCGGCTTGTCTGTGGCCGTGTACACGCACTACAAGCGGCTCCAGCACTTAGAGCGTGACGACAGCACCATCGAGCTTGACAAGTCCAACATCCTGCTCATCGGCCCCACCGGCTCGGGCAAGACGCTGCTGGCCCGCACGCTGGCACGCATCCTCAAAGTGCCGTTTGCTATCGGTGATGCCACCACCCTCACCGAGGCCGGCTACGTCGGCGAGGATGTCGAGAATCTCCTGCTCAAGCTCCTGCAGAACGCAGACTTCGATCTCGAATCCGCACAACGCGGCATCATTTACATTGACGAGATTGACAAGATCGGCAAGACCAGCTCCAACGTCAGCATCACGCGTGACGTCTCAGGCGAAGGCGTCCAGCAGGCCCTGCTCAAAATGCTCGAAGGCACCGTGGCCAACGTCCCGCCCCAAGGCGGCCGCAAACACCCAGAGCAGCAGTACATCCAGCTTGATACCAGCAACATCCTCTTCGTCTGCGGCGGCACCTTCGTGGGCCTTGAAGACATCATCCGTCGCCGTACCGGCAAGAGCCGCATCGGCTTTACCGATGGCCACGAGGCCATCCAGACCGATGGCGAGCAGCAGTACCGCGTGCTCCAGCAGGTTCAGCCCGATGACCTAGTTGAGTTCGGCATGATCCCCGAGTTCATCGGCCGCCTCCCGGTGATCGCGCCGCTGGCCCCGCTCAGTGAGGATGTGCTCATCTCAATCCTCACCGAGCCCAAGAACGCTCTGGTCAAGCAGTACCAGCACCACTTCTCAAACGAGGGCGCAAGCCTCACGTTCACAGACTCAGCCATGCGCGCCATCGCCCACAAGGCCCTGAAGCGCAAGACCGGTGCCCGTGGTCTCCGCGCTGTGCTCGAAGAAATGATGATCGACCTCGTCTACGACCTGCCCGAGCAGAGCGTCAAGGGCGCCGAGTACGTCATCGATGCAATCGATGTCGATCGCCGCCGGTCACTGCCCGAGCTTCGCGTCAAGGCCAAGGCCACGGCGTAACAACGCCCAAGCCTCGCGTATCGACTCAAAATCTCAGCGGCCCCGGCACCACGCCGGGGCCGTTTTCGTAGCATCACCCTCCCGGATGATGGATTCACTTTCGCGCCACCCCACGCCCCGCCGCTCCGTCGGCCGGCAGCAGGTGCGGTATACTTCCACCGCAAGAATCGGGAGCTAAGCCCCGTCCCCGCTTGCAGCTCCGCCGGAAGTGCTCATGTCAGTAGCCGCTCGCATCATCCTCGCCGTCACCATCACCGCCGTTGCCGCCAGCATCGTCTCGTGCGCTTCATCGCAGCCCACCGCTCGCCCACCAACTGCGGCGGCACTGCCAACGTTACCTCCCATCCTCCTGCCATCCATGCTCGAGACCAAGCCGGCGGACTATCCCGGCATTCACAATGCCGTGGCCTACCACGATGGCTTTATCTCCGGCAGCGTCCCTGATGGCGACGTCGGGTTTGACACGCTCACCGCAATGGGCATCAAGACCATCATCACCGTTGATGGTGCCGAGCCCGATCTCGCCAAAGCGCAAGCACGTGGCATTCGCTACATCCACCTACCCATAGGTTACAGCGGCTTTGATGAAACCCGCAAACTCGAGCTCACCCGCGCCACACGTGATGCGCTCGCGCAGGGGCCCGTCTACATCCACTGCCACCACGGCAAGCACCGCAGCGCTGGTGCTGCGGGAGCCGTTGCCGCAAGTCTCGGATGGATCACGCCGCAGCAGGCCGTCGAACGGATGAAGGTCTCCGGCACCGCCCCCAATCACCAAGGCCTGTACGCCTGCGCCAGCAACTCCTCAGTGATGGATGCCGCCACAATCGACTCAATCTCCGGTGACTTTCCTTCCATCGCTCCTCCCCAAGGTTTCATCAGATCAATGGTCGAAATCGATGAGATCAGCGATCGGCTCAAGGCAGTTGAAAAGGCCGGCTGGAAAACCCCCGCCAACCACCCCGACATCGTCGCCGTCCAGGAAGCAGGCCGCATGGCTGATGTGCTCCGAATCTTAGTGAGCGGTGATCGCGCTGGTTCCAAGCCCCGCGACTTCGCCCAGTTGCTGCAAAACAACAGCGATAAGTCGCAGATTCTCGAAGACATGCTCGCCGCTGGTGAGAAAGACCCCGCCAAGCTCTCAGCTCAGTTCAAGCTCATCTCTGCTTCGTGCAAAGAGTGCCACACCAAATATCGCGACTAAGAACTCGCGAGTCCCAACTTGCCGCTCAAACCAGCAGCGTCGCGGGCTTCTCAAGATACTGCCTCACCGTCGCCAAATACGCCGCCGCCATCGCACCATCAACAATCCGGTGGTCGCTGGACATGGTCATCTGCATCTCATGACCCACAACAATCGTGTCCTTGCCATCAACCGTGTCAACCACCGGCTTCTTCACCGCAGCGCCCACCGCCAAAATCGCGGCGTTCGGCGGGTTAATTATGGCCGTGAAGTGCTCCACGCCAAACATGCCCAAGTTACTGATGGTAAACGTGCTGTCACCCATCTCATCAATCGTCAGGCCTTTGGTCCGGGCCTTCTCAGCCAGTGCCTTGGTCTCGGCAGAGAGCTGCCGCAGCCCCTTGGCATCGGCCTGACGCAGCGTGGCCACCACCAGCCCGCCACCCTTCTCCTGCGGCAGCGAAATCGCCACGCCCACATTCACCTGATCCATGATCTCAATCGCTTCCTGACCCTTTGTCCCAACCCACCTTGAGTTCACAAACGGATGCTGATGCATGGCCAGCGCCGTAGCCCGCACAATAAAGTCATTGACCGAAAGTTTCACACCCTGGCTTGCAAGCTGCTCATTCAACTGCATGCGCAGGCTCATGAGTGCATCCAAACGCACCGCCACCGTAACCTGGTAGTGGGGAATGGTCGTCTTGCTCTCCACCAGCCGGGCCGCAATGGTGCGACGCATGTTGCTCAGCGCAACCGTTTGCCGCTTCAGCCCGGATGCCACCGGCACCATCAACGGTGCCGACGCAAACGCCGCAGCCTTGGCAGCCGGAGCAGCCGCCGCGGCGGCCGCTCCAACAACCACCGGAGCCGTAGATGCATAATTCACCGTTGCGATACTCCCGCCGCCACTCAGCACCGCCTCAACATCCCGCCGCGTAATCCGGCCTGATGGCCCCGTGCCCGTAATGCCACCCAAGCTCACGCCCGAGTCCGCGGCGATCTTTCGTGCCAGCGGTGAAGCAAACACCCGCTCCGCCGCGCCATTGGTCCCATTCGCTCCATTCGTTCCGTTACTGCCATGGTGCCCATTGGCCGCCGCATCAGGCTTGGCCTCCGCATCAGGCTTGGCCTCCGCCATCGTGGCCGCCGCCGCAGCCTTGCCAGTGTCCTTCTTCGCCCCACCCGCTTCGGTCCCACCCTCAAACTTAATGATCATCGTGCCCACCGGCGTCGGCTGGCCTTCCTTAATCGTCAGCTCGCTGACGGTGCCGTCCTCAAAGGTCTGCAGCTCCATCGTCGCCTTGTCGGTCTCAATATCCGCGATCACCTGGCCAGACTTGATCTTGTCACCCGGCTTAATGTGCCACTTGACAATGGTGCCAACTTCCATAGTGTCAGAAAGGCGAGGCATGGCGATGTTGGTGGGCATGGGAGGGGGTCCAAATTGCCAAACGGCCAAAGGGCCAAATGGTCAAATTTCAAAATGGTCAAATGGTCAAAAAAACGCGGAGATTTGGATGCAAAAAAGAAAGTACAAATTTTCGTTCGGATAACAACTCGTCTCGGAAAACGCGAACAAATTCACTTCGGTCAAGATTCACCACCCCCACGACGCTCAGTCGCCCTACCTCCATTTGACCATTTGACCATTTGACTAATTTGAAATTTGACCATTTCGGCCTTTCCCGCCTTAAAGCCTGTGCAAGCTCGCCTTCACCGCAGCAATAATCTTGCCCTTGTGCGGCAGATACTCCGCCTCGAGCCCCTTGGCGTACGGCGTTGGCACATCCTCAGTATTCACTCGAATCGGCGCGGCATCCAAATAGTCAAACCCGTGCTCAATCGCTTGCGTGATCACTTCCGTCGCGATCGAGGCAAACGGCCATGACTGGTCAACCACCACCAGCCGGTTGGTCTTCTTGATCGACCGCATGATCGCCCCAATATCCATCGGCCGGATCGTGCGCATGTCCAGCACATCCGCAGTGATGCCCTCTTTTTCAAGTTCCTTGACCGCCTCAAGGCAGAAGTTCACCGGCCGGCCAAAGCTCACCAGCGTCACATCAGTACCTTCGTTCCGCAGCGCTGCCTTGCCAAACGGCACAAAGTACTCCTCCTCCGGCACGTGCCCCTTGTCAGCCAGCATGCGCTCAGACTCAAGGAAAAACACCGGGTCATTGTCAAGAATCGCCGTCTTCAGCAGACCCTTGGCATCGTACGGGTTGCTCGGAATCACAATCTTCAGGCCCGGCACGTTCGAGTACAACGCCTCAACACACCATGAGTGCGTGGAGCCAAGCTGCCCGCCCGCACCGTTGTTGCCGCGGAACACCACCGGGCAGCCCCACTGGCCGCCCGACATGTACAGCATCTTCGGCACGTTGTTCAGGAGCTGGTCCGCCGCCACCAGTGAGAATGACCAACTCATAAATTCAACAATCGGCCGCAGACCGTACATCGCAGCACCCACCGCCAAGCCGGCAAAGCCGTTCTCGCTGATGGGCGTATCGATAATCCGCCGCGGCCCAAACTCTTCAAGCATCCCCTGCGAAACCTTGTACGCCCCGTTGTAGTACGCTACCTCCTCGCCCATCAAAAACACCCGATCATCCCGGCGCATCTCCTCGCTCATCGCCTCGCGAAGGGCTTCACGAAACTGAATCTGCCGGTCTCCCTCGCGGGGCGGCAAAGGCTTGGAAAGGTCAGGAGTGCTGAGTGTCGACGTAGCCATGTATAAACCCTAAGTATGCAAACAAATACACCCGCAATAGCGGGTTGGATGATACGCCGCCCAAGCTTTGGTCAACCCCGCCGCCAACGATGAAGCGCTTGCAGCCCAAAAAAACGCCGCCAAAGCACCAAATTAGCCCACCCCACGCCCACCGCGTCTCGCTACAACCCAACCCCCCACCCAGCCGCCCCCTTAAGAGCGGTACCCGGTAGGGTACCGTGGCCGCGCGTGTTGATGATGTCAAAGAGTTCGCGCAGTGAAAAACTGACGCGTTTGGCGTTTGGTGTTTTGGGGGTTGGAGTTTTTGGGGAAGTGTAGGTTGATGCCCACCGTACGCTTCCGCGTACGGCTCTTATGGTTATGGGCCAGCAGGCCATTTGTTTCTGCAGACGCGATCGAAGTAGAGGTCGCGCTGGCGGTTGGCTTCCCACTGGGCGGCGATGAAGATGGCGTGCTCTTCAAAGCGCGCGAGGGTGGCGGGGGGAGGCGAAATGGTCAAATGGTCAAATTGCCAAATGGCCAAATCGGAAGTTGTTTGTGCTGGAATTTCAGTGGAGGTTGGGGCGGTTGTGGGCGTGGGGGTGGGGCCGATTTTGGCGATGATGTCGTTGGGTTTATCGCAGAGATCGGCGGGCGTGGTGGGCGT
>JBBRKQ010000179.1:0-6469 GCA_038231815.1 Phycisphaerales bacterium
ACCGGGATTGTGGACTGAGGCGAGGTAGAGCAGGACTGAGGCGATGGCGGCATCGAGCGGTTCGGGGCGGTGCTGGAGGTCTGGGACGGCGCGCCTGTAGCGGTCGAGCGTTACTTCGATGGATCGGCGGACGCACTCGACGCCATCGAAGGCGATGGCATCGGCCAGTTGGTCGTTGGCGGACAGCAATTCGGCATCGGCCATGAAGGGCTGATCACTGCCATCGAGGAAATCGGATTGCGAGGCTTGGATTTTGCCCATGGATCTCTCGCGGTCCGGCAGGCTGTGAGGCGCTGGGCGGAATCTGGCTACAACAATGATACAACGCCGGGGAGTGGGCGGGAGCGGGGGATTAGGGCTGGTTAGGGCTGGTTAGGGCTGGTCGTTGAGTTTGCCATCAAGACGCTCGTGCAGGCGTTCGCGGACGCCTTGCCAGCGTTTGCGGACGGCGGTGGCGGTCATCATCAGGCACTCGGCAATGGTGCCCAGCGGCACATCGTGCAGCCAGAGCATGAGGATTTGCCGGTCGCGAGCATCGACAATCCAGTCGAGGACTTCATCGAGGGAGATGGGGCTGGAGTCGGCATCGGGCGATGGTTCTTGGCGGCGGCGGATGTTCGCGGCGGCGGGGCCATCTGCCGCCTCCAGCGCATTAAGCCGCTTGATGAGGCGGTAGCGGTCTATGACGGCGTTGTCGCCGATGCGGTTGACCAGGGCCCACAGGCGGGCTTGATTTTCGGCGGTCATGCGTCCTTCATGGACGAATAGATCGAGCCGGCGGGCCATGGTTGACAGGAGTTCCTCGCTGTCAAAGATGCGGCGCATGGAGGGGTTCATGCGGGCGCGGACGCGGCGGCGGATGCGTGGGCCGTATTTGGTTACAAATTCCGCCGCGGCGTGGCGATCTCCGGCGCGCATGCGGTGCAGGAGAGACTCGACGACGGCATCGCTGATGATTTGCGATGGACCGGGCTCGAAAGCATCATCAGCGATTGGGTTGGGTAGATGTTCTGGCGAAGCACCATCTGGCGATGATGAAACTGGAACGCGAACTGGAATCGGTTTTGGTTCAGGGAAGGATGCGTCTGGATTGGGACTGTCTGAGATCATGCAGTGACCCGCTGTGTGGGGCGGCGTTGTGCTTTGGCGAGGAGGCGGTGACCGGACCGGCTTCTTTGTGTGGCAAAGTTGGTGGAGCGCGGTGACAGACTGAACAATCGCCATTGGATTGCTTCAATAAACCGTACGCCGGGCGTTTGGCCCGGCGCACAGAGAATGGTTATTGTGAGTGAAAAATGTGCAACTTAGGATTATTCCTCTTCGGCATGCGGTTTGTACTGAGCCATGACGGAGGCCTGCACGGCGGGGGGTGTGCGCTCTTCGTGGCTGAAATCCATGGTGAAGCTGCCCTGACCGGCGGTCATGCTTTTGAGCTCGTTGGAGTAGGCGGTGAGCTCTGCCAGAGGGACTGTGGCCGTTACGATGCAGTTGTCACCGTCTGAATCGCTGTTTTCTATCCTGCCACGGCGGCCGGAGAGATCTGCGGTGATATCACCGATGTGTTTTTGCGGAGCTGTGACTGCGACCTTGACGAAGGGTTCGAGCAGGGCGGGCTTGGCTTTTTGGATGGCATCGATGAAGGCCTTTTTACCTGCGGCGACGAAGGCGATTTCTTTGCTGTCAACATCGTGGTACTTGCCGTCGTAAACGCTGACTTTGACGCCGGTGAGGGGGTACCCGGCGATGGCGCCGCCGGTGAGGACCATGCGGCAACCTTTTTCGATGGCGGGCATGTACTGGCGGGGGATGGTGCCGCCGACGGTTTCGTTGACGAACTCGAAGCCGGTGGGGTGGTCGGTGGGCAGAGGCTCGACGCGGAGGTAGACCTCACCGAACTGTCCGCTGCCGCCGGTTTGTTTTTTGTGGCGGTGGTGACCATCAGCCAGGGCGGTGATGGTTTCGCGGTATGCGACCTTCATGGGCTTTGTGGTGACCTCGACGGCGAAGCGGTTTTTGAGTTTTTCGACGATGATGCGGAGGTGGAGTTCGCCTAGGCCTTTGAAGAGCGTCTGGCCGGTGGCGGCGACATGCTCGACGTTGAAGCAGGGGTCTTCTTCCATCATCTTGTGGCTGGCGGCGGCGAACTTGGTCTCATCGGCGTGGTTTTTGAGTTCGATCGCGACGCCGTAGAGCGGCTTGGGCAGGGCCATTACCGGCGGGGTGATGGTGGAGTGGGCCGGATCCTGATGGAGGATTGAGTTGTACTTGAGTTCTTCGATTTTGGGGATGACACCGATGTCGCCGCAACTGAGGTGGTCGGCCTCAGCGTGTTGGTTGCCGAACATTTTGAAGAGGTGAACGATGCGGATGGGCTTTTTGCTGTCGTTTAGGAACATTTCCGACTTGCTCTTGAGCGTGCCTTGGACGATGCGCACGACGGCGAGTTTGCCCATGTACGGATCGCTGATGACCTTGAAGATGTGGGCGATGCAGGGCGCATCGGGGCGGGCATCGGGGATGAACTCGTGGTGGTCGGCACCTTCGTGCAGGGTGTGGATGGGTGATGGGGAGGGGTTGCCGAGTGCCAGCGTGCTTGCCTCCAGCGGGCTGGGCGACTGTTCGGCGATGATGTGCAGGAGGTCGGCGACTCCGGCTCCGGTGAGAGAGGAGCAAAAGAGAATGGGCACGAGGTGACCGGAGGCGAGGGCAGATTCGAAAGCGCGGTGGACCTTCATGGGATCGAGGTGGTCTCCCTTTTCAAAGTACTCGCCGGTGAGTTCTTCATCCATCTCTACGATCTGCTCGATGATGCGCTGGTGGGCCTCGGCCACGGGAATGAGGCTGCTGTCCCAGCCACCGGCGGCGGTGCCGTGGTCCAGGACATCGATCACATCGCTGTTGCCGCGGATGGGCAGGTTCATGGCGATGCACTCGGGGCCGAAGGCTTCTTTGATGTCGAGCAGGAGTTTGCCGAGGTTGACGGCGTGATTGTCTATTTTGTTGATGACGATCATGCGCGGGATTTTGAGGGCCGCGGCGGTTTTCATGATGCGGTGGGTTGTGACCTCAAGGCCTTTGACGGCATCGACGACGACCAGCACCATCTCAACAGCGGGGAAGCTGGCCAGAGCCTGCCCGGCGAAGTCGGATGAGCCGGGCGTGTCGATGATGTTGAACAGGCGGCGGTCGTGGATGAAGTGGACGATGGCGGACTTTAAGGAGTGCTTGTGGTGCTTCTCCTCGGGTTCGTAGTCGCAGACGGTGTTGCCCTCACCGATTGTGCCCAGCTTGGCGATGTTCTTGTTTTCAAAGAGCATGCGCTCGACTAGTGAGGTCTTGCCGCTGCCGGTGTGACCGGTGAGCAGGACGTTGCGGATGTCGGCGGGTTGAATGCGGGAGACGGCGGGATTGAGTATCAATGCCATCGAAAGGCCTCCTTATGAAAAAGGAGCTGAGGCCAAATGCTCGCACGCGGCAACGGACGCAGCCTTTGCTCAATGTGCCTTGCGGCGTTTTGAGCGCTCTGGTCTGGTGCCCATCGCGGAGTGCTGTCATCATCGGCAGTCGCCCCGCGACGAGCGACAACCCAGAGGGGCGGTCGCGTGTGGCGGTCTCTAGAGACATTGTACATGCCAACCGGCGTGATGCAAGGGGTTTTAGAATGTTGTGGAGAAAGAAGGTTGACGCGGCGGGGGAACGCGTTTTGTACCCGAAGCGGGGGGGCGTTGTTATTGGGGCCGCTGCGGGATGCCGTGCACCGGAGGCGTGGGGCATGCAACGCGGAGGACGCGAAGGAAACGGAGGTACGCGGAGGAAGGCAAAGGCCAAATGCGGGAGGAGGGGGCGGGGGAGGGAAGAGGGCGGAGGCGGGTGGGTGAAGGGGTGGTCTGTTCGAAATCGAAAGAGCCGTCTTACCTTTTTTTGACGCGTTTTCTCTGCGTGTCTCCGTTTGCTCCGCTTCCTTTGCGTTCCCAGTTCCGCTTCACGTAGCGATCGTTCCGTTTCGCCCAGCCAAACAACTACTTGCTGGCCCGGTCCATCCAGGCGAGCAGTTCGGGGCCATCCATTCCGCCCTCAGCCCGGGCCTTGGCCTCGCCGCCGATGATCAGGACCATGGTGGGAATGGCCTGGATCTTGTACTGCTTGGCCAAGTCTTGGCGATCATCAACATCTACGGCCACGACTCGGGCCCGCTGGCTGAGCTGCTCGGCGATGGCCGGGCGGCCGAAGACTTCTCGGTCCATGACCTTGCACGGCGGGCACCACGATGCGGTGAACTTGACAAGCACGGGCTTGCCATCGGCAGCGGATTGAGCCAGGACGGTTTCCAGAGGCTCCGTGGCGAAGATGGCCGGGTGCGGGACCGAGCCTCCTCTGAAGAACAGCATGAGGCCGATGATGATGAGGGCGAGGACGGCGAATTGGGCGAGGTTGCGCATGGGTGGGGCCAAATTTCCAAATGTTCAGATTGCCGTATTACCGTGTTTGCGTTTGCAGCATCGTAAACGACCCGGTGATGCGGGGTGCTCCGAGGAGGTTACAACAACCTTGCGATATGAAGGAACGTCTCAACGGCAAGGCGTATTGCCGCCCGTTCTTTATCGATGTCCGACTTTTGCGCGGTGAAATATCGCCCGTGCGCCGATTGGTTCCCTAAGTCCCGAAGACCTGGAAGCGCTAGTTTTACCGGCCGGCCGAGACTAAGCGTTTGGTCCTTTATGACTACATCGATCATTCGCGTGAGCATCACGTAATTACCATCAGGCGCTTTAATGCTTTTCCCGATGCCGCGTGCCTCAAAGGCTTCGATAATGGAAACTTCGAGAAGTCGCCGCATCATTACGGCACACGCGTCACACCAACCTTCCCCATATGCCCCGTTCATCTGAGCACCGATAGTGCTCAGATAGCCGCGTTTCGTCTTCGTAAGCAATGCCATAGGAAAAATACTGTCGGCCTCATTGGGAGTATCATGGGCGGGCGGCATCTTCCAAACAGTTCGGATCTCGTGAAGGAGGTTCTTCTCGGCCTCCCGCCGCGCAGTAGCTTCGGTTCTATCAGCGAACACAACCTGAATCATTTCGGCCAGTGCGGCCAGATCACCGACGTTATAAACTGCTAATGCCTTATACAACATTGTTGCTGCCGAGCGCTGTTCGGCTAGCTTGTTTGCATAATAGTTGGCCCCGGAAAGATTTTTATTGTGCTTTCGTGCTTTGCTCACAAGGCTGCTGCTGTCCTTCACGAGCTTTTCGAGTTGTTCACTTGCAGAGAGTTTCTTTGCCATGGCGTTACCACTTCGAATAGGCAAAGACGGTCTTTTTTCCTTCTGTCTTCTTCTCGCGGCGTAGAACTTTTTTCTGGCAAAGGCGTTGCAGGGGGCCACTAAGGTTTGTCAGCGGAATGTGATGGCCACGGTTGCCTAGTTCGGTCTTGACGGCACCGATTGTCCGTTGCGTCTTAAAGAACGAATCATCGACCAACTCTGTGATATATCTGATGGTACCAGAAACCCGTTGTGGCTTATCTTTTCCAGTCTTTTGGGTTGCCTTCTTGTTGTTTTCTACCGGGGAATCATCATTCCCATCGTCAGCTGCTTGCTCAGCCGTGGACGCTAGTAGAGTATCAAGCACCTTACCGAAGGCCGCCAGCTTGAGTTCTGGGTCTTTGACCGCAGCCACGGCCTTTTCTGCTTCTGCGACAATTCCAGCGTAATCTGGTAGGCCATTCGGTTTTGTCACGACTTGAACACTCCATTTAGGTAGCGAACGGAAGAGAGGTTCGTGATGTTAGCAGGTCTGCTGCCTCGTAATCAAATGGTTGTATCCACCGTCCTGTCGGTTGGCAATTGGGGTGGGCGGTGGCATCTGCGGCTCGCCAGTTGGCCAATACCTAGGAGTTGCACGAAACCGCAAGCGGCGAAATGGAGGGTGTTCACTGCTCGCGGAGTGGGGAGCAAGCCCAGCTTCCGCGAGACTTTTTTCAAAAATCCACTGCCAGTGCCGATTCGTCCGGATGGCGGAACGAACACAATCGTGCACGTGTCGAGAACTCCGGTGCAAGGCAGAAACATGCTTCTTCGAATGCTGTTCAAGGCTATTCAATGGCTAAAGTTTTCTGTGCAAGTGTCGACAACTTTTGTGCAAATGCCAACCACTCTTGTGCAAGGCACAAAAACTATTTCACAATGTCTGATTTTGCGCGAGATCTTTGATTTTGACGCCAAAGTCCTGTTCCGGCAGTTTTTGCAGGCGTGTTGTGCGTGGTTAAGGGCGGGCTTGTCGGGCCGATGAGCAGCGTTTCTGCCGGGGCCGCGGGTTTACCACAATTTTGCACAGAATGTGTACCGCAAGTGAAGTGGCGCTTCAAGCCAGCCGAAGTTCGCATGCAGATTCGCGCTGGTGTGTGGTGTTCATGGTGAACGTACATAAAAGCGCAGCAGCAGGGATGAAATGGCCAAGTGGCCAAA
>JBBRKQ010000180.1:0-6464 GCA_038231815.1 Phycisphaerales bacterium
CGGCGTTTCCGGCGCTGCGGGACAGGCGGGCGGATGTTTATGGAAGGTGGTAGAGGCGAACTGGTCAAACGTTATTGACCTCAGCACACGGTTCGGGGTTTATAGCCTGAATCGCTTAGACGATCGTTGCTGGAGGTGAGCGCGGGTCCGAGCGCAAGGCGCACCGCGGGTGCCGTCGCAGAGCCTCCTCAAGGCCCGGTTACTTTCGGACGAGGCCTCCGGCCTGTTCGAACCGGTTTAGCCCGTGTATTGTTTTTGAGAACGATTTTACTGGTGGCCGTTTGCGCAGCCCTTGCAGGTGGCGGCATGGCGCATGATGGCTTCTAAAGCCATCGGGGTTGCCGAGCCGCGCTGGAGGGACTCGAAGAACATTTTGGGGCCGGGTTCCTGACGCGGGGCGATTTGGGCGAGTGTCATGGCTTCGTAGAGGCGGCCGTTGAGCATGACTTTGGCGATATTTTCTGTCTTGCGGATGTCGGCGGTGGGGTCGCCATCGAAGATGATAAGGTCGGCGAGTTTGCCGGTTTTGATGGAGCCTAGGTCTTTGTCGAGCCCGACGGCCCAGGCGCCATCGATGGTGGCGGCGCGGAGGGCGTCGAACGGGGTCATGCCACCCTGAACGAACATCCACATTTCCCAGTGGGCGGCGAGGCCGGCGAGCTGGCCGTGGGCACCGAGGGTTGGGCCGCCACCGGGGTTCTTGGCGGCGGTCTTGGCATCCAGCACGCGTTTGGCCACGGTGGCCTGCTTGATGTGGTTCCACTCGATGTCGGGCGCATCGGTGCGGCGGCGAGATTTTGGGTCAACGACGTAGCGGGGGACGAAGTTCATCAGCCGCGTGTTTTCCCAGACGTTGGTTTTGGCGTACCAGTAATTCTCGCCACCCATGCCGCCGTAGGCGACGCCGAGGGTGGGGGTGTAGCCGGTTTCGCTGGGGCCCCAGAGTTGGGTGACATCGTTGTAGATGTTGGCGACGGGGAGGGTGTGCTCGACGGTGGTGTGGCCATCGACAACCATGGTCATGTTGTGCTGAAAGAGCGCGCCGCCCTCGGGAACGACCATGATGCCGAGCTGATGGGCGGCTTCCATGACCTTCTGGCGCTGGTCGCGGCGGGGCTGGTTGTAGCTCTTGACGCTGAAGGCACCAACGGCTTTGTAACGTTTTAGGTGAAAGAGGGCATCTTCTAGTGAGTCGATCTCGGCCTTGAATGCGCCGGCGGCGCCGTAGAGGATGGTGCCGGTGGAGAAGGTGCGGGGCGAGAGGATGAGGCCAGCTTTCTGCAGTTCGCTGGCGGCGAAGATCATCTCGGTGCTGTTGCTGGGATCGTGGATTGTGGTGACGCCGAAGGCGAGGTTGGCGTGGGAGATCCAGTTTCGCTGGGGTGTGAGGCCGTTTTCACCTTGGCCGCCGTGGGCGTGAACATCACAGATGCCGGGCATAACAGTTGCGCCAGCGAGATCGAATTGCTGCGCATCGGCTGGGATGGGAACATCGGCCGATGGACCGACCGCGGTGATGCGGCTGCCGGTGATGATGATGGTGCCTTTGGGGATGATGAGGCCGGCCCGAGGAGCGTTCGCGTCGGAGCCGGTTTCCATGGTCAGGATGCGGGCGTTGGTGAGGGCGATGCGGCTGGGCGTACCGTCGGTGCGAGTTGGACCATCAGATGGGATTGCGAACGTGAGGTTCTGTGATGTGGGGGCTGGGAGTGCTGGCTTCGCCTCGGTCTTGGGTGCGGCCGGGGTTGTTGTTGGCTCGGCCGATGCGACAGTGGTTGGGGCGGCAGCTGGCGCTGCTGCTGGTGCGGGGGCTGGTGCGGGGACTGGAGCCGGGACTGGAGCTGGGACTGGTTTGCCGCTGAAACCTGCGGCATCAATGGCTGGGGCGATGGCCTGGGTGAGTAACTCTGGGCCGAGTGTCCAGCGGAGTGATGCTGAGTCACCGGACCAGTGGATGGAATTGCCCGCCTGATTGCTGAGTTTGATCAGAGGCAGGTTGCTTGATTTGGGGCCGAGATCGATTGGGCGACCGGTGGCGAGGAAGGGCGTGATGTAAACGTTGAAGCGCTCGACAAAGCCGAGGTACTTGCCATCGGGGCTGAGGCGATACTCGGTGGCCCAGTCGTTTTTGAAGTGGGTGCGTTCACCATCGGCCGGGGTGAGGCCGCCAAGTGGGACACTGATGAGGGAGGCCTTGTCGGAATCGGAACCGCCTTCGCGGACGGTGAGATAGAGCCGGTCGCTGGAAGAAGCGAACTGGGGAGACTCGCCCCGGCGGGAGATGAGGCGGGGGGCAGCTGCGGGGCCGGATCCGGACGCAGCGATGGCATAGATGCCGGTATCGCGGGCCCAGAGCGGGCTGGTGAGGTAACCGCCGCTTTGTTTGGAGTAGACGATTGTGGTTCCATCGGGCGAGAAGATGGGGTCGCCGTACTGGCCGGGCTCGATGGTGACGGTGCGTTCGTTTGAACCATCGGCCCTGATGGTGCGGATGGTTCCGAGCTGTTTGTCATTCCAGGTGGCATAGGCGATTGACTGACCATCGCGGGACCACGAGGGGAAGAACTCAAAATGATCGGTCTGGGTGGTCAGGCGTTTGGGCTGGGTACCTTCGGGTGCTGCGAGATCACGCAGGTAGAGGTGGCCTAATGCCTGGAACAAGGCCTTGTCGCCCTTGGGGCTGACCGAGAGGTCGCGGAGGATTTTGACATCGAACTTTTCGGCGGCGATGGGGATTTGGAGGCGCTGGGCTTTGGCGATGGAGCGGGAGCCGCGGATGCGGAAGGGGATTACTTCTGCGGTGGCGGCGGTTGGGTTGATGCTGCGAATCTTGCCGCCGGCCCAGGCGATGATGCGGGAACCATCGGGAGTCCAGGCGAAGTTTGGATAGACACCGTGGACGGCCCAGGTTTCCTGGTTGTCACGCTCCATGTTGTCAAAGACGGAGCGCATCTGGCCGCTGGCGAGATCCATAACAAAGAGCGTGGACTGGTAGCGGATGCGCCGGATGAAGGCGATGGATTTGCCATCTGGGCTTGGCACCGGGCGGCAGGCGCCACCGGGACCGGCGATCAGGCGGATGGTTTCGCGGGTGGCAAGGTCTAGCCGGTCAATCGCGTAGATTCCGGGGTTGCTGTCTTTGTCGTACTCGAAGTTCTGGCCATCGCTGGCATCGAGGCTGTAGTACAGGTACTTGCCATCGGGGCTTACGGCGGGCTCGCCGGTGTCCTTCTGCTCGCTGGTTTTGCTGGTCAGTTGCAGGCCATCGGTCTTGCCGGAGATGTGATACATCCACATTTCACCAGCACCAAGCGAGCGACGGCTGGTGAAGTGTTTGCGGCCGATGATGTACTGACCATCGGAGGTGAAGACTGGCTGGGTGATGAGGCGGAAGGACTCTTTGGTGATTTGGCGTGGCGGCTGCCAGATGCCTTTGTCATCGGTGGTCATCAGCCAGATGTTGTCGCCACCTTTGTCGCCGTCGCCGGTGCGGTCGGAGATGAAGGCGATGGACTTGCCATCGGGCGAGAAGCGGGGCTGCATGTCCCACTGGCGACCGGCGGCGATGCAGGTGACGGCGGCGCCATCGGCCGAGCCGGTGATGGGCATGGTGTACAGATCACCGAGCATATCGAAGACGATGGTCTTGCCATCGGGTGAGACATCGAGGCTGATCCAGGTGCCTTCATCGGTGTCGATGGCGGCATCGGACCAACTCCAGGCGCTGCCGGGAGGATTGGCAACGTCCCACTTGGTGGAGGCAGGTATGGGAGCGGCAGCGGGTGCGGGAACTGCTGGCAAAGCTGCCTGCGGCACGGCTGGTTGGACCTTTTCATCCAGCGGTACGGTGGAGAAGACAACCGGCGCTTCTGCTGGCTTTACCGCCGCCGGTTTGGCGTGGGCGATGGCAGATGACGAGACCGCCGCGGCTAAGAGCATTGCCGGAGCGATGAAGCGAGAGTGAAGACGAGGGTGTAACTGCACGATTGGAACTCGCGTGATTGGGTTGGTGAGGCGAAATGAAGTGTGTGCCCTGCCGTTGGAGCCGGCTTAGTGACCAGCGGTGTTGCATCGTGAGCAGAGGCCGTGCAGGGTGACGGATTGCTGCTTGATGAGCGGTCGGGCCTTGCTGGCTGCGGCTGGTTCTGGGTTTAGTTTGTGCGATGATGCGGCGGAAGCCGGAGGGGCGTTGTGGCGGATGATGACCTCGGCATCTTCGAGACACTCGACCCGGGTACACGAATCGCAGACCAAGTGAGGGTGGTCGTGGATGTGATGCTCATGGGTGCAGCGGGAATGATCGGTCAGGCCGTAGCGGTAGGTTCGGTCTCCGGGGTCAACCTTGTGCGCGAGCCCGGCATCAACTAGTGATGCGAGTGTGCGGTAGACGGTGACGCGGTCCACGCCCTGCGACTTTAGCTTTTCGTAGACATCCGCGGCATCGAGCACTTCGCCGGAACCATCGAGCAGCTCGATGATTTGAAGGCGATAGTCGGTGACGCGCAGGCCCGCTTCCCGCAGCATGGCGCGGTACCGGGGGGTATCTGTCTGGGGCGGGGTTGGATCGGGTTTTTTTGGTGCGGGGGCCACGGGAGAAGGGGGAGGCGAAGTCGCCAGCTGCGAGTCGCAAGTGACGAGGCAAGGGGGAAACGGGGAGGCGGAGAAGCGGAGAGGCGGGGAGGAAAGTGGAACGTACCCAGATTCAAGAAGAAACAGCGAGCTTGGTTGCGGATTGGATCCGGCTTAGGCCATGGTCATGCCGCCATCGACGACGATGGTTTGGCCGCTGATGAAGCCCGCTTCATCGCTGGTGACGTATGCGACCGCCGCGGCGATGTCTTCGGGCTGGCCGAGCCGGCGGACGGCGATCATCTTCTGGATGCCGTCTTTGAGTTCCGCAGGCAAGCCGGCGGTCATGTCAGTCTCGATGTACCCGGGCGCTACGACGTTGGCGGTGATGCCCTTTGAGCCGAACTCGCGGGCGACGGTTTTGGTGAGACCGAGAAGGCCTGCTTTGGCGGCGGCGTAGTGGGCCTGGCCAGCATTGCCGACGAGGCCCGAGGTGCTGGCGATGTTGACGATGCGGCCGAACTTACCGCGCATCATCTCGCGGCTGGCGTAGCGGCAGGCGACGAACGCGGACTTTAAATTGGTGTTGATGACGGTGTCAAAGTCATCATCACTCATGCGGAGCATGAGGTTGTCTTTGGTGATCCCGGCGTTGTTGACCAGGATGTCGAGCCGGCCGCATTCGGCCACGGCCTTGGTCAGCGCATCGGTCAGGGACTTGCTGTCGGCGATGTCCACCACTGCAACGCTGGCCTTGCCGCCGCTGGCGCGGATCTTCTCGGCCAGATCATTGAGCGGCCCTTCGGAGCGGGCGGCGAGCACGACGTGGCGGCCATCTTTGGCTAAGCGCAGGGCGATGGCCTTGCCAATGCCGCGGGACGCCCCGGTGATGAACGCGACGCGGGTGACTGTGGGAGCGGAAGAAGCGGACGGAGATGTATCAGCCACGAGCGTGGATTCCAAAGAAGAACAGGCGGGGGAGAACGGGCGAGAGAGAGCGGCGGGGGAGGACTGTCAAGCACGCCCGCGGCAGGCACAGAGAACTTGGGCTGGGTGAACGGGTTGCTGGCGGGATCACTTGCTGGCGGCTCAACCAGCGCCACCGGGCCGCGGAATGTTCACGGGGCCGTTTGGAGTTTTACGGGGTGGCGGCGCGCCGTCGGCCGGGGCGGCTGGGGCTTTTGGAGCGGCCGCACCGTCGGCACCTTTTTCACCGGGCTTGCCGGCGGCGGTTTCCGGTGGCTCGGGCAGAATCTCACCGTTGCCGATGGAGAAGCCGACCATGCCGACATCGTCCCAGTCGCTGGCGCGGTTGCGCTCGATGGGCACGGTTGATGCGTTGTTAAACAGCCAACTGCCGCTGTCACGCAGGCCGCTCCAACCGAGTAGGTAGGAGCCGCGTGGGTCTTGCACGGCCATGAGCACGACAAATTCAGGCTTGCCCTCGATGGCGGCTTCAGCGCCATCATCGCTGCCGAGCTTGGCGAGTTCTTTGCCGAATTTCTCGGCCGCCGCGGCCTCGAAGCGGGTGATTTCTTCTTTGGTGTAGCCGATGCGGGCCCAGCTTGACTCGCGCAGCTTCTCGCCACGCTTAAACTCGGCGGACCAGGTCAGCAGGGCTTGGGTGCGCTCAGCACCGCTGAGCGCTGAGGGCGGTGCGGCGAAGACGATGCGGACGGCCTCGATTTCTTTGGCAGATTTCTCGAGCCCGCCGGTGGACTGCACAAGTGCGAGGGTTTCTTTGGCCCGGCGGGTTAATAGCGGCTCCATCTTGGCGGCATCGCCGCGGGCGATGGCATCTGCCAGTGTGACGACGGCGCGCAGGAACGATTCATCCGAGACCGAGACGGCGGGGGAGGTCTGCACGCGTGGATCGGCCTTGATGGACTGGAGAA
>JBBRKQ010000181.1:0-6431 GCA_038231815.1 Phycisphaerales bacterium
GGGGATGGCCGAGAGCGCTTTGGCGGCCGCATCGCGGCTGGGGTGGTCTACGGCATCACCTGCGGCGGTGCAAAGGGCTAGAACGTGCTGCACGAGCGCGAGGGTGGGCGCACCGACGATGTCTTTAGAGACTTCATCCAGTACGGTTTCAAAGTAAGAACTGGTAGACTCGGGCATGGGGCAGTGTACGGCTGGTGAGGGCGAGCGCCCGGCGGGGCTATCGCTGCGAGCCGACCGGAGCGGCCGCACAAGGTCAGGTTGTGCGGGGTGTGAGCGCCGAGACCAGATATACCACTGACCCACCTGCGCTGTGGTAGGTTCCGCCGCGCAGGCCATCGGCCTCGCGCTGCACAGAGGCCAGGGCCAGAGTCCAAAGTTCGAAGAAATCCTGGTCACTTCCGCCACCAGCGATGAAGTACCGGCGTGTATCGGATTCATTCCAGATCCAGATCTTGCGATCGGCCCAATCCAAGACTTGTTCTTTGAGGGCCTGCTGGGCGGCGGTTGCGTAAGGCGGCACGAGGGGATTGGCACAATCGGATTGGTACACAGCGAGGTCTGTGAGGCCGAGTTCGGCGAACAGCCCGGGGAGCCGGTCGCCGGTGGAGTTGTTGCCTTCGCCAGCTTGTTCTTTGCCGCACTCGCAGATTGCCTGAAACCGGACCAATTTTAAGCGCTGTTCCAGTGTGTCGCGGGGCTCCATGCTTATCTGCAGCAGGGCTCCGGCCATGTTGTTGGGCTCGACAACCAGCAGTCGTCCGCCGGGGCGGAGGACGCGTGTCATCTGGCGCACGACGGCTTTGTAATCGCGCACGTGCAGCAGGACGGTCTGGCAGGTCACCAGATCGAAGTGGTCATCATCAAACGGCAGGCGTTCGGCCTCACCTTGCATGTAGCGGACACGGTGGGCTATGCCCAGGGCGGTGGCGATCTCACCGGCGGAGCGCACCCATTCAGGTTCGCGGTCGATGCCGATGATGTTTGCTTCCTCGCAGAGGTGCGGCAGGATGGCCCGGCCCCAGTGACCGAGCCCCGAGCCGACATCAAGCACCCGCCGGGCACTGGCAAGGTTGAGCCGCCGGGCGACCAGGGCGAGGTAATCCTGATTCCACCAGAAATCGCGCTGCGCACCGAAGTACTCTGCGGAGTGGAGACCTTGCTGTTTTGCCGGGAGAGCCATGCGAAACGATAGTCGCGCGTGATCGGGAGACCGTCGCACGGGCACGACGAGATTTGTTGGGAGGGTGAGGTGTCCGTACGAGAGAGGCCTGCATGGATGATCTTTCTCTCAACCGGCGTGCATGCTCGCGGCGGGCGGCCAACACTCTGGCATGTCAAGCCCGTCTGGAGCAGCCATTCCGTCGCCCGTATCGAATCCTTTGGTGCATCCAATTCTAAATATTGTTCTGCACGAGCCAGAGATACCCAACAACACCGGAAACATTGGGCGGACGGCGGTGGCTACTGGCTGTGCGTTGCACCTGATCGAGCCGCTGGCGTTTGACACGTCAGAGAAGGCATGCAGGCGGGCCGGGCTTGATTACTGGGCCCGGCTTGCGCCGAAGCAGCACAAGAACTGGGAGGCTTTTTTAGAGGCGGAACGGCCGGAGCCGGCGCGGATGTGGTTTTTTAGCACGAAGGCAACGACGTATGCCGGTAGCGTGGTGTACCGGCCGGGGGACTGGCTGGTGTTTGGCAAGGAAACCAAGGGATTGCCAGATGAGATGCTGGCCCGATACGCGGGCTCGCTGGTGACGCTGCCGATGATGCCGGGGGAACGATCATTGAATCTGGCGACGGCGGTGTGTGCTGCGGGCTATTTGGCGATTGACCAGTTCATTCGGGCCGGCGTTTTGAGCATTGATGGGCACGCCCGCCTTGGTGGGGCGGGTGGGCTTGCGGGTGGTGAACCGGCGATTTAGAAACCGGCACGGGGCGGGCGGGTCTGGTACTATCTGCCAGATGAGCCCTGCGATGAACCAGCCTGTAGATGGACGAATGAAGAAGCGCTTGCGTGCGAGCGACGCTGGCGGCCGACGTGGTGCGTTGGGCATGATGCTTGTAGCCAGCGCTGGGTTGAGCCTGCTTGCGCTTGGGGGCTGCGGCAAGCCGCTGCTGTCACCGGATGAGGAGCGCTCGCCGTTTGATCGGTACGACGGGATCCGGGCCCAATACGCCCCGCAGTACACGACTGATGAATACGGCTTGCGGAAGCCGAACCTGCGGAACCGGCTTGGCAATAAAGACTAAAGCCGCTTGTGACGGTCCGTCCTTGGAGTTCTGAGGACATCTTTCTATATGAAACTCTGGCACTGTGTCTGGCCCCATGCACATTCTGCACGTTATCGGCAAGCTTGACCCCAAGCTTGGTGGCCCGATTGTTGTGTGCCGCGAGCTTGCGGCCGGGCAGGCGGCCCGTGGGCACAAAGTGAGTATTGTGACTTCATTGACAGTTGATGATGGCTGGGCAACTCGCAGCGGTGTGGAGGTGAAGGTTGTGCCGCCGGTGGGCAAGCCAGAGCAGGTGCTGGCCTTGCGCAATCGAGGGCTGATTCGCTCACTGGTGGAACGGCACGATATTGCGCACATTCACGGTATGTGGGAGGGGCTGCTGGCACAGGCGGCGAGTACGAGCGTGGCGGGGGGAAAACCGTACATTCACTCGCCACACGGGATGCTGGATGAGTGGGCCCTCTCGGTGGGCCGGATGAAGAAGCGGTTGGCGCTGGCGTGCGGGTTTGGCAAGATACTAAAGCTTGCCGGGGCGGTGATTGTGAGCAACGTGCATGAGCGCGAGTGTGTGGAGCGGGGGGGTTTTAGCAGCAGAGTTGAGCTTGTACCCCACGGGGTGAACTTGGCGGCGCTGGATGAGGCAAAGGGTGAGGAAAAGGCGGGCGGGCAACGTGATGGCGTTGCAGGGGGCAGTCCGTATATCTTGTTCTTGGGGCGGCTGCACACGGTGAAGGGTTTGCGGTTACTGACCGAGGCTTTCGGGGAGATTGCAAAGGAATTTCCGGAGCACAAGCTGGTGCTGGCGGGCCCGGATGAGGGAGAGGGGCCAGCGCTGCGCGAGCTGGCGGGCGAACTGGGTTTGGCTGGACGAGTGGTGCAGCCGGGGCCGCTGTGGGGAGCGGAGAAGGCCAGAACGCTGCGAGAGGCGGCGTGTTTTTGCCTGCTGAGCGAGCATGAAAACTTTGGGCTGAGCCTGGCTGAAGCGATGGCGTGTGGATGTGCGGTGGTGGCCTCGCGGCAGTGCCACTTTGATGAAATTGTCACGGCGGGCGCGGGGCTGGTGGTGGAGAGGACGCGCGCCGGCGCAGCGGAGGCGATTGCGAAGATCCTTAGAAATCCTGAGGCTTCTGCGGCGATGGGGCGGGCGGGGCGGCGGCTGGTGGAGGAGCGGTTTACATGGCCGGCGATTTGTGCGCGGTTTGACGAGATTTTTGACCGGACCATCGGCTCGCAGCAGCGCGTGAGCGGGTGACGTTGGGAGGACTTGGGGCGGATTGATGGCTGTGCCAATGCGGCAAACACTGTGCTAGGGCGCAGCGCTCTCAAGGTTGTGATATTCCTAGCCGACTACCATCGCTTCAATGCGCATTCTCCATGTTATTTCGTCTGTCGGCGCGGCTGGGGGCGGTCCGCCGGTTATTGCGGTGAAGCTTGCCGAGGCACAGGCGGAGCAGGGTGCGACGGTGGGAGTGCTGGCGTATGCGCCGCTGCCGGGTGATTTTTCTATTGTCGAGTCGATGAAGCGACAGGCGGCGATCGCGGAGAAGGCGGGGCACAAGCCGGTGCGGCTGCACATGGTGGCGCACCCCGGCAACGGGCTTGAGCCACTGACTGCAAGGCGGGCGCGGGCCGCTGCTAGGGAAGTGGTCGCCGACTATGACTTCGCGCACGTGCACGCGATCTGGGAGCCGATACTGGGGGCGACGGCTAGTGTCTTTGCCGAGGCGGGAAAGCCGTACGCTGTGTGCCCGCACGGGATGCTGGACCCGTGGTCGCTGAGTCAACGCACGCTAAAAAAACGAATCGCGCTTAAGCTGTGGGTGCGCTCGATGCTTGATGGGGCGGCGTTTTTGCACATGGGCAACAAGGATGAAATGACACTTGTTGGCCCACTCAAACTGAAAGCCAAGTTTGAGCAGATTCCCAACGGTGTGTCGCTGAAAGAGTTTGCGGACTTACCAGCCCCGGGTACTTTTTACGATTCGCTGCCGGCGCTTGCGGGCAAGCGGTACATTCTGTTTATGAGCCGCCTTCACTACAAGAAGGGGTTGCGGCTCCTGGCCTGCGCGTTTACCGCGGCGGCACCGTCGCTGCCGGATGTTCACCTGGTTGTTGCCGGACCCGATGGGGGCGAGCAGGCACCGTTTGTTGAGATGATCAAGGCGGCCGGGCTGAGTGACCGGGTGCACCTGACCGGGCCGATTTACGGCACGCGGAAGCTGGCAGCTCTGGTTGATGCGGCCTGCTTTTGCCTGCCGAGCAGTCAGGAAGGATTTAGCGTAGCGATTACCGAGGCGCTGGCCATTGGCACGCCAGTGGTGGTTACAAAGGCTTGCCACTATCCGGAGGTTAGTGAATATGACTTGGGCGTTGAAACGGAGCTGACGACGGAATCTGTTGCCGCGGGGATGAAAAGCACGCTGGCGCGGACGGATCGGGCGGCGATTTCGGCCCGGGCTAAGTCGTTGATCGCCGAGCGGTTTAACTGGCCGATGGTGGCGACGCAGACGCTGAAGCTTTATGCGGCGGCGCTGCAAGGTGCCGGATTGGGCGTGAAGTGAGGGAGTGTTCAGGCACTTTTGCAGTGCCGCAAGGACGGACGGATGGACGGATAGACGGACGCGAAGGGGGCCGTGCGACTTGATTTGGCGTTTGCGGGAGCCGGCTAGGGTCTCACCGCGTTGTGGCTTTAGCTCCTAATGTTGCGGCCAAGTTATTGCCGCCGGAATTTGCGGCCGATTTGTAAGATAAACCATTGAGCCCCGACTGGTCCTGCCCGCGCCCACATGATGCAGCGTACCCAAACTACTGCGGAGCTCCCGACACTGTTGCTCCTGTCGCCCTCACTCACCCCGGCGGTAGCGGGCGCGTTTACTGCGCTTCGGGCGACTGCGACGGGGGCGCATCTGCGACTGATGCTGACTGCCCCGCCGATGGACCGGTTGTGGTCGGCCGAGAGTCTCCTGCCGGGGTGTGACCCGACGGACATTTTATTTGCGGATCCTCGGCGTTCGGCCGAGGGCATGGCGCGGCACAACTTTGGCCCGCAATGGATGGCTAGCTCGACGGCGCTGCATTACATTCAGCAGCATCGCATGGCGGGCGTGGTTGTGTGTGGCAGTGATTCTCTGAGCCATTTGCGAGCGGTGCGGTACTGCAAGGCCAAAGGTGTGCCTTGCGTACTTTCAACGGAGGAAAGCATCACCGGTGAGCGCCCGTCGCTGCTGCTGGGGATGCTGCGCCAGCGGATACTCACCGCAGCGGGGTGCGTGGCGGTGCATGGATCGTTGGGCCACGCGTATGCCCTGCGGCACGGCGTGCCGGAGGCCCGAATCGCGATTGGGCCGCTGAACCCTGACCTGTCTGATTTTGAGCGACGGGATAGAGGGGCGGTGGCAGCGATAGCGGCGCGGTTTGGCCTGCCGCCGGGTCGCAAGAGACTTGTGATTTGTTCGCACCTTGTTGAAACCAAGCGGGCGGATTTGGTTATTGATGCGCTGGCTGATATTGATGTGCTGCGGCCGAATTGGGACCTGATAGTCATCGGCGACGGTCCGCTTTGCCGGTGGTTGAAATTTCGCGTGGCCAGTGATTTGCGGGAACGGGTGCACTTTACGGGGTTTTTGCCGGATCGCAAGACGCTGGCGATGGTGCTAAAGGCGTGCGATGTGGCGGTGGTTCCTAGTGATTATGACCCGTGGTCGGCGGCACTGGTTGAAGCGGCGGCGACGGGGCTTGCGCTGGTGGCCAGCGATGCGGTGGGGGCGGCCAGCGAACTGGTTGTGAGCGGTGAGAATGGCCGGGTGTTTCAACATCGTAACCGCAACGCGCTTTATGATGCCCTGCTGGACGTGACCGATGAGCGGCAACTGGCGGTGCGCAAGGCGGCGACGGAGCAGGTGTACACGGCGTGGTCACGGGCGGAATCAACGGTCTCAGGCTTGGCCGGTGCGCTGCACCGGGCCGGAGCGAGGATTGAGGGCCTGGCGGCCCCCGCGCAACTGCAAACGCCACAGGCTGCGATCGTGCACAAGCCTGCATTGCCTGAGGCAGACCGACCCACGCTGGCGATGGTTGGTGGCGGGCTGATCCCATATCGGGTGCACTTTCACCGGCGACTGTGCGCTGAACTGACTGCGGTGCGGCTGCTGACAATTAACACGCTTCCGGTTTGGTATTATCCGAAAAACGCGATGGAC
>JBBRKQ010000182.1:0-6426 GCA_038231815.1 Phycisphaerales bacterium
ACTGGGGTGGACTTGTAAATTACCCCTTTAATTTACTAAGCTCTGAGGGGGCATAGACGGTTTTGGGGCGGAAACGGTTTTTGGGGGGGGGGCGTGGCCTTGGTGTGGGTGGGCGGCGGCGGGTTGGAGGCTGCTAAACTAGGTTAATGCGGATCATTCTTGCCAATCCTCGCGGTTTCTGTGCTGGTGTTCACATGGCTGTGGACGTTGTTGACCTTTTGCTTGATATGGCGGCGGGAAAGCCGGTGTATGTGTATCACGAGATTGTGCACAACAAGCATGTGGTGCTGCGACTGCGAGAGCGTGGGGCGATTTTTGTAGAGGCGCTGGAGGCGGTGCCGGAAGGTTCGATGGTGGTGTTCTCGGCCCACGGTGTGAGCCCGGCGATTCGTGAGATTGCAAGGAGCCGGAACCTCACGGCGGTGGACGCGACGTGCCCGCTGGTGACCAAGGTGCATTCGGAAGCGATTCGGTACGCCAAGCAGGGGTATCAGATTCTGCTGGTGGGGCACGCGAACCACCAGGAGATTGTGGGCACCCGGGGAGAGGCCCCGCAGGCGACGCAGGTGGTGGAATGCCCGGAAGATATTGCGGGCCTGACGATTCTTGACCCCAACAAGCTCGTTTATTTGACCCAGACGACGTTGAGCACGGATGATGCGCAGGTGATTATCGATGCTCTGAAGGCCGCGTTTCCCAACATCAAGGAACCGCCGGGTTCGGACATTTGCTATGCCACGACCAACCGGCAAATGGCGGTGCGGCAGATTGCCCCGGAGTGCGATGTGGTGCTGGTGGTCGGGAGCACAAACTCATCGAACTCGGTGCGGTTGACTGAAATTTCTGCGAACGTGGGCACCGCGGCGTATCTGTTGGATGATGCGCCGGAGCTGCGGGCGGAGTGGTTTGCTGGCACGCCGGGAGAGGGGCGTGATGCGGTGGTGTTGGTGACGGCGGGGGCGAGTGCCCCGGAGGACTTGGTGGCGAATTTGTGCCGCACTTTGCTGAAGAAATATGGGGGCAGCATTGAGCAGCGGGATGTGGTGCCGGAAGATGTGGAGTTTGGTTTGCCGCTGACGCTGAAGAAGCTGATGAAGGAGAACGGGGTAGACCCGGAGGGGAAGAAGATTCGGGTTGGGAATTGGAACATCACCGAAGAGCAGTACGGGGCGGACCCGGTAGTGGGTGCGGCAGGGGGCCATAGCAATACGGAAACGGTGTCGCTGACGGTGGGCGGGGCGGAAGCGTTACGGAGGAAATAAGGCGGCGTGGAGCGGGTACACTGGGCGCGTATGGCTCGTGTGACGACGAATATGGGTTTGAGCGGCGGCTTGCCGCGTGTGCTGTTTACGGCCTTTGAGCCGTCGGGCGATGACCATGCCTCGACCGTGATCGCCGAGTTGAAGCGGCGGCACCCAAATTTACCGATTTTTGCGTGGGGCGGGCCCAAGATGGAGCGTGCGGGGGCGACGATTGTTGAGCGAACCGGTGAGACGGCGGTGATGGGCTTGCCGGGGGTTGGCAAGATTTTAGAGCATGTGCGGATTAACAGGCGAGTTGAAGAGTGGCTTGACCACCATCGGGTGGCGATGCACATACCGGTAGACTCACCGGATGCGAATTTTAAGATTTGTGCCATGGCCAAGAAGCGGGGGGCCAAGGTGGTGCACTTAGTTGCGCCGCAGGTCTGGGCGTGGCGGGAGGGTCGCATCCACACGCTTCGAAAACTAACGGACCTGATTTTGTGTCTGCTTCCGTTTGAAGAGCCGTACTTCATGACGCGGGGTGTGCCTGCCAAGTTCATCGGTCATCCGCTGTTTGGTATACCGCTGGATGATGCCGCGATGGATTCACGTGGCGCGATGCTGGGCGGGGGGAAGCCGAAGCTTGCGCTGATGCCGGGATCGCGACCGGCGGAGATTCGCCGCTCGGTGCCGCCACTGCTTGATGCGTATCGGGAACTGAAGCGTGACTTTCCGGACTTGCGAGGCGTGATGCCGCTGACGCGTCCGGCGGTGCATGATGAGGTGAAGATGATCGCGTCGAATTCGGGCGGATGGCCGGATGGGCTCTCGGCGATTGTGGGTGATACCGATACGGCGATTCGCTGGTGCGACTACGCGATCGTGGCTTCGGGCACGGTAACGTTGCAGGTGGCGCGGCAGCGTAAGCCGATGGTGACGTTTTACCGTTTTGGACGATCAATGCAGTTGCCGTTTTGGATTCTGGGGCGGCTGATGTTTACCACTAAGCTGTTCACGCTGCCGAATTTGATTGCTGGCAAGCGGATTGTGCAGGAACTGGTGCCCCACTTTGGCGGTGGGGAACCGCTGGCGGCGGGGGTGCTGAAACTGATGCGTCAGCCTGGCTATGCAGAGGACCAGCGGGCAGCGCTTGATGAGGTGTGCAAGAAGTTTGAGGATCGTCGAGCGAGCATGACGGCGGCGGATGAGATTTGCCGGATGCTGGGGATTTAGGCGTTGTGATTTGGGGCGGGCAGGAGAGATGACCGCAGCGGGATGGGGAGATGAACGGAGCGGAACGGAGAGATGAACGCCGAGTTCGCAGAGACGATTGCCAGAAAAAGACGCGGAGGAACCAGGATTTGGGTGTTTAAATTTGGTGGGGTTTGGCGGAGCTTTGAAGTGGAAGCGCTCAGGCTTAGAATTTTCGCTACTGTTTTTTTGTTACTCGTTGCTGTAGGGCTGGCCGGTGCTCGGCTGCGAGGACGGCGTTGACAAGGCCGCGGCGGAGGTGGCGGGGCAGGGGCTTGCGGGGGAGACCATCGATCTCGGGCACGCGGTTGGCGAGCATGACTACGCCAGCGATGAGCAGGATGAAGCTCATAACGCCGACGGCCAAGTGAGTTCCCATGGCTTTGCCTAATGGGTCGGCCAGCGCATCACCCAGCCAGCCGGAGGCGACGTTGCCCAGTGCTGTGCCGCCGAATGCGGCGACGTTTGCGATTGCCATGACGCGGCCGCGCATGGAATCGGGCACGGCGTTTTGCATAGCAGCCCAGGATTGGTTGAAGCCCCAGATCCAGAAGATGCCGCAGATCAAGATGACAAGCGAGCCAGCCCACAGTGTGGTGGTGAATGCGAAGGCGGTGATTGCCAGCCCGCAGCCGGCGACGGCCATGGGAATGAAGTGGTGCTTTGGGTACCAAGCTGGCACGCGGCGGAGCAGCAAACCGCCGGAAACAGCACCGAGGCCGAGCAGGGCTACGAGCAGGCCGGTGGCACGGTCGGCCTGGCTGTCGGTGCTGGCTGACACCTTTGTGTCGGCCGGAGGGGCGGGGGCTTCGGCGTCGGGTGGTGGTGCAGACTGGGTGGTGGTGAGGAGTGCTGGGCGGGGCGTGAGTTGTGTTGGTTCGCCGGAGGGAGAGCCGGTTTGTGGCCCGGGGGTTGTGAGGGCGACGGGGGGACCGGTGATGCCGTAGACATCTATCACGTAGAGCGGCAACATGCGAATGAGGGGGGCAGCCAGGGTACTGAGCAGCACCATTGCGCACAAAATTGCCAGGGGGCCGCGCTGGCCGAAGGTGAAGCGGGATGCGGTGCGCATCTGGCTTCGCCAGGATTCACCGGTTGGTGCGGGAGCGGGCGCATCGGGCGTGAAGCTCACGGCGATGAGGACCGCGATGAAGGTGACGGTGTTCAGTACAAACAAGGGTGTTGGCCCGTACCAGCCCAGGAAGACACCGGCCAGGGCGGGGCCGATGACGCGGGCGAGATTGAACTGCACGCCGTTGGCGGTGATGGCGCGGGTGAGCTCGGCCTTGGGTACGAGGCGGGGTGTGAGCACCTGCCAGGCGGGAACATTGAAGGCCATGACTGTGCCGTTGATGCCTGCAAGCAGCATCAGCCAGTTGACGCGAACATCGGCGGTCATGGGGAGCGTGGAGACGATTGCCACCGCCGCGGCGACGAGCATGAGCACGAACTGGGTGGCAACTAAGAGCTTTTTGCGGTTGACGCGGTCGGCGGTGAGGCCTCCGAGCAGACCGAAGACCAGTACCGGGGCCATTTGGGCAGCGCCCAAGTAGCCGAGCATGCTTAGGGAGCCCGTGGCGTGGGCCACGATCATTTGGATGCCGAGCATTTCCATCCAGCCGCCGACATTGGAGACGAAGGCTGCGAAGAAAACGCGACGAAAGTGGGTGTGGCGGAGGACGCCCCAGCGACTTTCAGCGGGCGCGGTTGTGGAGGTGGTGGGAGGATCTGCGGGTTGGGGGGAATCGATACTCACTGCGGGGTGTTGGGCGTGTGGGGAGGAAGGCCGAGACGAGACAGATTGGGAGGCAATATATCGGCCTGCATCGCTGGGAGTGGCCGGGAGCGGCAGGGGGCGACGAAGTTTGATGATTCGTACGGCCGGAAAGATGATTGTGGGGGCTTTGGCACGCTGCGTGGTGCCGGATTGTCTGGTACGCTACCCGCATGGCGACGATCCCCTCAGATGAGCAAAAAGCGATTACGGTTCATGCGTTCCAGCAGTTTATTCGGGAGAAGTACTTTGCGACGGATTCGGTGCGTGGCACACCGGCGACGTTTATGTGGTTTATCGAGGAGATCGGTGAACTCTCGACAGCCCTGGCGGACAATGGGGTTGGCAAGAGCCCAACACCGGAGCAACGGGCGAACCTTGATGAGGAGTTTGCCGATGTGCTGGCGTGGCTGTGCACGCTTGCGAACATTAACGATGTTGATCTGGCTTCAGCACTGGATAAGTACCTGGTTAAGGGCGTGAGCGGGGTGAAGTCATGATCCCGGGAGGTGCCGTGAAACTTGGGCCTGCGCCGATAGTTTTGCGGGCGGCGGTACTGGAGAGGCTTGGTGTGCCGCACTGCTTTACGACGCGACGGGGCGGGGTCTCTCAAGGAATTTTTGAATCACTGAACTTTGGCAACCCGGCGGGAATTGATGCGGCGTTGCGGGACACGCCGGGTGAGATTGGGCGGAACTTTGAGTTGGTTCTGGAGCAACTTGGAGTGCGTGGGCGGCGGGTGGTGCAGGTGCATCAGGTGCATGGATGCGAGGTTGTGGTGAGCGAGCCGGCTGGCCCGACGCTTGGCGATGTGAAAGCGGATGCGATTGTTTCTGCCCAGCCCGGAGAGGTGGTAACTGTTCGAGTTGCGGACTGCTGCCCGGTACTGCTGGCCAGTGCGGATGGTGGTTTGGTAGCCGCCGTGCATGCGGGCTGGCGGGGGTGCGTGGCGGGTGTTGTGGCCAGCACGGTTGCGGTGATGCGGGGGCGAACCAATGAGCGGCTGGTGGCGGCGATTGGCCCGTGCATTGGTGCGGAGCACTTTGAAGTTGGGCCGGAGGTGGCGGAGGCGTTTTATCAGGTGTTTGGGGCGGGGACCGAGGTGGTGCGCCTTCAGCCGCACGGCAAGGCGAAGGTGAACCTGCAGGCGGCGCTGCGGCTGCAGCTTACGGAGCTTGGGGTGAGCGATGTGGAGACGGTGGAGGGGTGCACGTATTTGCGGGCGGATTTGTATTTCTCGCACAGGCGAGATGCGGGGATGAGCGGGCGGATGGTGGGGCTGATTGGAGCGCGGAGTTAAGCTGCAATATGGCGAAGGGGAGTTTTGAGCGGAGCGGTGCTACATTTTGCCATGGCGAAATCATCTTCTGCGGCCTCGGCTGGTTCATCGAAACGCTCGTCCGCTCGTTCATCAGGCGGTTCATCAGGCGGTTCATCGGCGGCTTTGGCTTGGCTTAAGGCCAATCATGATGCCTCGATTGGGCGGCTGGTGGAGTGGCTGAAGATTCCGTCGATTTCAACGCTGCCTGCGCATGCGAAGGATTGCGTTCGTGCCGCGGAGTGGGCCAAGGGGCAGCTTGTGGAGTGCGGCTGTACGGTGGAGGTTTGCCCGACGGGCACTGCCGCCAAGCCGGGGCACCCGATTGTGCTGGCCACAACGCCGGGCGATGCGGACTATGCCGGGCCGCACGTGCTGTTTTACGGGCACTATGACGTTCAGCCGTGTGATCCGATTGAGCTTTGGGAGTCGCCCCCGTTTGAGCCGGTGATTCGCGATGCGCGCAAGGGTGAGCCGGGGGGCAAGCGCATCGTGGCCCGCGGCGCTGTGGATGACAAGGGGCAGGTGATGATGTTTATCGAAGCCTTGCGGGCGGTGCTGGCCACCACGGGCAAGCCCGCCGCGGGTGTGAAGATGACCATCATGCTTGAAGGTGAAGAGGAGAGTGGTTCAACGAATCTTGAGCCGTTTGTGAAGTCGCGACAGGCGCAGCTGAAGGATTGCGATGTGTGCATGATTTCGGACACGGGGATGCTGGGCAGGGGCAAGCCGGCGATCACGTATGGCGTGCGCGGGTTGTCGTACACGGAGGTTCGCCTGCACTCGGCGAATCAGGACCTGCACAGCGGACTTTGGGGCGGGCGATGCCCGAACCCGAT
>JBBRKQ010000183.1:0-6191 GCA_038231815.1 Phycisphaerales bacterium
GTGCCAGCGTGTCAGTGCCAGCGTGTCAGTGCCAGCGTGTCAGTGCCAGCGTGTCAGTGCCAGCGTGTCAGTGCCAGCGCTTCAACGTCGCCCAACAGCACCGGACTCTTTGCGCAGACCGACCCGCTCCGTCAGAAGGCTAAATTCAGGTGCACGCCACCCGCCGCCACAGCACGGATGGCATCGAGAATTGCGGGCATCTCAGCGCGCTTGGAAAGAAAGCCAAAAGCGCCGTTCCGAAATGTCTCATCAATGCGTTTCGGGTCATCATAACCACTGATGACTATGAACCGAGTCGTTTGGTACAACTTCGTTGCAGCGGCCATGGCCTCCAGTGGGCTGGGGCCGGGCATAGTCAGGTCCATCAGGACGATATCGGGCGCTTTCTCGGCGATGGTCTGCAGCAGGTGCTCGACGCTGCTCAGACACCCCGCACACGTCATTCCTTCCTCACTCTCGATAATCTGCGCTAAAACGTTGGCCACATCATCATTGTCATCAACAACCAAAGTTGAGATGGGACGCTGGTGATCACTTTTAGGATTGAGCTCAGTCACGGAGAACCTCCGGTTGTGGGGCTACCTCGTTTTCAGGGCTGGTTTCACCCCGATAGCACGGACTGTATGGTGGCGAACAGCTCTGAGGGCTCCACGGGTTTTGAAATGTGCGTTTGAAAGCCCGCTCTCAGCGCCCGCGTTCGGTCTTCAGATCGAGCAAACGCAGTCAGCGCAATCGCAGGTGTGTCGCAGCCGCGCAAACGCGTTTCGCGAATAAACGCGTAACCATCTTTTACGGGCATGCCTATGTCCGAGATTATGGCATCAAACTGCGATCCTGACAGGCTCTGCAACGCTTCATCCGCTGATGAGGCGACCACTACTGTGGCCTGCCGATCCTCCAGAAGACGCACAATAAGATCTCGTGAATCCTGATCGTCATCGACTACGAGCAGGCAAACCCCGGTGAGATCCGCGGAATCAGATGGGATCGGCAACAGCGCTGAAGATCGTGGATGATTTGATGGGGGCTCCGCCGGCCCTTGGGCAACAGCGCTGATAGGAAACTGAACGGTGAACGTCGCGCCTTTTCCCTCGCCGCCGCTCTCGGCACGAATGCTCCCACCGTGCAGCTCAACTAATTGCCTGACTATTGAGAGCCCAAGTCCAAGGCCACCGTGGGTGCGGGCCGCGGAGCTATCGGCCTGGCGAAACCGCTGAAATATGTGCGGCAGGAATTCTGCCGAGATTCCCTGCCCGGTGTCTTCTACGGAAAGCTGGATGTGCGAGTTGATCGCTGCAAGGACAATTTGGATGCGCTCGCCGCGCGGTGTAAACTTCACAGCATTTGAGAGCAGATTCCAGACAATCTGCTGCAGCCTCGCCGGATCGCCGTTGACCGTTTCTCTGATGGGTTCGACGATGCTCTGGATGCGAATTCCCTTGGCCTCGATCGAGGGGCGGACGGATTCAACCGCTGCACCAATGACGGCCTGAAAATCAACCTGCTGCACTTCAAGTCGCATCTTGCCGCTGATGATCCGGCTCATATCAAGCAGGTCGGCGATGAGTTTGGCCTGCAGCCGAGCATTTCGGTCAATAACGGCGAGTCCTTGGCCAACGGTCTGCGCGGCCAAGGGTTTCTCGAGCAGTATGTGCGTCCAGCCGAGAATTGCCGTCAGCGGTGTACGCAGTTCGTGTGAGAGCGTGGCGAGGAACTCATCCTTGAGCCAGCCCGCTCGCTCCGCCTCGGTGCGGGCTGCTCGCTCGCTGATGAGCAGTTGCTCCCGTCGTAGTTCAGTCTGCTGCTGGTCGGTAATGTCGGTGTGCACTCCTACCCATTCGGCAACGGCCCCTCCGGCTCCAAGCACCGGGGCAGCCCGAACGTTGAACAATCGCCATTGCCCATCGTGCCGCCGAACACGATGCTCGAAGCAAAAGTTGCTTTTCGTCGCCACGGCCCGTTTCCATGCTTCAAGGGTGCCTTTGACATCCTCCGGGTGCACCGCGCTCGTCCAGCCGTAGCCCTGATATTCCCGGTGCGATTGACCAGTAAAGGTGGCCCAGCCGGGCTGCTCATCAACCATTTTTCCATCGCCATCGTTGGTCCAGATCAAGCTGCTGACTATCCCGACTGCGGTCCGGAAGCGGCTCTCACTTTCCTGCAGCGCGGCTTCGGTTTGCTTGCGGTCGGTGATGTCCACGCAAGAACCGATGTACCCGGCGAAGTTGGCGGGTAGTGTTTCTCCCTCGTACCGCGGCGTTGCGTGGTTCACGATCCAGCGGTATTCGCCATCGTGCCGCTTCATCCGGTAGTCCATCGTAAAGGCCTGCCGCTCATCAAACGATTCGTTATAGACGCGACTACATCGGTCATAGTCGTCGGGGTGCACGTTCTGCATCCAGCCAGCACCAACTTCCTGTTCCATGCTGCGGCCAACAAATTGCAGCCAAGTCGCGTTGAACCACGTGCACAGCTTGTCTGGGTCACTCTTCCAGATGAGTACCGGTGCGGCATCGGCCATCGAGCGAAATCGCTCCTCCGTTTCGCGCAGCGCCCGCTCTGCGGCTTGGCGGGCCGAGATGTCACGAAAGACCAGCACCGCGCCAATGACGTCGCCGCGTTGATCTCGGATCGGGGCGGCGCTGTCGTCAATGTTGTACTCCGCGCCGTCTTTGGCGATCAGCACGGTGTGGTTGGCAAGACCGATGATGGCACCGTCGCGGAGCGCTCGATTGGCCGGATTCTCAACCGGCGCGCGGGTCGATTCGTTGATGATCCGGAACACAGTTTCCAGCGGCACCCCCTGTGCTGAGCCGGTATTCCAGCCGGTGAGCTTTTCGGCGATCGGATTCATGAATGAAACCATGCCGCTCCGGTCGGTAGAGATGACCGCATCGCCGATGCTTTCGAGCGTGACACGCAGTTGCTCGGCTTGTTTGGCGATGACAGCATTTGAGACATTGGAGGCGTGCTGATGGCGAAGCAGCAGCCCGATGAACGCGGCCACAGCCACCAGCGCAGCAAGCCCGGTACCAAAGCCCGAGATCAGCGCGATGGCGTACATCGTCTCCGAATCGGATTTGCGATTGGCCAGAATCGATTGCTCGTTCGCTGACATTTTCTTGACGGTTGCCCGGAGCGCCTCCATCGAGTTCATGCCGGCCCGGTCAGCGAGCAGACGGTTGATCGCATCAATGCCTCCGGATTCAAACGCGTTGATCGCCTGTTCGAGCAATCCGAGCCGACCCGAGAGCCGCTCCCGCAGTTCGATGAACAGACCGTGAAGTGTTGCATTGTCCTTGGTCAGTTCATGAATCTCGTCGACCTTTGTATCAATCGTGCGGATCGCTTCGCGGTATGGTTCCAAATACGCGGCATCCCGCGCGAGGATATAGCCCCGTACGCCGGTCTCCGCTTCTGTCGTCAGCGCCAGAACTTTTTCGAGCCCGGCAATCACTTGATGACTGTGGGTAACCCAGGTCGAGTCGTCCTTGAGCGTACGAGTGTTCGTAAACGTGAGGGCGACATTAATCAGTACGAGTCCCACAGCAAGAGCCGCCCATAGCAGCAGCGTTCGAAAGGAAAGTGGTTTGATCACTCGATGATATCCGCCGGTCAGGATGTGCCGGATTGCATAATTCGTGGAGAACAGTGCTGTGGGCTGAGGTTGTTTGATCCGATCGATTCGGACCCAGATATTAAATGTTGCAGGCGTCGACGGTCGAGTCAATACGCAGCCCGAACCGGAAGTTTCCCTAATCGCCCTCGGAGTTGCCCTCCGTCGCAATTGATTCTGGATGCTCCCCTTGCGTGCTTACGCTCCGCATGCTATGAAATCCCTGACTGCGCAGAACCCACGTCCGGTCCCCGCAGCCCTCTGTCTGGCAGTCTGGGCAATCCTGACCGGCTGCCACCGCGACTCACCAGAGCAGCCACCGGTCATCTTCTCGGGCAATCCGATCATCCCTGGCTGGTATGCGGATCCGGAGGCGGCGGTGCTCGCCGGCCAATACTGGATCTACCCCACGTACTCCGCCCCGTATAACCAGCAGGTTTTCCTCGATGCGTTCTCATCACCGGATTTGGTCAATTGGAAGCGGCACCCGCGAGTGCTTGAGGCCGAAACCATCGGTTGGGCCAAGCGGGCCATGTGGGCACCGGCCATTATTGAGCGCAGCGGAAAGTATTTTTTATTCTTCAGCGCCAACGACATTCAAAGTGACACCGAGTACGGCGGCATCGGTGTTGCCGTAGCCAACAAGCCTGAAGGCCCCTTCGCCGACCACCTCGGCAGGCCGCTGATTGACCGGTTTCACAACGGCGCTCAGCCAATCGATCAGTTCGTTTTCCACGATGCCGACGGAAAGTACTACATCATCTACGGCGGCTGGAAGCACTGCAACATCGCGCCGCTGAACGAGGATTTCAAAGGCTTGGGCACCTTTGCAAATGGCGAAACCTTCAAGGAGATAACGCCACAGGGCTATGTCGAGGGGCCGTTCATGTTCGTGCGCGAAGGCAAGTACTACTTCATGTGGTCAGAAGGTGGCTGGACCGGTCCGAACTACTCCGTGGCGTACGCCATCGCCGATTCGCCGATGGGGCCGTTTCAGCGCATCGGCAAGGTGTTGCAGCAGGACCCGGCTGTGGCGACGGGCGCTGGGCACCACAGCGTAATTCGCCGCCCCGGGAGCGATGAGTATTTCATCGTGTATCACCGTCGCCCTTTAGGGGAGACTGATGGTAACCACCGGGTAGTGTGCATCGACCGCATGGAGTTTGATGCGAATGGGCTGATTCAACCGGTGAAAATCACCTTCACCGGTGTGCCGAGTTTGCCGCCAAAGTAGCGTGTGCACTTATGGTGTGATCGGTGCTGGATCCAGATCGCGGTCGACGGTGCGATCGAAGCTCGGGTCTTCACGCGATGCCAACCCTACAAACCGGTTCGGCCGCTCCTGCCGCTCTTCCTGATACAGCCTGGCCATGTTGGGCAGTCGGCCCAGCATCACAAACAGCATAGCAATTTCTGGTTCAAATCCCATGTCAAGCAGCAGGCCCGCCGCCACACCGTCGATGTTGATTGGCACCCCCTTGCGTGTGTACAGCAGGTGACCGAGCCGCCGCACCAGAGCTACATGCGGCCCCTGCCATGCCAGTTCATCGGCAAGTCGCAGCAGGGCCCGCACGCGCGGGTCCGTGCACTCCTGCAGCTGCTCGACTGCCGTTGGTTCTAGTGTGGCTGCGCCCGCGCTCTTATGAAACCGATGGCCAAACCCCCACAGCCGCTGGCCTTGGGCCAGTTGCACATCAACATACGCTTCCAGGCCGGGTTGGTACGAAGCAATCTCCCGCAACTGCTGCATCGCCATTTCCAGAGCACCGAAGTGGTAGCGGCCCATGGCCGCGGTGATGAAGTTGATGGCGCAGGCGGCAAAGGGTGCGCCCACGCTCGCGGCCACCCGAGCCCCATGGGTGGAAGGCGAGGTCACGCCGTGCTCGCAGAGTGAGACAAGATACACCTCCATCATCGCCCGCTCCGAAGCGGTGGGATAGCGGCACTGAGTCTGGAAAAACAGCATGTCGATGAACGACACGTTGGCCATGAGCAAACCAATCGGCACGCCGCGGGCCAGGATCTCACCATCAAGCACCGCGCTTGCGCCGCGGGGGAGTGGTCGCAGTTCTTGCGTGGCAGCGTGATTGTTGGTTGAAGTTGCAGGTTCAATAAGGGTGGATTCGAGGTTCAAAGCTGTGTTCCTGTGTTTCTGGCTGGCGCTGGAGGTTTTGCTGGTGGCGGAGTTGGTGGCGGAGTTGGCGGCGGGAGTTGGCGGGCTTAAAGAATGCAAATGAAGAACGCCCCGGATTTGGTCCGGGGCGTTCGCGAATGATCGGAGGAGTTGGGGAGGACTTACCGGAAAACCGGCTCCCAAGCACCGACAAAAGCGACCCGGACGCTGGAGGCGTCTTTGCGTTTCATCGATTTGCTTAGCAATGAGAACATATATCTTGGTACTTCAACACGAAGTGGGGTAAAGTTTAGGCAACACACTGACCTGACCCAGCAATGGTGGACACACTCCGCCGCGGGCTACAACAGCCCCGGCAGAAGGAGTTCCACATGGCTAAGAAGGTCTATACGCACGAGTTCCGTCAGTCCGCAATCGAGATGGTCGTTACCGAACGGCACA
>JBBRKQ010000184.1:0-6156 GCA_038231815.1 Phycisphaerales bacterium
GCAATCACCAGCAGGTACCCTGCCGCCTCAAGCTCCGCGTAACTCACACCACTGGCCCGCAGCATCTCGGTTCGCGCCATCTCAAACCACGCTAGGTATGAGCCATGATGGGCCACCCCCATCGGGTCGCACTCCACATACCGCACTCGCAGTGTCATCTCATCACGCAGCAGCGGCGCAGCACCCGCGCGCGGCAACAGCATCGCTTCCCCCGCTGGCTCATTGCCCGATAGTTCTGGCGAGGTGCTCATGGCCACATCATTGCCCGGCAGAAGGAACCGGGAAAGAACAGCCAATAACAAACTCACGCCGCCAAGCCGCCGCCACCGCCCGTTTCATCATCCGTCAGCGGGCCATCACCAAGGCTCCCCCACTGATCATGCGGCAAGTGCCTGTGGTGAATCCGCACCACCCGCGCCAGTTGCTCGCCAAACACCGGGGCAATCCTTGCCAGAATCTTTCGGAAGTGATCACTAAACGGGTTCGTCCGATCGCGGAACAACACAAAGATCGCAAGCGCCTCGCCGCCCGAGCGGCACGTAAACGCCACCATCTCACCGTCCTCAACCCAGTGCGAGCCATCACCAATGGACTCACGAATCGCCCCGGGGGTGCGGCAGTGCAAAAGCTCTCGAATATGCTCCAGCCGCGGCGCCGCAACGTTGGCCAAGTGGTCAAGCATCACCTCGGCCGTCTCCTTCGGGCACGAAAAGTTCACGTACGCACCTAGGGCGTAGTCACCCGTGGTACCGGGCAGGAACACCGCCGCGTTCGTCGGGCCGCCCTGCTGCAATACAAACTCCAGCGACTGACGCAGCAACGTCTCAACATCAAGCTCCTGCCTCACCATCACACCAAAGTCGCTGACGATACCGGCAATCGCCCTCGGGCCAATCGCCGCACCGGTATCACTCGGGGCCGCACCGGCGCTGGAACCAGCGCTAGTTCCCGAACCAACTCCAGAACCAATTTTCGTAGCGCGAGGCCGACCGGTCGGCCCGACTGCTCCGCCACCGCTGCGCTGGGGCACCGCGCCAAGGCGCCCGGCCCCGCCCGTAAGCGCCTCCTGCTGAGATCGGCTTTGTGCAATGGCCGTCCGGATCCGTCGCTGCAGCTCAACTGGCTTGACCGTGCTACTGACAATGTCGCACGCACCAGCCCGCATGGCCTCAACAGCTTCATCAAACGATACATTCGGGCACACGATCACCGTGGCAATCCGCCGGTCACCCATGGCCTTAACAAACCGCAGCGCATCAGCGCCGCATCGCTCCGTGTCAAGCACCACAGCCTCAAACGGCATCATCCCGTCGCCGGAGTCACGCCGGACAAGGTCCATCGCGTCCCGCTCCGTGTCGGCCAACCGGCACAGCACATCCTGGCCGCGAATCGCCCGCGACAGCGCCGCGCGGCGCTCCGCGCCACTCGCGACAATCAACACCTGCGGCACAAGCCGCTTGCCGTTCGCCGCGCCGCGCCCGGCTAAACCGTCCGGGCCGATGGAACCCAGCACATCGCCCGGTTCCCGGCGGTCGGGCGATTGGTCAAAGTTGTCACCGGGAAGGTCCATCTTCATAACTCGCATCCTTGCGTGCATCGGCCACCGACAATCCATGCCCATCGGGCCACCAAACCGTGCGCCCGTGCAACTCGGCCGTGGCATCATTCCACTCGCTACAAAGTCGGCCCGTCCGGGCCTCGTCTTCAGGTTTCTCACGCCGCCTTCGCAGAGGCAGATGCCCCAAGATCTACATGTAACGGCGCACCCGGTCTCCCGGCGGATGGTATGTGCGCAGGAAGCTCCACCGTCGCCGTCGTGCCCTCGCCCAGCCGGGACCGCAGCCGAACAGTTCCCCCGTGCCCGGAAATCAGCCGCCGAGCAAGCGTGAGGCCAAGCCCAGTCGATCGTCCCGCCGGCTTCTCAGAGAAAAACGCATCAAACGCGTGCAGCACCGCGTGCTCGTTCATCCCGCGCCCATCATCTGAAATCTGAAGCCGTATCACCGCCGCCGCCGGATCCACATCCGTGCTGATCGCTACCCCCGTCCTTGGCACAGCCTCCATCGCGTTGAGTATCACCTCGGACAACGCGTCCGAAACAGCGTGCTTGTCCGCAAGAATTGCGCGATCGGCCCTGTTAAAACTCAGTCGAACACCCGGCTTCATCAGCTTCGGGTTCTTCACCACAAACCGCTCCGAAGCCTTCTTGACCGCATCAGCCACGACATCCTTGACCGACAGCGAAACAGGCTTGAAATTGCTGTCCTGCGTGACGGCGTGCAGCCGCGTGATGATGTCCGTCAGCCGACCACTCGCCTCCACAATCGCCTCCGCGTGCCCTCGCAGCGTTGGCTCGGTCAGTTTCGCCGTCAGCAGTTGAGATCTCCCGTTTATCACCGTCAACGGATTATTCAGCTCATGGGCCGCCCCAGCCGTCAGCTCGCCCAGCCGCGCAAACGATTCCGACTCCGCAAGCTCACGCTGAAGTTGCTCCAGCTTGCGCCCGGTCTGTGCCAGCGTATCGCTCAAACGCCGCAAGCCCTCATGCTGCCCGCTGGACACCAGCGCCGCCGCCCACACACACCGCAGTGACTCCGGCACCTCCGCAAGCCCCGGCCCTGCGCGATCATGCACCAGCACCGCCGCAGGGCCGCCGCCGCACACCAACCGCACAATCCGAAGCGTGCGCAAATCCGGACATTCCGGCGCATGCTCCGAAAGCCACGTCAAAAGCCCCACAGTCGCTCCGAGCGCACTGCCGCCACCCGCCGCGATCTCCGCCAAATCCAGCGGCTCGCCCCCGGGCTGCTGTGGCGGCATCGCCGCGCAGCACGCGGCCTCCGCCGGGCCGTCATCCCCAACCGCCACCGTCGCCGCATCTCCACCCGGCAGCGAAAACAGTTTCCACCCGTTCCTGGCATCATGCCCTTCGCCCGATCGTGCCTGCCACACCAGATAACACGGCCCCGGGCCGGCAACCGCACAAAAACTCTCGATAACCCGTCGCGCCGCGCTCGACACCCCGCCCGCCGAGGTCCCAACACTCCCAGCCGCCGGCATGTCCGCCGCGGCAAACCGCACAACCGCATCACTCGCACGCTGCAGCAGCCGAACCTGCTCCCCGCGCTGGGCACACGCCATGCTCAGCCTGCTGAGCTTCCCGTTGGCCGCCGTGATCGACTGCACGATCAGCTCCGAAGAACTCGACTCTCCAAGGCCCAGGTCCGTGCACCGCCGCGCTACCGCCTCATGAAGCTGCGACTCAATCCGCGCAAGCGCTGAGACCGGCAAGTCCAGCGCATCGCAAAACTCCGCCAGCACCGGCGGCGCCTCGCAACTGCCCGACCAACCCAGATGCAGCCGCCGGCACATCGCATCCGCCAGCGTCACCAGCAGAATCATCGGCCGGTACCGCACATCAGCCACCGCGGCCGGTGAGCTGCCATGCAGCCACACCACATCCGTCAAAATGTGCGGCAGTCCCCAGTGCTCCGCCAGCCGCTTGCCCACCGCCTGATGGTCCAGCCCTATAACCGCCCGCTCAACGGCCGCTAGGTTCGCGGATTTGGCCTCCGCCAGTGCGATGACCTTGCCGTACGTCCGCGGCAGCGTCCAGTCAAGCACCAGCTTTCCGATATCGTGAATCAGTCCGCACGTAAACGCCTCGTCCGGCTTCAACTTCAGCACCCGATTCTCAGCCACCAGTAATTCAGCACACGAGGCAACGGCCACCGAATGTTTCCAGAAGCCGGTACGGTCAAAGCCAACATTCTGGCCGTCAGCAGTTCCGCCCTCGCCCTCGCGGCGTTCACCAGCCAGCGAGCTTTGCACCATCACTTCATAAATCTGCGTTGACAGCACCGCCGACTGCACGGCCTCAAGCCCAAGCAGCGTCACCGCCCGGCGCACCGTCGTAACACTCTGCGACACACCCAGCGATGCCCGCCGGCACAAACTCAGCAGCCGGCCCGATAACGCCGGGTCGGCCTCAAGCAGCGAAATAATCTCATCAATATCCGCCTCCGCATCGCTCGTGAGGTTCATCACCCGCGTCGCCACGGTTGAGAGCGTCGGCAATTCCTCAAGCTTGCGCAGTATTAGCTCAATGTCCTGAGCCGTGGGCGCGGCAACCGGGCTACCCGGTCCACCCAGCGCATCCGGTCCACCCACCTGTTTAACTGCCGCAGCCGTCGCAGCACGCACCTTTGCTCCCTCCCGCGCCGCGCCCTCACCCGACGCTTTTACGCTTACCTTCGGCCCCACCTTCAAGCCAGCCTTGGGCGCCGCAACCGCAGCGCCAGCCCTCGCCGCAACCACAGCGTGAACTTCCGACTTTCCGCTTGCGACTTGTCGCTGTGGGCTAGTCACGGTGAGAGATCACAACTCCAAAAAGTTCGTTCGCCGTCACGTGTGGCACACCCGATACCACCTAACTGTTGACCAAAGCCACAATCCGCTCCACCACGTGCTGAATGTTAAACGGCTTCTTGATGAAGTCGTCAGCTCCAGCGCCCATCAGCGCATCAAGTTCATCCTGCTTGATCACGCCCGAGATCACAATAATCTTGGTGTGCGACAGGGCCGGGTTACGCTTGACCCGCTGGCACACCATGTTGCCGTTGATGTCCGGCAGCATAAAGTCCAGCAGCATCACGTGCGGCTTGAACGACTCAGTCAGCATGCCCGCGTCGTACCCGTTTGATGCGGTCTTGATATCAAACCGCCGGTCGCGCTTCAGCACATCAACGAAAAGCTCCAGAATCGCCGGGTCATCATCAACTACCAAGATCCGCTTGCACGAACCCTCCAGCACATCGATCGGTATCTCGTTGCTTTTCATGAACTTGACCAGCTCCGCCCGCGGAATCCGCCGGAACTTGCTGCCCGGTACCCGGAATCCCCCCAGCCGCCCCGCATCAAAGCAGCGGATGATCGTCTGCTGAGACACCTTGCAGATTGTCGATGCCTCTCCCGTGGTGAACATCTTTTTCTCGGACCAGTCAGCCCGTTTTGTCGGCAACTCGCTGGCCGAAGCGCCCTCGCTTGCAGGACCCATTGCCAAATGCTCAGACGGTTGAGAAGTAAATCCATCATGCGACATGTCCGTGTCTCCTGGTACAGCTGCTTGGCGTTCCTTGCCATGCTTACGCCTTCGGAGATCGACGCACAGTTTGCGCACATTCACATTTCAACTCGCAGAGTCAGACCCCCGCTCGTTATCACGCCGACGAACCGTCGCCACCGGTCTCACTGACCGCCACACCCCACAAACAGCCCCAAATCAACGTCCGACAAGCAAACGCCTCATCACCCCGTCACGCACATTCACTCACCCCACGCCGTGCTGCACCCCGCCCGCGGGCTCGCTCACCTTCAATTCCACAACGCCCCGTCACGCCACGCACAACACCGCCGCCGCCAGCAACCGCTTCAACAGCACAGCCCCATAATCCAAATTCCTCTCAACCCCTGCCGCACGCGCCTTCAACGCTTTCCCTCCGCCGCCCGCCTCCTCCAAATCGTCACCGCCTCCGGCTCCCGTCCATAAATCGCCGCCACCGCCTCCGCACCAACCGAGGGGCACACCGCCGCCGCCGCCAAGCAACTCGCCCCATCCAGCCTTGGCGCAACCACACGCACCCCCGCCCGCACCGCCGCCGCGGCAAACGCCTCCGGCAAGTGCTCATCCGCCGCCAGCACACCACCGGCCAAGTCCGCCATCCACGCATCCGCATCCACGCCCGCCACAATCGCTCCGGCCATTGCCTGCCCGTACACCGCCCCGTCCAAATCTTGCGCACCAACTAAATCGTGCGCACCAAACCGCGCCCCAAACACCGTCTCCGCCTTCACCGCCAGCGCCACACCCACCGGCCCCGCCCCAAACAACTCTCGCAGCCCAAACCAGGCCGAGAGTACCGACGGCACCCCGCGGCACAAAACCCCGCTCCCCCCCATCACCGCCCCCATCACCCCAAGCGTTTCGGCCAGCATCGCCCCCATGGCAATCGCAGAACGTATCGATGTAAACCCGCCCGGCCCTACCGATATCGCGATGCAGCCGACATCACCCAGGCCAAGCCCCGCCGCGGCAAGCGCCCGCTGCACACACATCGCTAAATCATCCCGCCGTTTGTCGAGCGCATCAAGCGGCGA
>JBBRKQ010000185.1:0-6113 GCA_038231815.1 Phycisphaerales bacterium
AGCAGGGTGGCTTCGGCTTCGTCAGGGTCAAGCTCGCCACCGCCGACCAGCGTGCCGATGCTGAACGCCGCAGAGTTCAACGTGTCGTTTCGGGCACCCTCTGGAGCGGCGGCCACGGCACCGGCTTCTTGGCGCAGCGCTTCCTTGCCATACTTGGTGGATTCGCCGACCACCACCGGCTGCGTTTTCGGGGCCTTACCGGTGGTGCGCGAGGCTTCGCCAAGTTCGGCGATTACTGCATCAGCCAAGGATTGGATGGCCGTGATCAGCGAGTCTGGGGTCACTGCTGCCGGCGCACCATCATCGTCCCAGCGGATGGCTTCGCCGCTCGGATGCGTTGACCCAGGGGCAACAGTCTGACAACCCGTTGATCGCAATTCAACGATTGATCCGGCTACCTTGCTGCTCCACTTTTTGGTTTTCGCTGGAGCGCTCAGTTGGTACAGCCAGTGTGAACGGGGCTTGCCAGGACGACCCCAGATCATTCCAGTCGCGGGCAGGTACGTGGATGCCAGTTCCACGGCGCGGGGATGGTCCAGATCGACATCAACAATGAGGTTGGAGGCCTCCCCAAGAAGCACGCCGATGTTTGACTGAAGGTGACTGAAATACTGTGGCAGGTCGGCGTCGGTCAAACGCAAGTCCGGCCAACCGGAGATGATTGCCTTCTTGGTCTTGTGCGGTACCGGCAAAGGCGACAAACCACGGGAAAGCAGGTCGCGGGCGATTTCAATAGGAGAATTCATGAGATTGTTGCCTTTCGCACACGGACAGCCGCGCCACCCTCGGTGGGGCAGCCGCAGGCGATCCAAGCCTTTAGTTCTGCCGGGGAGTAACGGACCGACCCGCCGATCTTGTAGGATGGGATCGCGTTGCAGTTCGTCAGAACCCACAGACGGGTCTTGCCAAGGCAAAGCAGAACGCGTGCCTTCTTGGCGTCAATCAGAAGGGCGGTGGTCGATGGGCCAACCTGCGGGTGTTCGGTGGGATTACTTGGCACGTTTGCCCTCCGGCTGCTGACGCTCAGCGAGCGCCCTCAGCACGAGGCTCACGTCGAACAACCGCATTTTGCCAGCGCGAATAACCGGAAGGCGACCAGCATCAGCTTCACGCTTCAGCCAGGCGGCCGGGAGGCGCGTCGTTCGCGCCAGCTCGTCCAATCGGATGTAATTAGAGATCATGCCCACAGTTTGGCATGCATCGCTTGGTTGTCACTTTACATCACGGCTGGCGGCCCTTTAGCGGCTTGTTCTGCTCTGGCGGCCCATTAGTGGCCCATTGCCGCCAACTCGCGGCGATCGCGTCGGCCCGGTCATATCGCCCGTTAAGCACAGCTTGAATCAGCGAATCAACCTCGGCGGGTGAATATCGTCGGTTTCCCGCGGCTGGACCCTTCAATCCGTCATTCAAACCAGCTGCTCTTCGAATTTCTTGGAAAACCGTCTTCGCTACGTTACCGGCCGCCTTGAGCATGCGAGCCGTAGGAAGTACTGGGGCAAGAGCCGGGGCGGACGGGGGTGTACCGCTGTTTAAATTGGTCCTCGGTGTGCCATTTTCAGTTCCCGCAGTGGCAGGCTGAACCTCGGGCAGAAAGCGCTCACCGGATCGTTCGTGTGCTGGCGTTGAAATCTGCTTGATGGCGGGGTTAGAATCTGGAATCGCACCCCTTGGTGGCGGTGGGTTGCTGGCGATTTTGCAGAGGCGATCGCTGTGTTGCCAAAACTCTTTTGCAAGCTTGCGAACCGCAGGCACGAGTAAATCGGCGTCGATGTTCTGCATCGATTCGACGATCGCTATGAGCTTCTCCATCGTTATTGACTGTACTGGACCCGCTGCCAAGTGGATATTGCCGTGAAGTTGGGGTGCGTAAGTTGCTGCCCACTTCCCAATCGATGCCCCAGCCCTCTCAATCAACTGTCGGTGTGCCCGCTTCGGACCAACCCAATCCTTTTTGGTAATCAAGTTAATTTCACCAGTAACCTGTATCGTGTCCTCGATAATGTCATGCAGCTCGGCCGATGCTCGTTGTAAAACGCCCACAAGCGAGTTGGACGATTGATCCTGCGGCCGTTCCTCACCCCCTTGGGCGACCGCGGCGGTCGTCGGGGCAAATGGTGCAATTGGGGTGCTTGGTGTGGCTGGTGTGGGCGGTAGGGGGGTTCGGGCTGCCATCTGTTGCTCCTGCGCTCGTTTTGCCTTCAACTCTTCCACCCGCTTTTCCAGCGGCATCATCGCCTGTTGCATGGCCAGCACGAGGGTCGCCTGTATTGGCGGCAGTTCATGTTTCGAACCGTTGCCGAGGCTGCGGCCAAGCGCCTCCAGTTCAGCCCGTGCCGCGTCGGTCCACCGCGTTTCATCCGCTTGAGCGGAATCACTCGGCTCGTCGAACAGGTCACGGATATCGGCCATGGCATCCCGCGCCGCCGCCAACTTCTTCAGCCAGTCACGAATAGCAAAGACCAGCTCATCCCGCTTCTTGCCCCAACACGCGGCGGTGCTGCCGCCAACTTCCACCATGTTCCTCTGTCGCTGGTCCACCAACTTCAACCGTTGGCCGTGGTCATCGCACTCGGGGACGGTGGCGTTCCAATCTACGCAGGCCGGCGGTCCGCCCAGTTTTTTCTCAGCATGCTGCAACTCCGCTATCCGCCTCCAAACTCCCTCAGTCCTGGTCATCGCCGCGCCCAAGGTTTCGGTGGCCAAGGCCAGCGGGGTGACCGTCTCATACCCGCCGCGGGTCGCAGCGGTGGTTCGAACCAGTTCAAGCGCGTAACGCAGGGCAACCTTTGCCAAAGGCTCCCCGGTCGTTGGGGTCAGCTCCGCTTCGGCGGCCCTGCGGCCCATGAACGGGCGCATCTCCAACTCCCATGGCATGCCAGCCAAGCCTGCGGCTTCGCCATTAAAGCGTGGGTCAAACACCAGCGCCCCCACCAGCACCACCCGCTCGGCACCCGCATCATCCAGCCCTGCAAAGTCATCATCCTCACCTCGATACTGAAATTGCAGGGTGCTCCATGCTTCCAATACTCGGAGAAATACCTCGCCGATTTCCGGCGCATTGCCTGATTTGGCCACCCTCAATCCGCGCAACCATGCCGCCGCCGGTGCAAACCGGGCCGGGTCGCACCCAATCAACGTCGCGCACTCCCGGCCAAGCAAGCTCAGAGCCTGGCCCGGCGTGAACATCTTGGCTCCCGAGTTGTCCATATCTGATCCTTCGCGCCAGCAGCTCCCGCCACTCCGCCCTAATCCGATGACACCGCATCATCCAGCCCAAGCTCCTTCAGCGCCGACCGCATTTCGTCAGCCTTGGTCTTTGAGCTTTCCGGATCGCCCGGCACAACAAACGACACTGTAATTTCCAACCCAGGGTTCTGAGCACTGCGAATCAGCACTTTGGAGTAGAAGTTCATCCACTTCTGGGCCGGCACCGTGCCGCTCCAGCGGATTTTTGTCGGCCCCTTTGGCTTGCCATCTGCCGCCGCGGCGGCTGCCGCGGCGGCGGCCGCACTGGCCTTGGCCGCCACGTACACCATGATCTGTGCATCAGCCTCGCCGCTGCTGACCCTGATGGGGAACAAGCCAATCTCGGCGCCGGCAGTGAACTTGCCCGCCTGGTCAATATTGCCGCCGCCGGTTGGTGCTGTCCACGTGCAACTGGCCACCGCGATGGGCTGGTTGTACTGGTCAATTCCCGACACGGTAAAGCCGATGGAAGCACCCGGCAGCACATGGCCCCGGGCGGGGTCGATGGTCAGCTTTGCCACGTGGGGCGGCTCAATAAGCTTCTGGGCATCCACGGCTTTGAGAATGTACACATCATCACTGAGCTCCACGGCGTCCTCGGCAAGGCTCATGCCGGGGCGGCGCAGGACGGTCAGCGTGCCACCCGCTTCGCGCCGGGCATATCCAAAATCGCCCTTAGTTACGCCGTCGGAGATGGTTCGTTTGATCGAGTCCGGGTTAGAAAGCCGCGGCAACTCGGCAGAGGCAAAGAAAACATCGCGCACGGCCTTAGTCGCCCATTCATTCAACGCTGGCGGCCAATATCGCACCAGTTTGCTGGTGCCGACGCTCTCGACAACCTCTTCAAACTTTTTGAGTTCCTGCATGATCAAGTCGGCGATGCAGCCGCCGGTCACGGAGCTTGAATTGATCGTGCCCAGATTGTGCAGCTTAAGCGTGTTCTCTTTGCCGAGCAGAAACACATGGTTGTAGCTGCGGAACAAGGCTTCTTGCAGGTCGCGGCTGGCCCGGAGCAGCTTGACCGCCAGTGTCTTGGTTTGATCCTCAAGCCGCTGCTTTGCGTCAGCATCGTCGTCAATTGCCTCCCATGCCAGCAGGTCACGGGCGGCCTCAACTAGCACGGTCGATGCACTGGGGGCGCAGAAGATCAGTCCTGACTTAAATGTACGGCCCGATGTTCCTGAATTGCGGATGAACTCGCCGATCAGGGTTGTGGTTGCCGCGTCACTCGCAGGTGTGTCCATGCCCAAAATCACCAGTGTCAGCTGTGGGCGGTCCGGCAAGTCGTTGCTCAGCCGAGGCTGGTACTTGCGGTCCAGCCCCTTGGCGCCGCCCTTGAACAAATGCTCAGTCTCTTGGCGGATGCGTGCATCGATGTCTTTGACCTTAACGTCGCCGCGGCACTGCACCAGCATCTGGTTGAGGTTGGGCTTGAGTCCAAAGCGGTACCGATTGCGCTCCCACATCAGGTAGTAGCAAGTTGAGGTCAGTTGCTCAAGGGCTGTGTCAACTTGTGCGATGTTGAAGTCCGGGCCGCCGAGCGCGGTTTTAATCTCCGGCACGGTTGCCTCTGCCTTGGTCTGGCTCTGACCACCGTTAGACTCAAAGAAGATCACCGTTGCCACCTTCTGGTGGATTCGGGCCTTTTTCATCTCCGGCTCGGCTTCATCATCCAGGCACTTGGCGTGCGAGTTGGTCTTGCCGGCGATGTCAGTATTCACCGGTATCTTCAGCCTGTCCTCACCCAACTGCTCGAACATCGCATCGCAGAACAGCGAGTCGTGCAGCGGGGCGGAGCCCAGCTCAATCAAAGGTTCGTTCAGGCCCTTCTGAAAGCCGTCGGTATACACCCGGCTCACCCAAAGAGCCAGCAGGCGCAGCACGCCGCGGGTGCGCTGAAACCGCGCCAGGCTTTGCCATTTCCGCTCAAAGACTGATATCACCGACGGGTGAAACGGGTATGACTTGCGGAACAATTCGGCCACATTGTCGCCGTTCATGTTCGCCAATGATCCCGCGTTCTCGCTGGCCCACTCCGCATACGCCGCCACAGTGCGCCGGGCATCCTCGTTTAGGCCTTCCCAGTCAAACAGGCGACGACGGATGATCTCCGTCACCTCACCCTCGGTAGACATGCTGATGGCCTTGCCAACCCGGTCAAGCATCTTCTTAAACGCCTCATATTCCGAGCGATCAATCGGATCGGGCAGCTCAGAATCGCTCGATGACGGGATCGAGACGCACAGCACAATGTGGTCCGCAGCCGCGGCTACTCCGGTCAGGTTCTGCATGAAAGACAGCATCTGCATCCCCATGCCGGACTTGCGGGCACGGCCGATGTAGTTCATCAGTTCATCCATGAGAATCAGCGCGGCCCCGTTCGGGCCGCAGGCGGCATCAAGCATCTTGGTGATCACGTCACCACCGGGCGCCACCCCTTCAGCGTCATGCTTCGCCACCACGTCAAATGCCTTGGCCCCCCCCAGTTGCCACGCGATTTCACCCCATGGTGTCCTCCGGGTCGGTTCGCCCTCACCGCCGCGACCATCGATGGTATCAAACTCGGTGCCCACAAACACCGCAACCTTTGCTTTGGGTATCTCGGTGATCTGCGCCTTAGTCAGAATTTCATCAATCCCCTTCCACTGCTTCGCAACCGGCCCGTGGTTCGCAAGGTGATACAGCGCCAATAGCGAGTGCGTCTTGCCGCCACCAAACTGGGTGGCCATGTTAAACACGGCCGAGGTCTCAACTTTGATCCCTGACAACCGGCGCACCACTTGCGATGAGAGGTCAAGCAGGCTTTTGGTCAGATACGTGCGGCGGAAAAACAAGTCAGGCTTGACATAGTCCTCATGCGCTTTGCC
>JBBRKQ010000186.1:0-5864 GCA_038231815.1 Phycisphaerales bacterium
GTTCTCGGCCACCAGCACCGAGTAGTCCTGCGGGTTCTTGAACATCCACATGCAAATCGCATCAATGTTCGCCTCATCGGCCCAGATGTTCGGATACGACTTGGCAACCTCTCTAAAGCACCGCGTCATCAGCCCGCCCGTCTCGCGCAGCACGTTGGGCTTCTCAATCAGCGTCACACGTTTGCGGCCCGTTTTAGCCGCGAATGCAAACGCGTTCTTGCAGATGCTCAGGCACCCCTGCCTGCTCATGATCCGCGTCGATAGCGCCACATTCTCAAGCCCCTTGCCCTTCCACGGCTTCATCTTGGGGTTCGCGCACAGCGCGCTGTACACCGCCTCCGGCAGCGGAAAAAACTCAACACCGCCGTACATTCCTTCCGTATTCTCTCGGAAAATTACTTGGTCAATCGCCACATCCGAAATCTTTCCATCCACCGGCGGGTTGGCCAGGTGCGTGCCGCGATAGCTCAGCGGGTTCCCCGGATAGCTCTTGCACGGACGCATGTTGGTGTGCAAATCAAACATCTGCCGCAGCTTAACAATCGGTGAAAAGTACACCAGCCCCTTGCCCTTGAGTTCGGGCATCAACTCCTCCTTGGCCTCATCCTGCGGCTTTGAGGTAATCGCACCGAACAGCGCGCACGTAGTGCCCGCAAGCGCCTTCATCGTGCGCTCCGGCAGCGCATCGCCCTCCTTGCACCAGAACTCCCAGCCAATATCGCACGGTACATACGTGGCATCAAACTTCATGCTGTCTAGTACAATCCTCGCCGCTTCCATGACGTCGTTGCCAATCCCGTCACCGGGCATCCACGCGATCTGATACTTTGCCATATTCGTACTCCAATATTGCCGCTGAAAATCTGCTGACCGCCCCACTCGCCCCATGTTCATCAATGACCTAATGACCTATCAGGCTTTGTGCCGCCACCGCCTCGGCTCCGCCAGCAACTACCAATTTCTGGGCCACCGCGCTGAGTGACCGAAAGCCAAACTCCCACGACCCAGCAGCGGTGGTCAGCCTCAGCGCACCAGTAGTAAAATCAATCTCAATCTCACCAACCAGGTCCGACTTTGCCCGCACCGCTCCCGTCCGCTCGCCGCGAAGGTGCGCCACAAGCTCCGGACACTCAAACACGACAAACCCGTTGTTAAACGCGTTTCGTTTGTACGTCTCGCTGAACGAAGCGGCAATTACGCACGCAAAGCCGAAGTGCTTGAGCGCCGTCGCCGCCTGCTCGCGACTTGAGCCCGTTCCAAAGTTGAGCCCGCCGATGATCACATCCCCTGCCTGCGCCCTGCCACGCAGCTCCGCATCGTAATTCTCAAACACCACTTCCGCCTGCTGCTGGGCCGTCATCGCATCGTTGTAGGTGTGCTTGCCGGCATAGATCCCGTCGGTATTTAAGTTATCCCGCGACAAGAACCACGCCCGGCCCCGCACCTGTGCCGGGAATCCCTCGATTACGTCGACCGGTGTGCCGCCTGCCCCAGCCGCAACACCGTTTGCTGGCACGCAAATCGAGAACTTCGCTACAGCCGCATCAAACTTGGTAGGTGAGCAGATGTACCCCGCCACCGCGCTGGCCGCAACCACCGCCGGTGAACCCAAGTACACCAGCCCGTTCTTGTCGCCCATCCGCCCCTCAAAGTTTCTATTCGTCGCGCTAATGCCCACCTCACCCGCTTGAATCGTCCCCCTGCCCAGTCCGATACACGTCCCACACCCCGGGGGCAGTTCAATCGCCCCGGCATCCATCAGCGTTTTCCAATACCCAAGCTGCTCCGCCTCGGCCTGCACCGCGGCGCTCGCCGCGGCCACGTAAAACTCAACCCCGCCCGCCACCCGCTTGCCCCGCACCACTTCAGCAGCCACCGCCAAATCCTCCAGCCGTCCATTCACACACGACATCAGCCACGCCTTCTGCACCGCCACACGCTTGGCCTCAATCTCCGGCAGCGAAACAATCGTCTTCACATCGTTTGGCCCCGCAACGTGGGGCACAATCGTCGCTAAATCAAGCTCCAACTCCGCCGCGTACTGCGCATCGGTATCTGCCGCGTTCTGCCCGCGCATCACCCACCAGCGTTCAACCTCCTCCCACGTGTAACCCGCCAGCGAGCCAGCACGCCGAACTCCCGGCCGCCGCAAATTTGGATGGTGATCCGCCGCAAAGTACGCGGCACGCGCTAGCAGAAAATCCCGCAGCGCCTCATCCAGCGGGAACACACCCGCAAGCGCCCCCCACTCCGTTGACATATTGGCAATGCTCATCCGCTGGTCAATAGAGAGGCCCGCAACACCATCGCCGCAAAACTCAACCGCGTGGTTCAGCACCTGATCCGCATCAAATAGCCCGCACAACGCCACAATAACGTCCTTACCCACCACACCGGGGCGGAGCGAGCCCTTCAGCACCACCTTGGCCACCTTTGGCACCTGCCACCACGTCGCACCAGTGGCCCACAAGCAGGCCGCATCTGTGCGGACAACCGGGGTACCCAGGCAGCACAGCGCGCCGTACAAGTTAGAGTGGCTATCGCTGCCCACCACCATTGAGCCCGGTATCACGTACCCCTGCTCCACCATTACCTGATGGCTGATGCCGGTACGGGCCGGGTAAAAATCCACCGCGTGCTCCGCAGCGAAGGCCTCGATTTTCGCATATTTGCCCACGTTTTCTGAGGACAGATTCTGTATGTCATGGTCAATGGCAAACACCGGCTGCCGATGGTCATAAATCCGCGGCGTCTTACCGGCGAGTTTGAAGATCTCTTTGAACTTCGGTATCACCGCCGCGGTGTTGTCGTGCGTCATCACGTGGTGGGGCCGGATTGTCAGAAAATCGCCAGACCGCGCCGCACCACCCGGCCCAAGACCGCTGGCGTGCCGCGTCGCAATTTTCTCGATGAGTGTCAGGCCCATACGCACATCTCCGTTCCGTAATATCCCAGCAAGCCAGCCGACAAATTGGCAACGCGAAGCGAGGTCCTCTCCGCCATTGCAAGAGCTTTCGTTCGAGGCCGCTCGATCATCGTCTTCAAGCCCTGTACTCCCCGGTGTCCTTTAGAATCTTGGCATCCCGTGGCTCCTTTGCATCCTTCGCTTCCTTGGCCGCGGCCTGCTTGCCAAGCACCTTGGCAATATCAAAGTCAATAAAATCTGCGTGATGAAAGATCCAGCTTTCAATCGTCCGCTCCACCTTGTCGCCCTCGTGGCTGTGCGTGGCCACGATGTGCATTACCTCCGCCGGTATGCCGTGCTTGAAGCACAACGCCACACCACTAAACGGGTGCCGCAGCAAGTCGCCGTAGTGGCCTTTTATCACCCCGCCCGCAGCGTTTTTGTCAAACTCCAGCATCTTGCCCACGTCCGCCAGCAGGCTCCCGGCGATGAGATAGTCAATGTGCACCGGCACACGGGTGCCAAACACCTCTCCCAGCACCGCCGAAATGGCGATGCACTGCTTGCAGCACGAGTTGATGTGCTCCACAAACCGCAGATCAATCTTGCCCGCAAGCAGCGTAAAGGGGATCGCTCGGATCTCATCAAACGTCCAGCCCCGGCCACCGCACCCAAGGCACAGCGCCTCGTTCCACACCGCCGCAACCTTGTCGCGCAGCGTTACATCCTTGATTTCCATGATGTTCGGAAACAACTGCCCAATCTGTGCTGTCGTATACGCCATACAAGTCAACCTTACCTTTCCGGCCCTACCGGTCCTTCTCCGCGGCCACTTGGCCCATCAAACGTTGCACCGTCATACGCGCTGTTGACCGGGTCAATCAGCCGCATCGGTCGTTCCCTGATCTGCTCCTCCGTCACGTGGGCCACCAGCCCGGGCGTTCGAGCGATCATGAAAACCCCGTTCATCAAGCGAAGGCTCGGACTTTTGCCAGCCAGAATAGCCCCCATCGCCTTCGCAACGTTGATCGGCATGCCCTCGCCGAACGCTGCAAACACACACTCAAACGCACACCCCGCGGCAGTGCGCGACGGCCCCCGAACGATTAACCCCGCCGGCCCCTGCGCACCCAAGCGGGCATGCCGCCCCAACCGGCTCCGCTGCAGTGAGGCCATGCCAATCGAACGACCACCCAACCGCACTCCACCACATCCGGACAAGCTCATCAAATCGCGCAGAGACCGAAACGGCCCGCTCAGTTGGTCCATCACCAAAGCTTGAGACCCACAGCTGCGGACGGCCCGGGTTACCACAGAACATGCCACCATCCAGAAGGCGAAGCCTCAACTATTCAGTGCGATGTGTTGCAATGGGTCGGGGTGGGAGATCGGCACACGATCGGCCTTAACACCCCTTGGATCGGCCCTTTACGGCGATTCTACGAAAGCGGGCGAAGAGATTCGAACTCTCGACGTTCAGCTTGGAAGGCTGACGCTCTACCACTGAGCTACGCCCGCGTCTGCCTGAAGTATACCCCTCCAACCCGCCACACCCACCTACCACACCCTGCCCCTATCCAATTCGCTCTTTTCCTGCCGGCCAACCCTCACCCTTGCCCGCCGTAAAACACCACAACCCGCGGCATCGCGGTTATCCGGCCGTTTGTCCCGTCACCACACCGTTCTTGCCGCCGCTGGCCACCCCGCCGCGCCGGCCCAACCACGCAGCGCAGCTTGCAACCAGTGCTTTTCGATCAATCGGCTTGCTGGCATAGTCATCACACCCGGCCTCGATGCACTTGTTCCGGTCTGCCGCCATCGCGTGCGCTGTCAGCGCCACAATGGCCAGTTTCGAGCCGCGCTCGCGCAGCGTCGTTGCCAGCGTGTACCCATCAATCTCGGGCATCTGCATGTCGGTCAGCAGCAGGTCATAGGCCCAGCCAGCATTCGCGGCGGCATCAATCAACTCCAGCGCGATCCGACCATTCTCGGCGATGTCAATCTGCGCGCCAGCCTTGCTCAAATACAACTTAATCAGCCTCTGATTATCCACGCCGTCCTCGGCCAGCAGAATCCTCCCCCGCAGCACCCCCGCTCCGCTGCTGGCCACCGGCGAACCCTCCGCGGAGTGCTGGCGAAGATCAGTCAGCATCGCCGCCCCAGTTACCCGGCCAACGGCAAACGTCGCGGTGAACTCGCTGCCCTCTCCGGGCGCGCTCCGCGTCAGCGTCACATCGCCGCCCATCATCCGCGCCAACCGCTGGCAGATAACCAGCCCAAGCCCCGTGCCGCCGTGGCGTCTTGTCACCGTGGTGTCGGCCTGCACGAAGGCTGCAAACAGCCTTGCCGCTTGCGACTCGCTTAACCCCTGGCCTGTATCAGTCACCGTCATCTGCAACTCGTACTCCTGCCCGCACTCCCGCCCGCCGATGCTGATCCGCACCGAACCCTTATCTGTAAACTTGATCGCGTTTCCGACCAGGTTCATCAGCACCTGCCGAACCCGAGTCGGATCTGTGCGCACAATGCCGGGCACAGGCGTGCCCAGGCAAAGCTCCAGCTTCAGCCCCTTCTCAGTGGCGCGGGCCGCCAGCAGTGATTCAACACCGTGCACCAGCTCTCCTAAGTTCGTCTCGACAGATTCAACAACCATCTTGCCCGCTTCAATCTTCGAGATATCCAGGATGTCATTGACCACCGTCAGCAAGTGCTCACCGGCGTGGCGAATCGTCCCGACAATCTCACTTCGGCTCTCGACAGACCCCTGCGCCTCAGCATCGGTCGCCAGCAGATCCGCGTAGCCCAGAATCGCCGTCAGCGGCGTGCGGATCTCGTGGCTCATGTTCGCCAGGAACTCGCTCTTGCTGCGGCTGGCCTCATCGGCCGCGGCCCGCGCCTCTATAAGCGATGTCTCGGCGGCCTTGCGCTCGGTCATGTCAAACATTACCCCGTCCAGGTA
>JBBRKQ010000187.1:0-5648 GCA_038231815.1 Phycisphaerales bacterium
TGGGTTCGGCAGCGAGTGAATAGACGGTGCCGTTGATGCCGGGGGTGGAGCCACTGGCGGAAGGCCCCACGCTGGACCATGCGTTGGTGGTGAAGTTGTAGCGGGCGATGCGGTTCCGCGCCACGCTGCCGGCGGTTGTAAAATTACCACCGGCTAAGAGGTCTCCGGTGCTGGTAAGGGCAAGAGAGTAAACAACTCGAGGACCGGGTCCCTCTACGCCGCTGCCGAGCGAGGTAAAGGTGTTACTGGATAGATTGCACCGCGAGATACCCCAACCACCGCCGACTGGAAAGTTGCCACCAGCAATGACATCGCCACCCGAGAGGAGCGTCAAAGCGTTGACCGACCCGCCCGGGCCAATGCCAATGCCGCCGAGCGCGCCACTCACGGTGTTGTAGCGGGCCATGCCATTTACGAACACGGTTGTGCCATTGGGAGTGAAGTTGCCGCCCACGATCACCTCGCCGCTTGGCATGAGCAACAAGGCGTTGACTTGGCTGTTGAGCAAACCGGGGGTCACCAGCGCCGAGTACTCCTGCGTCGTTGAGTTCAGTCGTGCTACGCGAGAAACGATGGTGGTCGGCAGCCCGGGCTGGATGCTCAGACGGGTGAAGGCGCCGCCCACCACCAGGTCACCACTCGGCAGCACGGCCAGCGCATTGACCTGACCATTGAGCCCGCCACCGAGACTTGACCACGTGCCGGTAGCCGGGTTGCAGCGTGCCAGAAAGTTTGCCGTAACGCCGCCTGCCGCGGAGAAGAACCCGCCGGCGACGATGTCTCCGCCGGGCAGCACGGCCAGAGAGTACACGATGCCGTTGGTGCCGCCGCCGAGTTGTGACCAGCGACCGGATGAAGGGTTGTAGCGAACGATGTTGCTGGCGGCGATGCCGCCCGCGGTTTGAAAGTTGCCGCCGAAGATAATGTCACCATTGGGCAGGGCGATGGAGGCGCGAACGGTGCCGGGGCCGGGTGAATCATTGGCGATGGTGGCCCAGCCTTCGGTGCACTGTGCCATCGCAGGTGCGGTAGTGGCGCAGCCCAGCAGCAGGAAGAGCCCGGTAGCCAGCACACGGGCGGCGGTGAAAAGCCGATTGCTGGTGCAGGGAGACGGGGCAGTGTGGGGTGTTGTGCTGATCTGGGCAGGCATGGGAAAAGCTCCGAGTGCGACGGGAATAAGCAAGGACGCCATTGTTCAAACGCGAAATTTCTTTTGAGGCGCACGGAATGGTTAGATCGGAGCAAAATTTTTGTCGGCCGCCCACCCGGGGTGGTCAGTAGCAAGCAGGTGGACTCCCTTTTCACACCGCTGGTTGGGCTGTGGTAGGGAAGCGGCTGGAGGTGACTGCCCGAAGCTGTACGACAAGTTCGTCATGTCGCATTGAACAGTGGTGCGCCTAGTCACAATAACTGCGAAATTACAAAACGCCCGCACTTGTTGCCCGCCCAGCCGTATCGTTTCACACGCCCGCAGCCCCGATTTATACCGCTGTCCCTCGGTTCATGCAACCGGCGAGCGGTATTGTTCGGACCGGATCGCTCACACCTGAGGAGAGTTTTTATGAACCGAGTTTCTTATTCCAGTTTCTCCAAATTCTCCATCGCCGCGGCCGCGGCGGCGGGGCTGGTGGCCTGCGCCGGTAGCACCGTGCATGCTCAGTCGCTGGATTTGGGAGATTTGCAGACCGTCGCCAGCACGGGGCTCTCGAGTGCGCTGTTTCTGACCAATGCCCCTGGTGACCCAGTCACGCGGCTGTACGTGTTGGAGCTCGCGGGGCGTGTGCGTCGGATTGACAGCACCACTCTGCAGACGGCCAGTGTTTTGGACATCACCACGCTGGTTCTGGCAGCGGGTTCAAACCCCGAGTTTGGTGTGGTGCAGGGCTTTAGCGAGCAGGGCTTGCTGGGTCTTGCATTTCACCCGGACTATCAGACCAACCGGTACTTTTACGTGTACTACACGGAACCACGTGGCAGCACGTATGTCAGTCAGGGCGTGACGTATGACAACGGGCGTTCGGTACTTGCGCGGTACACGATGAATGCGGCTGGCACCGCGGCGGTTGCGGGCTCAGCGCAGATCGTGATGAAGTTTGATCAGTCAGAGGTGAATCACAACGGCGGGTGCATTCGCTTTGGTACCGATGGGCTGCTGTACATCGGCACGGGTGATGGTGGTGGCGGTGGCGACCAGCCCAACAACGCGCTGAACCCGAACACTTTGCTGGGCAAGATGCTGCGGATTGATGTGAACGGCGATGATTTCCCGGCTGATGCGAACAAGAACTACCGCATTCCGGCAGGCAACCCGGTGACATGGCCAACCGGTGCTGGCGGCACACAAACCGGGCTGCGTGAGATCTGGGCTATTGGCCTTCGCAACCCGTGGCGCTGGAGCTTTGACAAGCTCACCGGTGATTTGTGGATTGCTGATGTTGGTCAAGATCTGTGGGAAGAGGTGAACTTTGTTTCCGGCAACGGTGGCCCCGGCCGCAACTATGGCTGGCGGCGGTGGGAGGGCTTGGCAAGCTACAACACCAACATCGGCACGTACTCGGTGGCCAACAGCGTGCAGCCTGTGTACGTGTACCCGCACAACACCGCGGCGGGGTTCCTTGCATCGCAGCAGGGCAGCTCAACAACGGGCGGCTTTGTATATCGCGGCAATGCAATTCCGGGGTGGCGCGGGCGCTACTTCTTTGCAGATTTCGTGAGCGGTCGTTTGTGGTCGTTCCGGCTGATTGGCGGCGTGCGTGCAGATTTCCAAGATCACACCGCACACTTCACGACAGCCGGTGTCGGCCCCTCGTCCCTGACCAGCTTTGGTGAGGACAACGATGGCGAGCTGTACACCGTGCACTTCGCGGCACCACGCATTCGCAAGATTGTGCCATCGGCCCTCAGCAACTCGCTGTCGATCGCGGATGTGGCCCAGGGCGGCGGCTTGCCCGGTCCGGATGGCACTATTGATGGCGACGACTTTATCGCGTTCATCAATGCGTTTGCAGCGGGCGATTTGCTTGCAGATGTTGTAAACGGTGGCGGCACTCGGCCGCCGGATGGAATTGTTGATGGCTCGGACTTCATCGCGTTCATCAATGCGTTTGTGGCCGGGTGATGCCAGCGAGTTGAGATTTGGAACTCTGTTCACTACCGCAAGCCCCGATCGAAACCGATCGGGGCTTGTGCGTTCGTAAATGTTGTGTGTTTGCACGGCTTCGCCGTGAACCGGCGGCTTTGCTTCTGGCTTTTTACGCAGTGCTACGCACGCGGGGGGTGTGAGGTGCAAAGACCGCTGATGCTGCCGGCTACTGCTCTGACGTTTCGATGACCAGCGATTGAACGCTTCGGTGCGTGGCCAAAGCTTGATGGGCACCGCCCAGTGGTTCGCGCCGATACGGGAAAGTGTAGGGTTTCTTTTCATCAGCGGGATCACTATCATTTACACCCGCTAATGAGTGAAACCGCTGCGATGCTGGGTGAGTCGTTGATTTTTTATTCTGGAGTGGACGGATGCCGATGCAAAACTTCATACCGCTGTCATTGTGCCGTTCGGTGCTCGCTGCTTCGCTGGCCATTACAGCGCTTGCCCCACTGCGAGCGCATGCCCAGACCCTTGATCTGGGCGACCTGCAAACGGTTGTTCCCAGCGGGCTGGCCAGCCCATTGTGGGTGGGCTGCGCGCCGGGTGATCCATCCTCAACTTTGTTTGTACTAGAAAAGGGCGGGCGCATTCGGGTGATTCGATCCGGCACACTCCAGGTTGGCCCGGTGCTGGATCTGTCCACGCTGGTTGATATCCGCAGCGAGCGTGGCCTGCTGGGTATCGCATTTCATTCGAGCTACCAGATAAACCGGCAGTTTTATGTGTTTTACAGCGAGCTCTCCGGCCGCAACATCGTTGCGCGTTACAACATGAACACCGTCGAGACCGGCCAAGACATCTTGGCTGATCCGGCCTCCGCTCAGATTGTTCTGCGCCTGACGCAAACAGCCCTGACCGACAACGGCGGCAATATGGTCTTTGGGCCCGATGGTCTGTTGTACATCGGCACTGGCGGCGCCGGTGATACCACCAACAACTCGCTCAATCCTGCGAGCCTGCTGGGCAAGATGCTGCGAATTGATATTGACCGCGATGATTTTCCGCTGGATGCCAACAAAAACTACGGCATCCCCGCGGGCAACCCCACGACCTGGCCCACCGGCAGCGGCGGCACGCAAACCGGCTTGCCCGAGCTTTGGGCCATCGGCTTGAGGCAACCCTGGCGATGGAGCTTTGACCGCATCACCGGTGATTTGTGGCTGTCAGATGTTGGTGCCACCAACTGGGAGGAAGTCAACTGTGTCACCGGCAACGGCGGCCCCGGTCGCAACTACGGCTGGCCTCGCTTTGAGGGACGGGTAGTCACGACGACGAATATCGGTAACTTCTCTGCCGCGGGCAGCGTGAGCCCGATTTATGTGTATCCCCACACGGTGCAGCCGGGGTACCCGACTGGTTCAACCGGCTTCGCCGTCACCGGCGGCTTCATGTATCGCGGCGGGGCGATACCGGGTTGGCGGGGACGCTACTTCTTTGCGGATTACGCGGCGGGCCGGATCTGGTCGATCCGCAACATCAACGGCGTGGCGACTGATTTTCAGAACCACAGCATGCAATTGGCGCCCAGCGGCGGGCTGGCGAACCTGGCGAGCTTTGGCCAGGACAATGACGGTGAGTTGTACATCGTGCAGTTTTCGAACCCGCCGATTCGCAAGATCGTGCCCTCGCCGCTGAACGCCACACTTTCACCGGCGGACATCGTTCAAGGCGGCGGCATCCCGGGGCCGGATGGCACGGTCGATGGCTCGGACTTCATCGCGTTTCTGAACGCCTTTGGCATCGGTGATTTGCTGGCGGACATTGTTGATGGAGGCGGCAATCTGCCGGCCGATGGCATTGTTGATGGTTCGGATTTTATTGCGTTTATCAATGCGTACGCGGTGGGAACGTGATGTGGTGGTCAATTCCGATTTGTTGAGCGCGGGGTGAAAGGCATTGAAAAAGGTGGCGATGCTGGGCATCGCTGCCTTTGAATCTGCACGGTCTTTCACGCCTGCAGATTCGCAGGCAGCGAGAACACTTTAGCGATTGGCGAGCGCGCTGTTGATCTTGCTTGTCAGGGCCGCGATGTAGTCGCGGGTTTCGGCGGCTTCGCGGATGGCGGTGTTGACGGCGGGCTGAACGGCGGCGGTGTTCGCATTCATCAGGTTGCCGGTGAGGCTGGTTTCAATGACCGTCAGCGTGTCGATGAGGCGAGAGAAGCTGACGCGACCATTGCGCAGGAGGCGAAGGGCGGCCTGACTTTTGTCGCCGCGGCTGGCGAGGGTTTCATCAGGCACTGGGCTGCCGGAGGCGGCATCGCGGTTGATATCGCGGGCCCAAGCACGGAAGGAGGCGGTGGCAGACTCGGCGCGGTCGGCATGAATGCCGATGGGTCGGCCCTGCTCACGCAGATAGGCGAGGTTGCGGCCGAAGACCTCGAAGTCAGCAGCGCGACTTGGGTACTGAGCCCGGATGGTGTATGCCAGTCGATCAATGGTTATCTGGATTCTGGGTGGGAGCGTTTTGGTACCGCAAAGAGCAAGGCGTCGGTTCGAGACCA
>JBBRKQ010000188.1:0-5527 GCA_038231815.1 Phycisphaerales bacterium
AAGGCAAAGTCTGCGGCGGCGGCTTTGGCAGCCTGGGCATCGGCTGTGAGCACGGGTAGCGGGGTGGGATCGGAGATTGGCTCCGCGGGGTTGGTGGATGCCGAGGCGAGAACGAAAGAAGCGGCAAGGCCGGCCAAGGCGAGCAGTGAAAGGATGGAGGCTGCGGCGGCTTTGGAGGAGAGTTTCATGGGAAGGACCGAGAAAGGCGGGATGCAAGAGACAGCGAGACACCGGAACCGTTCCTGTGCCAACTTCTTGTGAAGAGGGCGTGGCGGGGCTTTGGTTCATTGAATTGCATGGATTGTGTGAAAATCGCTGCGAAACGACGTGCGAGGGGCTTGGTGGCTGGTTGGCCAGAGCGGCAAGGATGGGGCAGGGGGCGGATGGCGATAACCCTTGACAGGAGTGGCATCGCCGCTGAGGCTCGGGCATTGATCACAAGCAGTGTGCGACAACTCTTGGCGGTAGCGAGACGCGATGCGTTACTACACCTTGCGGTCGAGCAGGCGATAGCCGATGGCCTCGCCGATGTGGTTGATGGTCAGGATATCGGCACCTTCCATGTCGGCGATGGTTCGGGCGACGCGGCGGATTTTGTCGTACGCGCGGGCGGAGAGGCCGAGCTCGGTCATGGCGGTGCCCAATGTTGCGCGGGCCTCATCGGTCATGGGGGCGAGCGCATCGAGCTTTTTGGGGCCGAGGCGGCTGTTGGGGGTCATGGCACCTTGGCGGGCGATTTGTCGGGCGCGGGCGCGGAGCACGGTTTCACGCATCTTTGCAGAGGTTGTGCCGTTGGCGGTTGTTGAGGTGAGCTGCTTCCATGGCACGGCGGGGGCCTCGACGTGGATGTCGATACGGTCGATCAGGGGGCCGGAGAGTTTGGCCAGGTAGCGTTCCATCTGTTTGCGGCCGACCTCGTTTTGCGGGACATCACCCTTGGGCGTTGGGTTCATGGCGGCGACGAGCATGAAGTTGGCCGGGAAACGCACGGCTGAGTGCGAGCGGGCGATGGTGACGACGTGGTCTTCGAGCGGCTGGCGGAGGGTTTCGAGCACTTCGCGGGGGAACTCGGGGAGCTCATCTAAAAACAGCACGCCGCGGTGGGCGAGGCTGACCTCACCGGGTTTGGGCACGCTGCCGCCACCGATCACGGCGGCGCCGGAGGCGGTGTGGTGCGGTGTGCGCACGGGGCGCACGGTGATGAGCCCCTTGCCGGGTGGGAGCGCCCCGGCGGCGGAGTAGATGCGGGTGATTTCAATGGCTTCTTCGGGGCTGAGCGGCGGCAGGACGCCGGGGAGTGCTTTGGCCATCATGCTCTTGCCGGTGCCGGCGGGGCCGAGCATGAGCAGGTTGTGCCCACCTGCCGCGGCGATGGTGATGGCTCGTTTGACACCTTCCTGACCTTTGACCTCACCAAAGTCAATCTCGGCCAATGCGGTGGTGAGGACGGAGCCAATGTCCAGCGGGGGACAGACTTCCGGGGCGATGCGGCCGGTGCACAGGCCGATGACCTCCATGAGAGTGGAGACGCCGATGGCCTCGACCCCGGGGACAACGGCGGCCTCGGCGGCGTTTTCTTTGGGGACGATCACCCCTTTTAGGCCCATGTGTTTGGCCAGCGAGGCCATGGCGATGACGCCCTTGATAGGGCGGACTCGGCCATCGAGAGCGAGTTCGCCGGCGATGAGGTATTGGCGGACATCCAAAGGTTCAACTGGTTCGGGCTCAGCGACGATGAGGCCATCGAGTTCGGCCTGCAAGCCCTCGAGGGTGTCGGTGTTGCCGGGCGTGCCGCGGTGGGCGGGCTGGGCGGAAGCGGTCTTTGACTTCTTGACAATTTTTACGGGCGAGCCGGCTTGGGGGATGATGTTCTGGATCATCAGCAGTGCGACGGCAATGGGCAGGTCGTAGAGGGGACCTTCCTTGCGATTGTCGGCCGGGGCGAGGTTAATGAGCGTGCGGCCCTTGGGCCAAAACGCGCCAGAGTTGAACAACGCTGCTCGCACCCGATCCATCGATTCGCGCACGGCCGCATCCGGCAGGCCGACGATGTTGGTGCGTGACTCTTCCATGTCATCGCGTTCATCGAAATCGACCTCGACCTCGCAGAAGAGAGCGTCAATGCCTTGCAACAGGTAGGAACTTGTTCGGGCGAGCATGGTAGAGCGTATTGCCTCCGAATGGTTGCGGCAAGGGGGAGCTTGCTGAATCTCGCGGAAGTGCTTGAATACTGGAGGGTGTACGCAGGAGTGAGGGGGAGGCGAAACGCCAAGAGGAGAAAAGAGAAATTTACCAAGATGAAAAGAAAACAAGGGAGGTTAGGTCAAACGCAAGATTGCACCGCCGGCGTCGGTCAGGGACCGCAGGGCAAATGACGAAAAGCCTCAAGGGCGTTTTACAGCGAAGGTAGCGAAAGGTGCGAAGGAAGGCGAAGCAAGGCATCAGGCAAAAAAGAAAAAAAGGGGGTCAGCCAGTGAGTTTTCACGGCTTTTTAGCTCCCTTCTCTTCCCGTCATACCTTCGTTGTAAGAAAGGCTTGTTTGGCAATTGCTGCGATCTTGCGTTGGCTCCCGGAATTATCAACGGCGCCGAGCAGGATGGCCTCGGCAGAGGTAGCGCGATAACACCGAGGCACGGAGGCCTTTCGTTTGATGTGCTTGCCCTGTTCGGAGATTTGCAGTCACTGCGTTGGTTGCCGCTGCGAGTGGCCGGAGAGGAAGTGCCGCGTCGCCGGGCTAAAAGTTGCCCGAGCATACCGGCAGGCGAAAACACTGATAACCTGCGGCATGCCAGCGAAGCGCCTGCACAACTTGGTTCACCTTGTTTCGGTTTTGATTTCGGGAGGCGTTGCGGCCGCGGTCGGTGGTTGCGCAGCGGGGCCGAGCGAGGAGAGTTTGGTGGCGGGCGCCTCGGCCAAGATTGCGGCGGGGGAGTATCAGACGGCGTTTGCCGCTGCCCGGGATGTGCTCAGGGACAATCGCTTTTCGCTGGAGCGGGTGGATGCGGGGGCCGGGGTGATTACGACCCAGCGTTCGACGACGATGCGTGAAGCGGTAGATGTGATTCAGCGGCGGGCGCGGTTTGTGGTGGTGAGCTTTTCGCGAGGTGCGAGCGAGAATGAGGGCTTGGGCGAAAGCCGGGAAATGTCGGGGCGTGATGTGCGCGATATCAACTCGCCGATGGCGATGTCGGTTCGGGTTGTAATTGAGCGGATTGAAGTGCCGGGGTGGCAGATTCCACCATCCGGCGTGCGATTGGCGACGCGCACGAGCGACCCGGAAAAAGTGGCGGCCGAACTTGAGCCGCTGTACACCGTGGCGGTGGGTGAGGATACAGAACTCGCGGCGAGTCTGGCGGGGCAGATTCGGCGGCGATTGGGGCAGTGAGGGACGGAGGAAGAAGTCGCGAGTTGCGATCGCCTAGTCGCGAGCTGGAGGCGGGAGGCCAACAGGAAAAAAGACAAAAGTACCAAGATCAAAGGAACGCCGGGTGGGTCGGAGAAGACGGTTTCGACTACTTGCCCATGCCGTTTGCTGTGGTCTGGAACTCGTGGCCGGCACCGGAGTGACCGAGGGCTTTGGCGACGAGCTCGCCGCGGCTCTTGGCGTTTAGCTTGCGGTGAAGCGCTTTGACGTGATCGTGGACGGTGTACATTGAACGGTCGAGTTCTTCGGCGATTTGGGGCACCTTCATGCCGGAGACGAGTCGCCAGAGTACTGCCTCTTCACGGGGCGTGAGTGAGGCGTGGACGTTGACTGGTTCTTTGCCGAACGCGGCATAAAGACGATGGGCGAGCATGGGGAGGGAGGCCGTCATGGCCGCCATTTCACGGCTGTTTTCACGGAAGCCAGGCTCTGTGGAGGCGACTTCTACGATGAGCCAGCGGCCGGGCTTGATGCCGGGGATTGCGGTGGCGGAGACGATGACATCAACTGGGTTGAATCGCGACCAGCGGCGCTGCAGTGGGCCGGGGTTGCCGACACCGAGCAGGCCCTGCGGCGCGGCCGAGGCGACGTGCCAGAGGCCTTCCTGAAGCTGGCCGATGGACCAGCCGACCCAATCTCCCTTGCTGAGGCTTTGGCGCAGCTCGGCGAGGTTTGCATCGGCGGGTTCGGGCTCACGCGGGGGGGTGCTGGGCGATTCTCTGAGTCGGTCGATTTGCAAGAATGTGTCGGCGGCGTTGGGCACCGTTTGTGTGGAGACAGCAGCGCCGGCGGTTTCAACATCGAGCACGAAGCCGCGGGCGTCAAGGGTTGCTAGGGCAACGAGCGCGGTGGCGGGGTGGTGAAGGCGGCAAAAGGCCGCGGCGGCGCGATCACACCAGTCGATGGTGGCAACGCCGGGGAGTTTGCACACGCCTTCCATCACGCGGGAGGTCAGGATTGCTGCGACTTTCACGGGAGTATTCCAAGGAGTGAGTGAGCAAACTACCTGAAGTTTTGCGGGTCAGTTTGCGAGGTGGAGAGGACGCATGAGGGCCGGGCTGACGGGGCAGAATTGAGTGGGGAAGCCGCCTGAGATCGGTAGAAGCGGAGGGCTTGGTCAAGAAGTCAACCTACTGATCGTAGGCGACTCCCTTTGAAAAAGACTTCATGGTCTATTGGTCGCATGAATTGGCATCATAGAACCTAAAGAGGACACACGGGCAACATCGATGGTTTGTTGGCCTAGAAGAACTCTCTACTTTTTATTGCGGAACAATGATGCTATCGTCATCGGCTGGAGTTTGCCACCGCGACCCACGATTCTGGTGTTAGTTGCTTTGCCTAAGCAGGTTGATGTTTGGAGAGCAGCGACGATGGTGGATGCGGTTTGGTGCGGCGAAAGGTGAATCTTATGACCATATCCCTTGCTTGGGTGATGTTAGCAACCGGCGTCTTGAGCTCGGCGGCGGGGGAACAGTGGCCGCCGCTGCGGGCGGCGGGGCTGCTTGGCGTGGAAAATCGGGGAGGCAGTGCGAGCAGCAACCAGCCGGCGGCACCGAAGAAGGCTACGACTGTTCCGACTGGGGCTGGGGCTCCGGCACCGGTTGCGCCGAAGGCAGACAAGCCGGCTGGGGAAGGCTCATTTGATGACTTTGGGTTTGGTCCGGAGACCGGCGCGAAGCCGGTTGGGCCAGCGGCTGGAGCGGGCACGGGCAAGCCGCCGGAGAAGGCTGCACCGGGCGCTGGGGCAAAGCCACCGGCGGCTGTGGTGCCGGTAAAGCCGATTGGTCCGGTGCGGCTGACGGCGAGGTCTGAGCCGCTGCCGAAGCTGGCACTGATCGTGGCTGCGCCCGCGGCGGGTGTGGCGGGCGGGACAGGGAGCGGCTCAAGTAATGAGGCCGATGAGGCGACGATTCGTGCGGGGGAGGCTGAAATCTCGAATGCTGCGGTGAAGCCCGTGGTCAAGCCCGCGGCTGTTAAGCCTGTGGCTACTAGGCCTGAGGCTGCTAGGCCTGGCGTTGCCGGGACAAAGCCAGCCGCTCAGGAATCAGACTTTGTGAAGGGTAAGAAAGTGAAGTGATTGGGAGAGGGGAGGGTGCGGGC
>JBBRKQ010000189.1:0-5381 GCA_038231815.1 Phycisphaerales bacterium
CGCAATCGTCACGTTCATCGTCTGGTATTTCGTGGCTCCGGTCGATACGCGGCTGAGCATGGCGTTGCTCACGTTTGTGTCTGTCCTCATAATCGCGTGCCCGTGCGCCCTGGGTTTGGCCACGCCTACGGCGATCATGGTCGGCACTGGTCGCGGGGCTGAGCGTGGCATTCTCATAAAGGGTGGTGAGGCGCTGGAGACTGCCCACAAACTTACGGCGATTGTTCTTGACAAGACTGGCACCATCACGCGGGGCAAGCCGGCGCTCACGGATGTGCGGGCACTTTCGGGTATTTCTGAGGCGGAGCTTGTGCGGCTTATCGCATCGGCTGAGCGGCGCAGTGAGCACCCGCTGGCCGCGGCGATTGTGGAAGGAGCCAAAGCCCGCGGACTTGAACTGGCGGAGCCGAGCGCCTTTCAGGCTGTTGTGGGCAATGGGATTGAGGCGACTGTAGATAGTCGCACAATTTTGGTCGGCAAGCGGGGGCATCTGGCGGATCGTGGGATTGATACATCTGCTCTGGATGGGTTTGCGGATGAACTCGCCGCGGAGGGCAAGACGGCGATGTACGCCGCGATTGATGGAAGGCCTGCGGGGCTGATTGCCGTTGCGGACAAGGTGAAGCCGGAGTCCAAGGCGGCCATTGCGCAGATGCAAAGGATGGGGCTGCGTGTGGCGATGATGACAGGCGACAATGCCAAGACCGCCGCGGCCGTGGCCAGCGAGGTTGGGATCGCGCCTGAGCTGGTGTTTGCTGAGGTGCTGCCGGGCAACAAGGCGGGCTATGTCAAGAAGCTTCAGGCACAGGGCCTTGTTGTGGGCATGGTTGGCGACGGCATAAACGATGCGCCGGCCCTGGCGCAGGCTGATATTGGTTTGGCGATGGGTACGGGAGCGGATGTGGCCATTGAGGCCTCGGACATCACGCTGATTCGAGGTGATTTGCGGGCGGTGCCAGAGGCCATCGCGCTGTCGAAGGCGACGATGCGGACGATTCGGCAGAACCTGTTCTGGGCGTTTGTGTACAACGCGATGGGGATACCGATCGCCGCGGGGGTGCTTTATCCGTTTACGGGCTGGCTGCTTTCACCGGTTTTTGCGAGCGCAACGATGGCGATTTCGAGTGTGTCGGTGGTGGTGAACAGTTTGCGGTTGGCGCGGGTGCGGGTGTGAGGGGATTGGTGCTTTAACCTGAGGCTGGAGCGGTGTGCTGTATGGACCACCTTCACCGCGTCCGCGGTGGGCAGGCATTTGTACTGCTGTGACCCCGGGTACCGCTGCCGCGGCGAGTCGGGGCTACTGACCGGTATCGCTCCGCGATGAAGGCCTTGACGGCGAGGTTGCCTCAGGCGCAGGTGATCACCGACTGCGCACAGGATTGATGAGGGCCGATTCGTGGTTTCTCGGCAGTTTACTTTTTCAAATCAAAGGTCGTTGTCAGCGGTAGTTGGCGGGAGGAGCTGCCGACTAGGAACTGGTACGTGCCGGGCTGGGTGGTCCAGGCCTGCTTGGTGATGTCGTAATACGCCAGTGCCTGACGGCTGACGGTGAAGCTAACCGGCTTCTTCTCGCCGGGTTGGAGCTTGATGCGGGTGAAGCCTTTGAGCTCGTGAAGCGGGCGGGGGACGGCGGGTTTTTCGTAGCCGACGTAGAGCTGCACGACTTCATCACCGGCGAGTTTGCCGGTGTTTTGCACGACCGCGGTGACAACGGCGGCGGTGGCGACATCGGTGCTTGGGGTGACTTTGATGTCGGAGTACGCGAAGGTGGTGTATGACAAACCGTGGCCGAAGGGGAAGAGCGGCTCGATCTTTTTGCTGTCGTAGTGGCGGTAGCCCATCATTACGCCTTCGGCGTAGTGGAGTTGGCCGTCTTTGGCGGGTGGGTAGTCCAGCGTTGCGTATGAGTCGCTGAAGGTGCGATCAAAGGTGCTGGGCAGTTTGCCGCTGGGATTGGTTTTACCGAAGAGAATCTCTGCCAGTGCGGTGTTGCCGTTCTGGCCGGGGTACCAGCCCATGAGCATCGCTGCCGCTTTGTCGCTCCATGCGGATGCATCGACCGAGGCGCCGGAGTTGAGTACAACAATTACGTTTGGGTGTGCGGCGACGAGTTTTTTGAGCAGAGTTTCCTGCTCCACCGGCAGGCCGAAGGGACGGTCAAAGCCTTCGCTCTCGGTGTTCTGGTCAAAGCCCATGCAGGCGATGACGACATCAGCGGCTTTGATTTTCTCTGAAGGGTACAGTTTTTCATCGAGGCCGATGAGCGAGGCCACGCCGAACTGGGCGACGGCGGCGCCGCCGGCCTGGTAGTACTCTACCTTCAGGTCGTGCGGCTTGTCTGCTGAGAGCTGCATTTTCACAACCTGCTTGGTTGCGCCTTGGTTCTGCCACATCGCGCTGACCTGCTTGCCATCGACAAACACGCGGATGCCGTCATCGCTGCGTGAGACGAGTGCGTACTCGCCGCTGGCGGGCACCTTGAGCAGGCCGGTCCAGCGGACGGAGAAGTCGTACGCGCCAAGGCCGTTACCGGGGCCGCGTTCATCCCACACTTGGTTGACTCCGGGCTCAAAGCGTGTGAACAGTGGTTCACCTTCGAGCTTGATGCCCTTGAAGTACTCGGCCTTCAGACCGGCAGTCTTGCCACCCGCACCCGGGACTTTGGCGTCGTTCTCGTTGAGCTGGTAGCCGGTCCACAGCAGGGCCTCTGCCTCGATGCTCATGCCGGCAACGCTGGCATCAACTTCAAAGCCCGCGCCGATGTCTTTGAGCGCATCAACCACGCTGACGGAGCGGAACGGGGTGGTGTATGAACTGCCGCCGCCGCCGGTGACGGCGGGGCTTGCGTTGGGGCCGAGGACGAGAATCTTGCGGTGTTTCTTTGCATCCAGCGGCAAGAGATTGTTTTGGTTCTTCAGCAGCACGGTGCCTTCACGGGCAATCTGCAGGGCGGTTTGGCCGTTGGCGGCATCATCAAGTTTGATCGCACTATCTTTCTGGGCGCGATCCAGGAAACCCATCGACACGGCCATGCGCAGGATGCGGCGAACTTTGTCGTCAATCATGGCCTCGGTGACGGAGCCGTCTTTGAGGAGCGGCTTGATCATGTCACGGTTCATGAACTTGCCGTTGGGCATTTCAAGGTCAAGACCGGCCTTGACGGGGCCGGCGGTGCTGTAGACTGATTCCCAGTCGGACATGACCACACCGCGGAAGCCCCATTCGCCTTTGACCAGCTTGGTGATGAGCGGTTCATTTTCCGAAGCGTGCACGCCGTTGATGCGGTTGTACGAGGTCATCAGCGCCCACACGCCGGCTTCTTTGATGGCGGCTTCAAACGGGGGAAGATAGATTTCGCGCAGTGTGCGGGCATCAACTTCAGAGCTGACGCTGTGGCGGTCATGCTCCTGCTCATTGACGAGAAAGTGCTTGATCGTGGCGACGACGCCCTGTGCCTGCACTGCTTTGATGATGTTGACGGACATGCGGGTGGTCAGCCACGGGTCCTCGCCCAGATACTCAAAGTTGCGGCCGCACTGGGGCTGGCGGGTGAGGTTGACGCCGGGTGCGAGCCAGATGTGCACGCCGCGGGCGCGGGCATCACGGCCGATGGCGGTGCCGAAGCTGGTGGCAAGGTCGGTATTCCAGGTTGCGGCCAGGCCGATGGGGGCGGGATAGGCGGTGGTTGCGCCAAAGTTGCGTACGCCAGCGGGGCCATCGGCCATGACAATCGCGGGCAGCTTCAACTGCTCGATGGGCATGATGTTGAAGCCTTGGTAGCCGCCGATGTAATCGAGCTTCTGATCGAGGGTCATGGCCCTCAGCAGCGCATCGACACGTAACTCAACACCGTCATTTTTAGTGTTGGCATCGACGATTGGTGCTGTTGCGGTGCCCGGCTGGGCGAGCGTGGCCGCCGGGGCGACCAGGCTGCTGGCCGCCAGGACAAGGATTGACAATACTGAATAATTCATATCTGCAAACTCCGTGCTGAACATATTGAATCAGTGAAATTGGTTGAGCTGTGCATTACCAGCAAGCCACGCCGCGGCGGCGGTTGTGGCTGCGCTTTCCTGGTCGTGCACGGTGCGAAGATCGAGCACGAGCGGGCCGGTGTATTGGGCGACCGAGAGGGCGATGGCATAGGCCATGAGGTCAAGCCTGCCATCGGGCGAGCCGGGTGCGATGCGTCCGGCGGTGGAGACATCGCAAAGGCGTGGGTGAGAGAGCAGTTTGCCGGCGCGGGTTGCTAGGGCGATGGGATCAAGCCCGCCCATGAGCACCGCGGCGGGGTCGAGTGCGATACGGAATTGGCTGTGGTTGGTGGTGTGCGTGCCCCCGGTAGCCTTGCTGGCGGCGGAAGCAGTTGGTGCAGTTGGTGCGGCGCGCAGGGTGGGCCAGTTCAGTTCGCACAGGAGGCAGCCGTGGCTGTCGGCCTGTGCGGCCATGGCATCTAAGACATCGGCCGGAGTGTCTTTGTGCAACTGCACGGTCACGGCGGCTGAGTTGTAGCCGGCGGGCAGCAGGGTGGACATTTCACTGGCGAACTCGCACGCCGCGGCGACGGCGGCGACGGCGCGATCCTGATGCAACGGGCTTGCGAAGTGTTCTGGCGGGACCAGACAATCAACGCCAGAGACAATGAGCCCGACGCGCCGGATGGTGGCGGCAAGGTCGCGACGGGCGGAACGATCAAGCTCACGCGGCTTTAAGCCCTGGGCGGTGGCTGACAGTTGCACGCCGCGGCAGCCGAGGGAGGAAATCCATGGAAGAACATCACGAAGCGTGGCCGCGGAGACGTCGTGCGGATAGGCCAAGCGGAGGCCGGAGAGAGAAAAGGAGAGGGGGGGTAGGGGGGGCAAGTTTTGAGATTTGGGAGTTTGGGCGGGGGAGGAAGGGAAGGCAGGAAGGCAGGAAGGCGGGAAGGCAGGAAGGCAGGAAGGCAGAAAGGCAGAAAGGCAGAAAGGCAGAAAGGCAGAAAGGCAGAAAGACATCGCCAGGAATGGCGATGGTACGGGGGCTCTAGCGTTCGAAGGCGGCATCGAATGCGCTGGCGGCGGGGAGGAAGTCGATGGACTTTACGTACTCGCAGGATTCAGCTGCGCCGTGGAGGCGGTCCATTCCCGGGTCTTCCCATTCCACGCTTAGGGGGCCGCGGTAGTCAATGGCGTTTAGGGATCGGATGATGGCATCAAAGTCTACATCGCCGCGGCCGACGGAGCGGAAGTCCCACGCGCGGCGGGGGTGGCCAAAGGGGAGGTGGCCGCCCAGGATGCTGGCGGTGCCGCCCTTGGCGGCGGAGCGATTGACGGCGACATCTTTCATATGCACATGGGCGATGCGTGAGCCGAAGCGGGTGATGAACTCGGCTGGGTCGATGC
>JBBRKQ010000190.1:0-5269 GCA_038231815.1 Phycisphaerales bacterium
CACCCGGCCCTGCGAAACTCCGCTCGATCACTTGCACGCATGTACGATGCGCTGCACGACCCTGTCAAATACCCCGGCATCACCTGCGAAACCGATACGGGTTCGGGCGGGTACACGCACAATTTCTTTCGCATCCAGCGCTCCCGCAAGGACTTGGTAGCCGCTCAGCACGCGATCACCCAGTGGTCACGCCTCAGTTACGGCTGGATGGGACGATCGCCCGATTATAAAGCATCGTTCACAAACACCCTCGGTGCCAATCCAGATTTCTACGGTCCGTACGCCGCCAACGCCCGCCGCTGGTACAAACTCGCGCAGGAAACGGTGCCGTTTATGAACCACTCCATCGTCAACCCGCCGATCGATAGGCATAAGCCAGTTGGTGACGTCAAGGATGTTTACGTCTCCGTGCAGAAGGAAACCGCTGCCGGCATCATCGTCTCGGGCGCAAAGGTTGTTGCTACCTCTTCAGCCCTTGCCCACTACAACTTTGTTGGGCAAACCGGCAAAACCGCGACCGAAGATCTCGATATGTCGCTGGCGTTCATGCTGCCCATCAACGCTCCCGGTGTCAAGCTCATCTGCCGGGCTTCGTACGAGCACGCGGCCCAGCGAGGCGGCACTCCCTTTGATTATCCGCTCTCCTCCCGCTTCGACGAGAACGATGCGATTCTAGTACTCGATAAAGTGCTCATCCCTTGGGAGGATGTGCTGATCTACCGCGACCCGCAGCGCATCAGGAATTTCTTTCTGGGCTCCGGGTTCTTCGGCGGGTTCCTGTTTCACGGCTGCACACGTCTGGCCGTCAAGCTTGATTTTCTCAGTGGGCTCCTTGCAAAGGCCCTGCACACAACCGGTGGAGATGCCCTACGCGGCAACCTCGCGCTCCTCGGTGAGGTGGTCGCCTGGCGGCACATGTTCTGGTCATTCTCCAACGCCATGGCCCACAACCCGGATCCGTGGATCGGTGACGCCGTCCTGCCCGAACGTCAGGCCGCCATGTCGTACAACGTCTTTGCCCCTGAGTGTTACCGCCGCGTGACAGAGATCATCCAGCGTACCGTCGCCAGCGGTCTGATCTACCTGCCATCATCTGTTGGCGACCTCCAAAGCCCCGACACAGCAGGCTATCTCAAGCAGTACGTCCGCGGCTCGCACGATATTGACCATGTCGAGCGCATCAAGACCATGAAACTGCTCTGGGATGCTGTCGGCACCGAGTTTGGCGGTCGCCACGCGCTCTACGAAATGAACTACGCTGGCGGCTGGGAAGATATCCGCATCGCCGTCGCTGCCGAGGCAGAAAAGTTTGGCCGCATGTCAGCGATGAAGGGTCTCGTTGATCGGTGCATGGCCGACTATGACCAGCATGGCTGGACCGGTGATACGTGGATCAACCCGCAGGACCACGCCGCACCACCTTCAACGTTGACTCCGCCATCGGGAGCAAACCCGCAAAGCGGGCCGCTGCCAAATTTTCCGGTTGCTGCATAAACCGTAACCTGAGATCGCAGCGCTTCGAGCGACTTCCTGAGGTGCACGTTTTTATCGAAAACTGCGTTACGAACATGCACCCGCGCTCTGGTGTGGGTCAGTTGGTTCTGCGTGCGCAGCTCTGTCTTTCTTGATCCTTCCTCTCGCCTGACCGCCGCGGCTCAAGCCGCCCGGGACTGCAGCGCCACCCGCAGCCGGCTTCGGTCCACCGCACCCTTGCCGGTCCGCGGAAGCGAGCGGTAATCCAGCACCACCACCCCGCCGAAGCGATCGGCCAGCACGCCCAGGCAGGCCGCGCATGCCCTGTCGTCGGGCACGCTCGCTCCGCGAAGCAGCAGCACAGCCACAACCAACCCGTGCCCATCCGGCGAGAACACCCAAGCCTCACCAACACCGCGCACCCGCTGGCAGATCGCCGCCTCGATGTTGCCAACTTCAACCAGTCGGCCGTTTGCAAGTTTTATGTTCGCATCCACACGACCCAAAAACACCAGGCCGCCAGCTTCCCCGATCGTGGCCGGCTGCACCACATCCCCAGTGCTCAGCCAGCGATCCGCATCAAGTAGCACCAGCCCACCATCGGCCCAATGGCCAAGGCAAACGTTCGCCCCGCACACTTCCAGCACGCCGCTTTCACCAATCCGGGTGCGGCAGCCGATTGGCTTTCCAATGTACCCGGTGCACCAAACGCCCGGTTCCCCCAGGCTCACGCCGGGGCTGGCCTCGGTCTGTCCGTACCCGGCGCGAAGGCGGGTACCACGCAGCGTGGCAGCCAATTCGGCGCCAACAGGTGCGCCCCCGACAGCGCCGCCGTCAAGGCTCTGCAAAAGCGCCAGTCCCTCGGCGGATTCGCTCAGCCGCTCGGCCTGCAGCGGAACCATCGACATGTGCGTGGGTGGATAGTTCCTCGCCATTTCAAGGATGGATTTGGGGTCCCTTCCCCCAGTTGCCTCACGCACAACCGTTGAACCTGCAAATATCGCCGGTAGCAGGTTGATGATTAGACCAAAGGAGTGATGCCACGGAAGCAGTGAAAGTACGATGGCCCCTTCAAGGCCCATCGCTGGCATGTGTGCATCAATCACCGTCATGATGTTCCGCATCGAGAGCGCCATCGTTTTGGCCGCACCCGAGCTCCCGCTGGTCCGCATAAGCATGCAGATTTCCGGGGTCGGTCGGCCAACTGCATTGCGGAGCTCGCAGTTGTTCGCCGGTGGAATGCCGTCACTCTCGGGAAATACTGATGCGAAACCGTCACCACCGATAAAGATCCTCGCATCAAGTTCCGTGAGCAGTTGTCCGGAATGGCCCGATCGCTCCGGGGCAACCATCGCCACCGTGTACCCCTCGGACAATGCAGCCACCAGAACCATCAAAAATGCCGGTGACGGTTCTAGTCCGATGATGATCCGGTCGCCGGGCACCAGGCCGGCATTCGCGAGCCATTCGGCCCACATTTGCGACCCGCGCCAGATGGATTCACCGGGAATAATCCGGTCGGGGAACACAAACAGCGGATCTGCCTTCAGGCACAGGCTGGCGTGAAGCCGGCGGCGCCAGGGGCTGCTTGTTGCGGGGCCGCTGACCAAGTCCATGCCCAAATGGTGAGTCGCCGTATGCATAAATGAATCGGGCGTGCCGCGGTAAAGCGGCACGCCCGGGTTGATCGTTTTCGATCGGCTCAGGCCTTCTGACAGAAGACCCAGTTGGTCTTGCTGGCAGGATCACGGTACATGTGAATCTTCACGCTGGTGGGCTTCAGCTTGAAGGTGAACGTGTAGGGGAAGGTGACGTTCATCGAACCGGCGGCGACACCCTTACGGAAAGCGCCGAAGAACAGTCCGTTGTTCGTGCAGGGGGCAATCTGCGTGAAGTAGTGCTTGTTCTCGAAGTTGGAGACCGCCACGCAGCCCAGGTCGGACTGATAGCGATTGACCATGATGACCTTGCCGGTGTCATCAAGCTTTACCACGCCGAAATCGCATGCATCGGCATCGTTCCGTGAGAACGAGCCGAGCTGGGCGAACAGTTCCTGCGGCACAAACGAGCCCGGATTTGACGGGGCTGCGGTGCGGTTCATCATACGGTCACGAAGCATATTTGCGCTGCTCATTGATCAGGCTCCTTTGTTGCTGGCTGTGTTTGAGTTGCTGTGGTTGGCGTTGTTTTCTTTCCAAGATGCGCGGACGACGGGCTTGTCGTCGATCATCTCGAAGGTCACGGATTTCTCGCTGAACATGCCGTCGAGCTGACCGCTCAGCTCCTGCACGTACGTCAGCAGTTGGCTGACAGTTGCGTCGGACACGGGGGTGCGATTGCCATAGGTGCCGACAAAGTCGCACACCTGGGCCTCAAGGTTGCGAATCATGTTCACAACATCTTCGGCGTCGTAGCAGCCGGTTTCGGCAGCCAGCCACTCGCGCTCCGCGTACAGCGTCTCAAGCTGCTCTTGGATGCATCCATCATTATTGTCCATCATGGGTAGAACCCTTTCTTGCGCGTACGGGTATGTTTGCTCATGATCGGACACCGCACGCTGCGCCCGGTCGGAGGAACGAAGACGCCGCTAAAAATCAGGCTGCGCGTCGAATGGGTTGTGCGAGGAAATCTGTGATCTTGCTGATGTCGTCCTGATTGATCAAGGACTCCACATCCGCCAGTAGCATGCTCACGCCCGAGGCGCGGAACGCCGACTCGACGTCGCAAGCGCCCGTGCGGAACGTCTGATAGTTCACGCGTGTGTTCAGTGCGATCCAGCGGCTCTTCAGCTCAATGTAGAAAATCGCAACAGTTTGCTCAATCTGCTCTTCATCATCCACTTCTTTGCAAAGTGAGATCAGCTCGCCCGACAGCGTGTTGACATACACAATAGTTTTCTCAACCAATCCCGCGGGCGGGTTTTCCCATGAGGCAAGCGCCTCACGGAGCTGGGTCTGAAACGCTGGCCGAGTGAAGTGCGCTTGGACAGTCTGAGTTGAAATCGGCACGTTTGGTGCTCCTTGCTGGTCGCCGTTCTTATGGATAAATCACGCCATCTCTCCTCCCGCGTTCGCAGGGGATCGGCCCTTTCCCCAAGCGCCATGAGAGCTTGCGAGAACAAATCTGACGATTTTCATTACGGGCAATCCATACACCCCTCAATAAACACCCTCGTTGCGCCGATATCTGCGGTACTCCTTCTTCCTCGCAGCGGTTATCTGTTCGTCCGCCAAGCCGCACCAAACCTACATCAGCTACAAAGGCGACACTGTTCGAGGCCGCATCCCCTTGTGGCCCGCTCTCAACAATCGCAGACCGCGATCAGGCTTTCAGTGGCCTGCCACACGTCTCGGAATCCGCTGTGAACCAACCGCAACCGCTATCCATCACGCGATTCGCCTCCGCTGCACGCAGTGGAATTGATGCGCTCGCCCTGCAACTGGTTCAGACCGAAGCCGCCCTTCCACCGATGCTGGATGCAAGCTCGCTCGCGCCACTGGCAGTGACCGCAGAGTCGCTCTCCCTTCGCCCCTTTGCTGAATCCCTGCTGGCAGTGCAACTCGCCATCGAGGCAATCGCGGCCCAAGGACTTTCCCAAGAGGCCGCCGCCGCAGAGCTCGTTGCCGATTTGGTCCTGCAGTTGCAGGCCGCGACCGATGATCTTGAGGCCGGTAACACGCTCGCATCCATGAGTGATGACTTGCTAGAACAAGTCAAAGAGCTGATCACGCTCGCGGATTCGGCTTCATCACCCCCGGCCGATGCCGGACAAATTACCTCTAATTCTGTCCCTACC
>JBBRKQ010000191.1:0-5262 GCA_038231815.1 Phycisphaerales bacterium
GATAAGCCTTTCCTGCGCGTGACCTACACCGAAGGTGTTAAGATTCTTGAGGATGCCATCAAGGGCGGCAAGAAGAAGTTTGAGTACCCCGTCAAGTGGGGCACCGACCTGCAAAGCGAGCACGAGCGGTTCCTGACCGAGGAGCACTTCAAGCAGCCCGTGATCCTGACCAACTACCCTAAGGGCATCAAAGCCTTTTACATGCGGCTGGATGACAACTGCGAGCCCGACCGCCAGACCGTCAGCGCCATGGACATTCTTGTCCCCGGCATCGGCGAGATCATCGGTGGCAGCCAGCGTGAGGAACGACTCGACAAACTGGACCAGCGGCTCGATGAAATGAAGCTGAATAAGGCCGATTACTGGTGGTACCGTGACCTCCGAAAATACGGCACCGTGCCGCACGCCGGCTTCGGCTTGGGCTTTGAACGCATCATTCAGTTTATCACCGGCATGCAGAACATCCGTGATGTCATCCCCTTCCCCCGCGCGCCGCGGCAGGCGGATTTTTAGTCAGTCGCGAGTCGAAAGTCGCGAGTGCCGAGTCGAAGGCGAAGACGGGGGCGCGGCTTCGAATCGATCGAATCCGATATTGCGTGGTAACCGCTTCTTGCCTTGCCCTCGCGACTATCGGCTCGCGATTTGCGACTTTTCTACATCGGCGGCACATAGTTCAGCGGGGCGTTGGTCCCCAGCGGCAGGCCGCTGAAATACCAGGCCAACAGGAAGGCAGTCCAGACCACGCCAAACACGATTGAGTACGGCAGCATCAGCGAGATCAATGATCCAAGCCCCGCCTGCTTCTTGTACTTCTGCAGCACCACCAAAATAATCAGCAGATAGCTGTTCAGCGGCGTGACAATGTTCACCACGCTGTCACCAATCCGGTACGCCGCAACCGTCAGTTCCGGGCTCATGCCCACCATCATGAACATGGGAATAAAAATCGGCGCCAGAACGCCAAACTTGCTCAGCATGCCGCTCATGGCAAAGTCGCCAGCCACCACCAAAAGCACAAACAGCACTAGCAGAAGCGGCACAGGCACATCCGCCGCCACCAGCAGTGAGCCTCCGGCGTAGGCCAGCATCCGGTCAAGCCCGGTGTACGTGAAGTAATTGACAAACTGACCCATGAAAAAGGCAATCGCCAGCACCGGCACGATGGACTTGATGCCGTGGTAAATCGCTTCGATAAAGTCCTTCTGGGTCCGCAGTCCGCCGGTCACAAAGCCGTACGCCATGCCCGGCAGCAGGAAACTCAGAAAAATCATCGGCACAATCGCCTGAGACCACTTGTCGCTCGGCGCCTCGGCCAGCCGCGCGGGCACATCGGCCTTGATCACGTTGATTTCGCCCTTGGCCAGCACCTTCTCCCGCGGCACGCCGGCGAGTTCCTCCGCCGTCACAAGTTTCACCGTCTGATTCGTGATCGCCTGCCCGCTGGCCAGCACCGGCAGACCCGCGCCGTGCAGCGGGGCTTTGGGAATAAAAACCAGTGCCGCAAAACTGCCCAGCACCGCCACCAGCACCACCATGGCAACAGTCAGGCCCTTCTTTTCCTTGCCAGTTAGCGCCAAGTCACTCAGTAGGCTCGTGTCGCTGCTGTCAAGCTTGCCTTGTCGGTTCAGACGCGGCTCAATAACCCTATCGGTCACAAACCACCCGCAGAGCATCACCAGCACGGCCGATGCAGCCTTGAAGTAGATATTGTGCGTCGCTTCAACCGGCCCGTACCCGGCATCAATAATCCGGGCCGAGTCAGTGGCCACGCCCGCCAAAAAACCGTCCGCCGCCGTCGGGAACAAGCCGCCGCCAAAGCCGCCCGCCACCCCCGCAAACGCCGCGGCAAGCCCCGCCACCGGGTGTCGGCCCACCGCCAAATACAACGCCGCGGCAAGCGGCGGCAAAATGATGTACCCCGCATCGCTCGCCACGCTGGCGTTGGCTCCAATAAACACCACCATCGGCGTCAGCAGCGCCTTCGGCGTCGCCAGCGCCAGTTGCCGCATCAGGGCAGAGAACAGCCCGAACTTCTCGGCCAGACCAATGCCAAGCATGGCCACAAACACAAGCCCCAGCGCCGGCAAGCCTGTAAAGTTGCGCACCATCGATGACAACATCCAATACACACCATCGCTGGTCAGTAAGTTTTTTGGTTGCAGCGGTGTGCCTATGTCTTCCAGTCGCACAACCGGCTGGCCGTCGGCGCCAATCTTGGGCACCATCTTCGGCGTGCCATCGGTCGCTACAACCGGTGCGCCACCCGCATCAACCTTGACCACCGTCTCAACCCGCAGTCGCACCGGCTGCACCTTCCAGTCCGCCGCCGAGCCCACGGCCGAGACAACCACGATGATCGCCGCCAGTATCGCAAACAGAATCGCCGGCTCCGGCAACGCATTGCCCAACCGCTCAATCATGTCCAGCACCCCGCGCTTGCCGGGTTTCTCGGCGGAAGGTAGCGAATTCGGGGTATGCATTGGGTCAGGACCGGCGGCTGAAGGGTTTGACAAGGGGTGCTCGCGTCAGGGACTTTTAATTAGGAAGATGCGGCTAGAACTGCCGCCGTCTGAAACAGACCGATACTTTAACGATACACCCCAAATCTGGGATGCATGAAGTCCCTTTGGGTTATTGTGTCGAGCGGTACTTCGCTCGCCACGTCAACCGTGGCGGTCACCTTTCAGGCTCTTGCCGCACTTTCACGGACAGCGGCTCCTCCGGGTGCCGGGCTGTTTCGCGACACCCCTCGCCGACAATCGCCAATCCGTCACCGTGTATCCCCGGGTTCGTCGGTGTCAGAATAATACACCATGAATGCTCACCGGCTTGGCTCCGCGCACACGGGCGCGAGCCCGGTCAGCGTCGCGAATGAAAAGCGTGTTTGCTTCGGCGTGTCGGCCCCCGTTCATCGATGTCAATGACTTCGAGAAAGGGTCGTAGTCATAGGTATCAAAGCCGTACCGCTTCATCGTGGCGACGATGGCATCTTCACTAAAGCCGTACCGGGTTCCGCTGCCGTTGAGTTCCATGACAACCGAGTGCAAGGCCGGACTGCTCAGCGTTCTCTCAGCGCCTTGCAGCACAAGCGTCTCGAAGCCTTCGACATCGATCTTGAGCATCGCCGGCACTTGGCCATCAAGCACCTCATCAAGCGTGCGAACCTTCACCTTCACCACCTCGCCCGCCGCCTCGCCCTCCGCGACGACGTGATTCATGCAATTCTCACCGGTTGTAAACGCAAGTTCACCCTCCTTGTCGGCGAGGCCAATGTTCATCGCCTCCACCCGCCCGGTGAGATTGTTGAGCCGGATGTTGTCCATAAGCCGCTGAAAAGTACCCGGCACAGGTTCAAAGCAGTATCCGCGGGCGCCTCTGGCCGCGCACGCCAGAATCGTGTACGCGCCGACGTTGGATCCGATATCCGCGAACAGGTCATCGGCCGAGAGGGAGTGCAGCACGTATGCCATGTCCGGAAATTCGTGCAGTCCGCAGTAAATGTTGCCTGTCAGCCCATTTTCTCCCGCCCGCACAATGAATCGTGTGCCGCTCACCCAAGGGTGCACCACAGGCCCGGGCACCAACCGGCTACCGATTTGCCATTTCAAAAAATCCGCCACCGCCGCGACTTTGCGGCCGCGGTTCAGGGGATGAGCGGTGATGAACTTCAGTGTGCGCAGAAGTGCCATAAGGTTTTACCGAAGCAGCAATCGGTGAAGACTGACAAAGGAGCGCCGGTTGCGTGATAACGACAGTGCTCGACATGGAAATGTACCATAGCAGGCGTGAAGGACTGCTTCAAACCACTTTCGAGTGCTCAAAGGGTTCGGTCTCGTGCGCACGCCAGCACCCGGACGAATCCACCAGCCCGTAATCCATGCAAGCCGTGGTTTCACGCCCGCGCTCCGCAAACCATGGGCTACCCACGAATATGGCATTCGCGGTATCGGCGTGTGTCCATTCAAGAAATAATCGCCGGCCAGTGACCACCCATCGGTCTAGCAGCCCTGCGAGAACGCGTTGATAAACGCTATAAAGTCCGATCCATCCACAACGCCATCGGGCACCAAACCCTCCGCCCCACCGCCCGCAACATCCGAGGCCGGGCTTGCGGCCGCGTCACCCACGCTAAAGCTGTTCAGGAACGCCACAAAGTCCGAGCCGTCAACAATTCCGTCCGGCCCGCCGCTGCTCCCGCCAGCCACATCCGCCAGCGAAACGCACACCGAGGCCAACTCAATCTGCCGCAGGTCGTGCGAATATCCGTCCAGCCAGGTCAGCCGCAACACGCTCAGTCCCTCCGGAAGACTGATGTTCCCCGAATACCCCGACCATTGAAAATTCGTGTTGCCCCAATTGCCTGTGCTGGGCAGGGCCAAGGTCCGCTGCTGCACCCGGTTTGCACCAATGCTGACTCCGGCATTGGCCGACCACGCCGCGGCGTTGATGCGGACCCGATAGACCCCGGCCGCAGGTGTGCGCACGAGATAGTCCAGCGACTCGCCGATGTTGCGAAAGCCGCTGCTCGTCGTCGTCTGCCAGTTGTCGTTCCGCTCGATGTGCTTGCGAGCATCCACCACGCCGGGCAGCCCGGTGCCGATGGTAATTCCCGGCTTCGCCGCGTTTCGTACATCATCAAGCGCCAGAATCTTCGGTGTCGTTTGGTCAGTTATTGACTCGGTCAGTGTCCATGTGCCGTACTGAGAGTTCCAGTCGCCCGCGCCGGAAACAAACCAGTTAAAGTTCCCTCCGCCCGCCGCATACCAGCCTCGCAAATAGCGTGTGCACAACTCACGCATGGCCACATCATGGTTGGCCGCTCGCTTTGCCGCAATGTTGTTCGGGCCAAACGTGTCCACCCCGCCCTCGTACGCCATGAACGGCCTTAGCCCCCACGCCGCCGAATACGCCGCAAGCCGCTCGTACATGATCGAGCCGTTGGTCTGATCGATCGACCTCGACAGCGATGCCAGAACCTGCGCGGTTGTCAGATTTGTTTGCGTATCGGCATCCGCCACGTTAAAGTACGGCGCACCCGCAACGCAATAGATGTGGTCCTTCGGTGGACCAAACACCGTATTGATAAAGTCCAGACTGACCTTGTACTGATCGCTCCAGACGATCTGTCCTGCCAGCACCGGGCGGATGCGCGTGTTCAGTGATCCGGCCCCGAACTCTTCAGCAAAGATTCGGCCAACCCGCACCGTCTCGCGAGCGTGCCGCCGCCAGCGCAGCACGTTCTGGTCCGTCGCGCCGTCATGC
>JBBRKQ010000192.1:0-5213 GCA_038231815.1 Phycisphaerales bacterium
CCCGCCCCCGCCGACGGACCTGTTGGGCGTTCCGGCCAACCCCTTGGCCAAAACCAGGTCGCCGCAGCCCTCCATCCTTGCCCCATCCCCTCTCCCACCAGCCTGACCCTCTCGCCAAGCCCCTCCCGCCCTAGCCCTCCCGCCGTCCCCACCACCCGGCCCATCCGCCCTTACCCAAACCTGGCCGCCGCACCCCGGCCACCCTGCCCTCCGTCCCCGTCCTCCGTCCCTTCTGCGGGCTTGCCACCTGATGGCGAAAAGAGCATAGAAACAAAGGATTTGTCGCGAGGATTTGTGATGTTTTGGCAGGGACAGCCCGGCGCGACTGCGGGCTGGGTGGGCGGCTTGGAGGGACACACGGCTGTCTCTCTGCGAGCGTGATCCTACCGATAGCCGTACGCATTACTGGGTGTTTTCCACACGGTATACAGATTTGAACAGCACGCTGTCCCCAAAGAGATGTGCAGAGAAGTGGCCGGAAGATGTGTGTGCAGAGTGGTCGGCCGGGGGTGTGGCCGCTACCATCTCGACCCGACTTGAGGCGAAGTGCCTCGGCGTCACGTCATAGACTTGTTAGCGAGCACTGCCATGGCAATTCAGGCCATTCTAGAGAACATCAACGCCAAAGCACTCAAGACCGACTTGCCAATTATGGACATCGGCGACACCATCAACGTGCACTGCCGCATTGTTGAGGGTAACAAAGAGCGCATCCAGATTTTTCAGGGCGTGCTGATCTCGCGCTCCGGGCGCGGCATTGAGGAAATGATCGGCGTGCGCCGCGTGGTCGAGGAGACCGGCGTTGAGCGTATCTTCCCGATCAACAGCCCCAAGATCGCGACGATGGAAGTCGTCCGCCGCGGCAACGTTCGCCGGGCCAAGCTGTACTACCTCCGCGCTCGCTCCGGCAAGTCGCGTCGTATTATTGATCGCCGCCGCGGCATGAAGCATGTCGCTGGCATCAAGCTTGCTGGGCAGGATTGATTGGGCGGGTGGGGATGGATTGTATTCGGATAACCAAGCATTTTCAGCAGGCCGCCCGGCTCCGGGCGGCCTGTTTGTTGGTGTGCTGAGCATCTTCAGGATGCTGAGGTGCAAGGCTGCTGCTTGACGTGATGGAGGTGGCCTGAAATTTGTGGAGAACTTTGTGTGCGCACATTCTTAATAAATTTTACCTGCTCTTTTGAGGCTCAATCGGTGACAAGCGCTTATCGCAGGGTTATCGTGACCAGGTGCGCTGTGGGCTTGTTGAAAGCACCGCTGGCATGATGCACACCGGGAGTTCTTCGCTATGAACCTCAGACTCGCCCTTCTCCCAATCGCCACGGGTTGCATCGGCTGCGCCGCCATCGCCCCGGCCGCATTCGCTGACCTGCCTCCATTGTCACCCGCCGCCGTCGCCTCCGGCACACAGATCGTGCGCCACTACGGCAACGAATACGCCATCATCCCGGCCGGTGCCAATGCGCCGTATCGCGGGGCTGATCACATCGACAACCCTTACTACTTTGGGAGTTCGTTTGATGGGCAGGGGAGTGTTGGCTACTCATACGCCATTGCGAGAACGGAACTGACCACCGCAGCTTGGGGGGAGTTCGTCAATGCGTTCGCGCCGTATTGGCAAGGAGACCCGACCGATCCGCGACTGACCGGCAGGATAATCACGCGCAACGCAAGCGGCCAATACACCTATGATCCGGCACTGGCCCGAACGCCCGCCACATGGATGACGTGGCTTGGCGCGGCAACATACTGCAACTGGTTGTGCAACGGCAAAGCGACGGGCCAAGCCGCTTTTTTGACCGGCGCTTACGATCTTCGCGGAGTCAACATCGCCGCCCCTGCACCGCGGACAGTCCCAGTGCCGCAAAACCTCGATGCGCCGTATCGGCTGCCAACCGTTGATGAGTGGTACAAGGCCGGTTATTACGACCCGAACCGATACGCGACGGCGCACGGTGGCTGGTGGATGTATCCCAACATGCTTGACCGGCCACCGATTCAGGGTTTGCCGGAAGATGGGGGCGAGACTAGTGCCGGCCAAACTAGACTGCCGGCTGACTATCCCCTCAACGTAGCCGGTTATCCGTTCCAGTCGCCTTGGGGCCTGTTTGACATTTCGGGAGGTGCAACAGAGTTCCTGACCAGATCACAAGGCGTGTTGGCCGATGGCTCCGAGTACTTTGTCAGTGCCGGTACAGGACAGTATAGCGGCTCACTCGATTTTTTTGACCAAATCGGCATTGGGCGGGGGAGCGTTGGAATGAACTTTGGATTTAGTGAATTCGGAATTCGGCTAGTCAGCACTGTTCCATCGTCTGCGGCGGTGCTTCCGCTTTCAATGATCGTGTTTTTGCTTAGGAGACATCGATGAATAGGTTTTGCTGTCTCGCTGTGAGCGTTGTTGCTGGGGTGCTCACGTCGAAAGTCCTGGCTGACCCAGGTATCCGTTTCCCATTCGGGCAGTGCACGTCGTCAGGAACCTCTTGCACGGGCTACTCGTTTACGTAGGTTGCGACCGGCGTGTACGACTTGACCCTGACAGTGTCTCGGGTGGATTCGGCCCTGATCCACATTTTTCCGGGATCTGCTGGTCATCGTGTCCGTGATATCCGGATTGACTACGTTGGACCAGCATCCGGCTTCCCAGCGGTCTTGCTGTACATCAACGGTTCGCCCACGGGTGGCACTGACAGTGAAAATGATGCGACACCGTATCCGTCGGGGATTGGAACGATTGCTCGCTACTCGTCATCAGCACTGAATTCAAATCCGCGGATCATTTTGGCGAAGGTGCGAGTGGGCGGCAATGTGGAAGGTGTTTCCGTCAATGAAGTTAACGAGCTTTCGGTCGGCGGTGACATAACTGGCAACTTGATCGCTCAGGCGGCTGGAGCGACGCAGACAGCACCCGGGACCAATCTCGGGCGTCTCGGCAATGTGGCTGTCGCCGGAAGCATTTTCGGTGATGTGGAAACCACCGGTCAAATTCTCTCACTGACAGTTGGGAACTTGCTCGGCGGTTCGGCATCCAATCACGTTTATGCCCGCGAAAATATTGGCTCAATCATCGTTGGCCCTACCCCGCCAGTGACCGGAGTTGGTGAACTGCGCGCGACTGTCGCGGGGTTGCTTACGCTGCAGTACCTCACTGCGCCTCGCATCGTTGGTGACATCTATTGCCGTAATCTGGGCAGTGGGGGGGCCAACACCGGTGGCATACGCGCACCGATTGAATTGGTTGGAAAGGTCTTGGTTGCTGCCTCGTTTGCCAGCGGCAATAACGCACCCATACTGGTCGGCGCGATCCGAAATCAAATCACTATTGGCGGCTTCAATTACATTGATTCCAGCGGCAACCTCCAGCCGAATCCGGCCTTTGGGTGGTTTGGTAATTTGCAGTCAACATTTTCCGGCGGCACTTTCACGCTGCCGAACATCCCGAATCCACCCAGTTCTACCGCCGAATACAACGCTGGTGCGATTGGCGGCGGTGCGGCTGGGGTACTGCCATTTACTCTTTGGAAGCGCGACTGTTCACCGCCAACAATTGCTGGCAATCCAGGTGTGATTTCGTCTGCAAGCTTCCAAAGCGGTGGCTCCGTCATTGTGAATCACAACGGCCCCGTGGCGCTCAAAACTACGTCAGGTACACCGCCAGCCCCCGTGACTGTGGAATACCTGAACTACATGACAAATCCGCCAAGCTGGGGCGGGATCGCCATGAACCAGCAAGTCACTGGGCGCAGTGTTGTTCTTACCAAAGTAAACGGAGTCACTTACCCAAACACCAAGTACCGCGTCCGATCACAGAATCTCAAATCGGTAGTCACCGGTGCCCGTCACCCTGCTGTGAGCTTCCCGAATGTGGCGGATGTCAGCTACGTCACCGATGGCTTTGAGTTTCTCCTTGGCGGGTGCATGATTGGCGGCAACGTGAACCCGGCCGACATCGTTGGCGGCGGGTTTAACGGTCTTGTCCCGGACGGCATCGTCGATGGCAACGACTACGTCGCGTTCATCAACAGCTTCACGACGGGAGACCCAAGCCTCGATCCGCTTGCCGACATTTCTGGTGGAAACGCGCCGAATCGGATCGATGGAGGCCCCGACGGCATCATCGACGGCAGCGATTTCATCACGTTCATCAACAATTTCAGCGTCGGCTGCTAAGCCATCTGGCCGTGCCATCGCTCATTGGATTCAGTTAAGACGGCCCCTGCGGTGCACGCAGGGGCCGTCTCGTTGCTGTGCCGAGCATGTGCAATCCGCGGCGTTATCGAACTCGCCTCGGGAACTCTTCGGTGTGTCGCTGGGCGTTCTTCCCGCTAACCTTGTTTGGCGTGCCACGCACGATGGATCATACAGGTCGAGTTGTTCCGCTTCATGCACAGGCGGTTGTGCGGATGTTTTCGCGTGGGCTCGCGCTGCGGCATGAGCCGCTTTCAATGTGGCTGAACCTGCTGTGGGCGGGGTGCAAGTCGGGGATTGTGCCGCTGATTATCGGCTCCGCGGCGATGGGGGGCGTGACGGTGGCGCTGCTTTGGGTTGAGGGGGCCGTGGGCATGTACCTGCTGACGCTGACGCCGATTGTGATGCCGCTGCTGGCCTCGGGCGTGACGCTGCTGATTGCCGCGGGGGTGGTGTGGAAAAAGTTCATTGCCGCGGCGACGGACAACGCGCTGCGGCAGCGGAAGTGCCCGACGTGCGATTACGACCTGGCGGCGGTGGAGGATGGGATGGGGCTGGGCGGCAGCGAGCTGCTGACGTGCCCGGAGTGTGGGAACCAGTGGCGGGCGGGGCGGGTGGGGAGCACGAGCGCCGAGGTGCCGCGGGTGGTGCGGGTGGAGTGGGGGGAGGAAGACGGATGAAAGAGAAAAGATGGAAGAGAAACGGACAAACAGAAAGCAAAGAGGCCAAGGCCAAGTGAAAGCATGAAAATAGCAGGGGCGTGGCGAGTGGCGGATGCAAGTTTGGGCTTTGGTCGATTGCGACAGAATGTTTGGGTTCCGGGGTGTTGCTTTCCGGCAGCCTTGATGGCGGTCAAGGTTCCGGCTATCATCCCCACCCTACCCGGAGCGTTCCGGGGCGTGCCCGGAGTGCACTTGGGATAATTTATCACTTGGCTTCCCGAGCCTTATCGGAGATCACCTCATGCGTCACGGCAAAGCCGGGTCCAAATTGGGTCGTACTACCGCCCACCGGACCGCAAC
>JBBRKQ010000193.1:0-5098 GCA_038231815.1 Phycisphaerales bacterium
AGCGGTGAATGTCTTTCCGAGACCAACGCTGTCCGCAAGAATGCACCCATTGAAGGTCTCAAGCTTGTTGATGATCCCCGTTGCTGCGTCCTTCTGAAAGTTGTAGAGCTTCTTCCAGATCTGGCTGTCTTGGTAGCCTGTGAGATCGTTGGGCAAGACGTCCTCGTTGATGTCCTCCAAGAACTCGCTGAAAATGTGGTACAGCATCAGGAAGTAAATCCGCTGAGGAGGATTTTCCTGATACACCGCAGCGATGTGTTCTGAGAGTCGATCGGTTACGTCTGTCAGCTTTTCGGGATCGCCCCATATCTGCTCGAATAACGCCAGATAAGTTCCCGCGTGCGGCGCACCGTCGATCTTGGCGACGAAGTTGGAGATGGCGTCTCCCTGCTGATAGCCGAGATCGACAGCGGTGAAGCCGTGAAGCGGTTGATATACGATCGGACTCTGCGGCCGATCCAGACAAGCGAATGGCTGCATCGCGGATTTGGTGCGATTGGAGCGAAACCTCGCCTTGCGCTTCATCCAATCGGCGCACTCTTTGGCGATAGCCCGTTGTGTCAGCTTGTTCTTGAGCTGGATCTCGAAGTCCGTGCCGTAGAAGCTTCGTTCCCTCGCCTTGCGGGGAATATGGAACTCCCGTCGCTCCTTCAACCCACTGTCGGTAACATCACTAGGCACAAAGGTTGGGGCGGTGAAGATGAACTCGAACGAATCAATCCGTTCAAGCTCTTTCTTGAGAGCCTCATAGGCGTAGATCGAGAAGCACGATGCGGCTACCTTAAGCTTTGAGCCAGCCAACATCTCGGCCTTGAGGTCGTCGCCGAGCAACCGATTGATGTTGTCGATGAGCTCCATATGTTCATCCAGACTTCTGCATCCCACTGACGTCCAGCCACTTGTTTATCGAGGTCCGACTGAACCGCCAGTGTTTCCCGACCTTTTGGCCGGGCACTTTGCCTTGCTGCACCAGCTTGTAGAGGGACGACTTGGACACCTGGAGATACTCCGCAAGGTCAGAAATGGTCATGACCTCGGGCGGAGGCGCAGCACGTCCGGGCCCTAAAGGGGTTCGAGCCATGTGGCCAGTGTATCCGTTGTTAGCCGTTCGTGGATGTCAGGAAGCGGGATTAGGCGTTCGCTTCCCACAACCGACAATGCCGTAGGCGGTTTTCCACAACCCAAGTCCCCGCGAAGAGATGCGCCGCCTTGAGGAACCCCTTCGCATCCGGATTGGACTTCGTCTCCCCGACCGTCGGATGGAAGTACGCGGGCGGGTAGAGCGCCACATCGTCGTACTGTACGACCACGCGGGCCACCAGGCCCGGCCCGGCTTGGTCTCCGACGCAATATCAATTTAAAAACGACTCTGCAATCGGCAGCATGGGGTGCCGAACTTGGTGTTAACCAGCGAGAACCTGCCGCGGGGCGAGGTGCCGAAGCGTCGATCGTGACTCACCACTTCCTCCCCCCCATTGCCTCAATCACCGCCCTCGGATTCAAATGATCCAAATACCGCACCGTCGTGATAATGCTCGCATGCCCCAACTGCTTTGAAATCACCCCAATATCCACACCCTCGGCCCGCAACTGCGACGCGTGCGTGTGCCGCAGGCCGTGCGGATGAACCCGCCTGGCAATCCCGCATTCCGCGGCAAGGCGTTTAAACAACCGGCGGACATACGCCGTAGCGATCAAGCCACCTTTGGCCGTGCACAGCAACGGTGCCGACGGGGCGACCACGCCGAGCTGCCGCCGCACGTTGGCCCACTCCACGACTATCGCCATCGCACCGGGATCAAGGCCAATGACGCGTGAACGCCCGCCCTTGCCGAACAGCACGGCGACGGAGCCATCTTCCGGGTTGATGTCTTTCGGTCGGAGCTGCAACGCCTCGCTGATCCGCAGGCCGCCGCGGTACATCAGCGCCACCAACGCCCGGTTGCGTGCCGCGAGAATCTGGTTAACAGGCATGTTCTGGCCATTCGTGTCAGAACCAGTCGCGAAGGTCGCCCAAAGGGTGACATTTCCTGCCAAATCGTGACATCGGTCGGTTTTGCCCTCGATTGCGGCCAGTAATCGCCGCACTTCGGCATCGCTGAGCACCTCCGGCGGCAGACGGCGCTTGCGGACTTGGACGGGCTTGAGCGTTCGGACTGGTGGCGTTGGCATGGCAGAGTTCGGGGCAGGCAGGCATGCAAGTTACGGTTTGTCTAGAAAAGCGTAACTCTCAGTACCACCAAATCCGCGACCACGCAAGCAAACCGAGCAGACTTCACGCATGATGGCGGTGGGGTTGCCCCGCCCATGCCCCCCCGGCGATCAATCTTCGGCCGTGCGCTCGTCAATCACGCTTCGCGCGCGCTGCTGCTCCAAGCCTTCAATGCGTTCGGCCAGGTCATCAAGCTCAATGGCCTCGCGGCCGAACTTCAGCACCGCCGCGGCGGCCGAGACCCGCGCCGCGTGCGGGGCCATCGGGTCGGTCATCACCTTGGCCAGCGTGCCGATGGCAATCGATGCGACGCGGTGGGCGATCGCCATCGCCTGCGAGAACGATTCGCGCCGAGCCCGGCGGTACGCGGCCATGAACCTGGCATCATCCATCCAGCGGTGCAGCGTTCGCTCCGCCACGCCCGCGGTTCCGGCCGCCCGCGCTATCGACGGCTCGGCCATCAGCGCCAAAATGGCCTTTTCCTGCGCCGGTGCCAGCTTGGGTGATGATGCGATCCGCTTGGTTGCCTTGTGTGCCATGTGTTTCCTCTCGAACGAATCGAACTCCCCTACCGCTGCTGATCTCGCGCGGCTGCGGCCCGACTTGCGGATTTACTTGCTCGCCCTGTGCCCCACATCGCCGCGTACGCCGCCGGTTGCCGCTTGGCCCCAAACCCCCGCCAATCGCCGTGATCACGCCCACGGGCCAACGTGGCGGGTCCAACCGCGTGCGTACCCGCCGGTGCCGCAACGTGCGCCAAATCCTTCGTTTCTGAAGCCAAACGCACCACACTCTGATGAACGCGCGGGCCTCGTCGCGCGTAGTTGCCCACAATGAATTGTCGCGGCGAGGAGAGTTGCCCACATCTTGCGGAATCATCGCCGGAACTTTGCGAGATGACTTGCAAGGTGGCCTCATGCACGCCAATGTGTGTCATACGCACGCGGGAACGTAACCCCGCCAGACACGGAGAACGCACCATGAAGAACGCAAAGAAGACAACCCCCAAACCCGTAACCCCCGCCAGCGCCGCCGTCGCGTATACCGCCAAACGCGGCGACATCGCACGCCTGGTCGATGTGCTGGGGATGGAACTCGACAAGCACGATGAACGGGCCAAGGCCGACCCGAAGAACTGGGGTTTTACCGGCAACATGAACAAGGTCCGCAGCGACCTGATCGAGATGGTCGGGTTTCTCAGCGGGATGGATGCCGAGACCATCGAGAAGTTTTTAGATGAGGCCGAGTGATCGCCCCGACCCCATCGCCACACAAGGAACACGCCATGCAATCTCCCAACCAGCCCGCACATCCCAAGCGACCAACCCGCGTAGAGACCTTTAATGTGGACGATGCCGCAGCGCTGGTGCGCAGCGTGATCCCCGCCCGCGGAGAGCCCTATGAGCACCGCTGCCCGCCCGCAGCCTTCGAAGCTGTGGCGCTTGCGATCGATGGGTTCACCGGCCGCTTCACGCTCGCCGACATCCACACTGCGGCGGGGGTGACCTGGACGCAGGCCGCTGTGGCGTTCGCCTTCCTTAAAGAACGCGGCGTCGTCACCCCGATCCGCGGCCGCCACCACATCCCCGCATCGGCAACCGCGTTTGAAGATGCGATTGTCGAGTACCTCGCGCTGCGGTACCTGCAGCACGGCCGCTGATCGCGACCCCATCCCCAACGCCCCGCCGCGGGAAACCGCGGACCCGGCGATTCCCCGAAGCGATGTGCCTCGGGATTCAAAACCCCCATGTTGGAGTTGACCATGAGCAGCAAAAAGACCCAAGCCAGCAAGACCGCCCCCGCCGCACCGGCCGCAACCCCCACGCCCATCAAGTTGCCGGAGGCCCCAGCACCCGTGTTCGCCGCGGTTAAGACAGCAACACGCAAGAAGGGAGTTATCAAGGTACCGGCCGTACCCGAGGCGGTGATCGCCGATGCCCTCGCCAGTTTTGAGGCCAGCCAGATTGAGCAGATTGCGGCGACAATGCCGGAACCCGCACCCTCCGCCGCACCCGCCGCCACACCCATCGCCGCACCCATCGCCGCACCCGAGGTTCTCGCAGAAGAACCCGAGCCCGCGGCCAACCCCGCCCCAACGCCCGACCTCGCCCTCGACATGGTTCTCACGCCAAAGACGCCGCCCAAGATCAAGAAGACAAAGGCAACCGCCATGAACGAACCGCGCTCGCTCGGGTGCCTGGATGCCGCCGCCATCGTTCTGGCCGAGGCCAACGTTGCGATGAACTGCAAGGTGCTGACGGGCGATGTGCTGATGCGCGGCCTTTGGAAAACGCTGGGCCGCACGCCCGAAGCCACCTTGTACGCCGCCATCATCCGCGAGATCGCCGCCAAGGGCGAGACTTCCCGGTTCATCAAGACCGACCGCGGCCTCTTCGCCATCAACCCCGCCATCGCACCGCGTTACACCACAGCCTGATTCTGGTTTGTTCGCGGACCTACCCATCTCTGTTCCCCCTTCCACCCCGGCTGATGCGGGGTGTTTCTCAGGTATCAGACGTTGCTGTCCATGTCCGCAGGACGCTTCAGCGCCACGTACCGAACAATTATCCGCAGCGCTTGACCGCCGCAGCGTTCGCAGCGAATCGGCGAAACCGCACCGGCATCCGGGTGCACATCGGTGTCGATCACCTGCGTCTTGGGCAGTTGACAGCAACAACCGCTCGAGCGACCGAACTGCGTCGCCAGCAACCTCTCTAAACGTGCGATTCGCTGCTGAAGCCCCATGCCTTGCCCCTGTATTTGGTCGTTCCTCGCCAAACGCCCCCGCATCGATCAAGCCAATGAGCGTGGGGCCGTGTCCAGCCCCCCTTAAAGCCCTCTTGTGTTTTCTGTCCCAACCCGCTAGTTCACACAACCCGCTTACGC
>JBBRKQ010000194.1:0-4857 GCA_038231815.1 Phycisphaerales bacterium
CCTCCCGCGTGCTCACCTTCAGCCGGCTGCTGACCACCGACGCTGCACGGTGCTGGGATGAAAAAGACTACAACGGGGCGGCGGACCGTCTCACTGCTCCTTTGCAATGGGCACGCCAACTCTTAACTCCCGGGGCGGAGCCATGGGTCAGCCTCCGAGGCCAGCAGTGCTTGTTCAATGTGCTTTTGCGGCTTGAGGCGCAAACTGTTGCAGGGCTGGCGAATCAGCTTGATGGGCCACACCGAGCCAGCCTGTTGGATGCGCTCGCGGCGTTCGATGCGACCGATCCGACGGGAAAACTCGCCGCGTGGGAAGCAACCGCCCGCGGCAACGTTGCATTCGCCCGCGCGATGTTTGCCGGAGCCGATGCGGGCGAGAAACTGGCGGGCCATATTGATTCGTACGGCGCAAATACTGAGAACGTTGGTGGCTTGAGTGAAAAAGTGGACATCTTCATCGGCGGTGTCCTCACTCGGCGCGACCTTGACAAGGTCCGTTCCATGTCCGCAGCGACCATCGCCAAGCACCTCGATGCCGCCGAAGCGATGATCACCCCCGTCGCTGCCGCACTGCGGTCGCCGCACCCGTTGGACGCACTCAAGCCGCTGCAAGTGCAGGCCGCGGCGGACCCTTCGCAGATCGCTCGGCTCGTACTAGGAGCCCCAGCGGCAACGTTGGACAACAATCGCACCATGGCAAAGCTGCTGAGTGATTGCATGGAACGAATCGCAGCATCAGCGAAATAGACGTGTCGCGGGGTTAGCCGACAGGGCCGTTGCCCAAGCCGATGCGAGCAACATCGATGGTACCCGCGGCAGTTGCACAGCCGGAGGATTCTTCGGTTTCCCCGCAACTGCCACGCGACCCATGTCGGATCAGCATTCAATCCATCTATGACCTCCCCGATTTGGTTCATCCTGCAAGTTGTGCTGACGGCAATCGCCGCGGCGGCTGTGCCGTGGGTTTCACGGCAGAAGCCCATGGTGTGGAAGACCGTGGCCGGGGCGGCGTTTGGGGCGTTGCTGCTGTGGCCGCTGATGCGGGTGTTTCCGGTTGCATTTGTGCGCTGGTTTGGGGCTGAGACCATTGCGCATCTGGAACTGACTGGCCAAGCGGTGCCTGCGGTGCTGCTGTTTGGGATTTTGGCCCGGCATGTGCCGCGGAAGCAAGACGGGCGGGCGCTGCTTGCGGTGACGCTGATGGCGGCAGTGTACTTTGCCAAGGCGGGATGGTGGATGGTGGGCAGCGGCGTGCCGGACCTGGGGGCGGCCAAGAACAGCGGGGAGGACCCGATGGTGGCGATGCAGACGACGGAGTACACGTGCGTGGCGGCATCGATGGTGACGATGCTGCGGGCACACGGCATTGAAACGACCGAAACCGAGATGGCGCAGCTGGCCAACATTGAGGTGGGCAGCGGCGCAACGGATTCACGGGCGATACTGGGGCTGCGGCGAAGGCTGGCCGGGACCGGGCTGGTGGTTGAGTATCAGTCGCTGGACTTGCCCGGGCTGATTGCAGCACCCAAGCCGGTAATGGTGCAACTTGGCTGGGGCTATTTCACATCACACATGGTGCCGGTGATGGACGCGAGCGAGGAGTTTGTGGTGGTGGGCGATCCGTCACTTGGCAAACGCAAGGTGCCCACTGAGAATTTTTTGAAGCAGTGGAAGGGGCAGGCGATTGTGGTGCGCCTGCGCAAAATTACCAAATGACAAAATGACAAAATGACAAAATGGCCAAATGGCTAAATGGCCAAATAAAGACGAGATGAAGAACGGTTGACGTTGACGGTTACTTCGATCGCTGGCCCCGGCCTTACCATAGCTCGTGGCTCAGAAGCTTTACAACCTTATTGTTATCGATCTTGAGGCCACTTGCTGGCGCCGTGGGGGCGGTGACCCAGCGCTGGCGCTGCCACGGGCTGATGCCGACACCACAAACTCACCTGATGGTGCCCAAACCGAACGCGAGGCTGACTCGCACTGCGATGCTGAGCTTGGCAGGGAGGACTCCCTTGGCTACATCCCGCAGGGGCAGCACCGAGAGATTATTGAAATCGGCGTGTGCGTGGTTGATCTAAAAAAACTGGAGCCGATTGGGCGCTGGTCAACCTTGGTGCGGCCGGTACGGTCAACGATTTCTGAGTACTGCACTGAGGTGACAGGCATTACTGCTGAGCGCCTGACCGATGCGCCGCTGTTTGCGCAGGCGGTTGCCAGCATGAACCGGTGGCTTGGCACGGTTCGATTGGTACAGCAGGAGCTTGCCACGGTTGAGTCTGGACCGGCACTCGAAGCGGCGATGGCGGCGATGGCGGCGATGGCGGAGATGGCCACACAGCCCATGGCAAGCTGGGGTGACTTTGACCGGCTGGCCCTTGAAGCGCAGTGTGCACTGGACCACGTGAAATACCCGTTCTCGCACTCGCACATGAACCTCAAAGCCATGTACCCGCTGTTTGGGCGCAGCAAGTTTGTGAATCGGGTGCTGTCACTGCGCGTGGCCCTGCGCACGATTGGCCGCGAACTTGAAGGCACCCACCACCGGGCTGAGGACGATGCGGCGAACGCGGCGGTGCTGGCGTGCGCGATGATGCGGCGAGCTCGCACTCGCGAGATACGAAACACTCCTGCTGACCCGAAGCCAACCTGAGCGGGCCGGGGCGACACCCCCACTGCTGCCGGCCGCATGCGGCGACTCTTGGATTGCGACTTTTATCTTCCAACCGCCGCCGCCACGAGGCGGGCTGCGGTTGCAGGCTTTTCACGAATCAGCGTGAGCAGATCACCGATGACCGACTGGGCGGTTGGCCAGCGCCCGGCACCCACGCCGCGGAGGACGATGGGGCGTGGCGAGGCATCAAGGGTAATGAGCACTACATTTTCGGCACCGGTGGCGTGGGCAAGAGGATCTGTCTCGGGCAGCGGCTGCGGGGCGATGCTTGCTTTTACCGTGACATCAAGCTCACCGGTTGCCGGGTCGCGGGTTTCTTTTTCACGGTCAAGAGTTGCCACGAGCCGGATGGTTTTGCCAGTCGCCGCGGCGGCGGTGGCATCGGCCGGGGTGAGCGTTTCGATGCCGGTGCGGGTGATTTTTTCGGCATCGAGTTTGGTTCCGAAGGCAGCCCGTGCGATGAGCGCGAGCTTGCGGGCCGCATCAAGGCCGGAGAGATCCGCGGAAGGATCGGCCTCGGCGTAGCCCCGGTCTTGGGCGAGTTTGACGGAATCTGCCACAGACTTTCCTTCGCTGAGGTTGGCGAGTACAAAGTTGGTGGTGCCGTTGATAACCGCCCGCACAGAGGTGATTCGCTCACCAGCGATGCGAAGGCTGGCGATGGTTTCTAGCACGGGCACACCACCACCAACGGAGGCGGAGAACACAAAGCGTGCGCCGTTGGCGGTTGCAAGTTCTGCAAGCTCGGTGCCGTGCTGACCGGCGATGACTTTGCTGGCCGTGATCACGCTGATGCCACGGCCCAGAGCTATGCGGATCGCCGTGAGCGACGCCTCCGGATTCGAGCACGCATCAATGAGCACATCGATTTGGTCCTGCGCAACTTGGCGCACATCTGTGGTCAGCGGCACGGTGGGCACCTCGCCGTCGTGCTTGGCTGGCGTGCGGACGGCGGCGATGACCAGACGTGCGGCGGGCTGGGCGGTTGCCTCAAGCCTTTGGATGTGACGGGCGACGCCAAGGCCAACGGTGCCCAGGCCAAGCAGGCCCACGCGCACGGCCTGCCGCGGAGTTGAGGTTTGCGCGAAGGTGGTGATCGGCGCACCGATCAGCGTGCCATCGAGCCGGTTGACTCCGCCGACAGTGATTCTGACACCGAGCTTTTTGGCAAACCGCACCGCTTTGTGCTGCACGATGCCGCCATCGAGAGCGAGCGCATCGTCGTACGTGAGCGTGGCGAAGCGCTTGGGCCGCTGGCCGGGGGTGCTTGTCACACTCTCGCGGGCGGGGTCCCACTGGTACAGGCCATCAACATCTTTGGCAAGACGAACCGGCACGCCAAGACGCTGGCCGATGAAGATTGCGGTTAGATCGCTGCCGCCGCGGCCGAGGGTTGCCGGTGAGCCATCCTCAAACCGTGCTAAAAAGCCGGGGACAACGACAACGCTATGGCGCTCAAGGGCGTTGTGCAGGGCCGCGGTGTCGATGCTGACGGGGTCGGCGTTCAGCCGCTCGCCGCTGGCGATGAGTTTGAGCTGATCCACGGTTCGCGTGCAGGCGGTGACGCCGGCCTTTCGCAGCGAGAGGGTGAGCAGGGCTGCGCTGGTGTGCTCGCCGGTGGCCAGCAGTGCGGCGAGGGTTTGCACATCGGGATTCTCTATTTCCGAGCCGGCCACCTGGCCGCGGGCGAGTAGCTGGTCGGTGGTGTCACCGATTGCCGAGACCACGGCGACGACGCGGACACCGGTGCGCAGGTGCCGATCAATCTCGTGGACGGCGATGGGAAGCGCCTCATCACTGGCCAGCACGCTGCCGCCGAGTTTGAGCACGATGATGCCGGGGTGGTGGGAGAGGGAGGTGATGGGGGTGACGGATTGAATGGTGGACATTGGGAGGCTCCAAATTACCAAATTTTGAAATGGCCAAATTGCCAAATGAAGACAGACAGGACTTGCGGCTTGGCCGTTTGGGGTAAGTTGCGGCAAGAGGGAGCCTGCGATGCACTGGAACGCACCGGGGCATGGTGTTTCTTACACGCTTGCGAAACTGCGATTGAACGGCTCTGGCGATTTATGCCCGAAGAGCTTCTTCGATATCCGCGATGATGTCTTGCGGGTGCTCAAGGCCGACGCTGAGGCGGATGAGACCATCGGTGATGCCGGCCGCCTCGCGCTGGGCGCG
>JBBRKQ010000195.1:0-4796 GCA_038231815.1 Phycisphaerales bacterium
AGGTCGAGCACATCACCGACGATCTGGGTGAGCGTGCGAACATTGCGGAGGACAGAACTTAGATAAGCCTGTCGGTCTTCAGGGAGCAAGGCCGGGTCCTGCATGAGTTCGCAGTATCCGCTGATGGCCATCATGGGAGTTCGAAACTCATGAGAGACATTGGCCAAGAAGTTTGATTTGGCCATTCCGGCGGCCTCGGCAATTTCGCGAGCGGTTTCGAGTTTGCGGTTGGCGGCGGCCAGATCCGCGGTGCGGTCGGCGACGCGGGACTCGATTTGGCGGTACTGGGTGCCCAGGGCATCGGCCATGGCGTTGAAGCTGGAGCCGAGGGTGGCGAGTTCATCGGTGCCGTGCACGCAGACGCGCTGGCTTAGGTTACCAGAGGCCATGGCTTTGGCGGCGAGGGCTGTTTCGCGAATGGGCCCGGTGATGCGACCAATGATGAGCCAGCCACCGATAAGGGCTGCGCAAACGGCGAGGGCGAGGCCGGCAGCGGACCAGACAAGCGTGGTGAACGCGCCCTTGGTGGTTTCTGCCGCGCTGTGGATGGTGACGACGGTCCAGCCATCGGCAAGTTCGGCGGTGTGGGCGAGGTACTGCTCCGAAGCGATCATGCACTCACTGCCGCCAAGGGTGCGGTCGTGAACGATTTGCCGCATCGCGGCGGTGGCGGGGGCTGGAGTGGTCTGCACGCCACCGATCATTTCACCGGCGGCATCAAAGACGGCCTGATAGCTGCCATCGATGGGATGGGCTACCCCGACGGAAGATGCCACGCGAGTGGTGAGCCTGACTCCGGCAACGATGGCGATGATTTGACCATCGGCCTTGATGGGGACGCCGCTGACGACGCAAAGTTCGCCAGTGAGGCGGCCAAAGACCACTTCCTGTGCGTACGGCGCACCGGCCAGAAGGGCTTTGAACCACTTGCGATCGGAATAGGTAACGGGGGCAACGCCGGGCGGAGGATTTTTGAGGATGCCATCGGGGCCGATGAGGCCGATGGCATCGAAACGATTGGTCGCGGCCATGAGCTGAGAGATTGCGGCGTCCCGGCGGGCGGGATCCGAAGCGATGAGGTCAGGATCTGCAGCGAGTTGCACGAGCGCTGCGCGGACTGAGCGGCTCATTTCTTCAACCTGCACGGCGACGAGCCTTGAATCAGCAGCAAGCCGCTCACGCGAGGCGGCGAGGAGATGACCTTGCACCCGGGACATGATAATGACCGTGGCAATGAGCAGGGGTGCCAGCATGGCCAGGGCCATAAGGGCGACGAGCTTGCCGCGGATGCCGAGTTTGGGTGAGAGAAAGGGCAAGATGGCACAGAGCCGAAAGACCGGAGCACAGGTAGGGCACGAACAACTCGCCAGATACGGAGTATCGGCCAGTTCGCACGGGAAAACCCGTGTACCGTGGGCACAATCGGACTTTGAGGTCATGAATCTGCAGGTGATAGCGGTGAATAACCATAACAATTGCTTCCGCAATTTATTTTAAGGTTATATGCTGGCTGTTCTGCGCGGGCTGTCTTCGCTTACACGGAGCCCTGCGGACTACATGAGGCCCTGCTGCTTCAGGCGTTTCTTCTCTTCGTGGCGGACGATGTGGCCGCCGACGAGGTAGATGACATCTTCAGCGATGCTGCCCATCAGGTCACCGATGCGTTCGAGTTCGCGGCCGCAGCGGTACATGAGCATTCCGGCGGCTTTGGAGTTGTGGTCGGAGCCCATAAGCTCGATGCACTCTTCAAAGAGACGCTTGTCGAGGGAGTCGATGGCTTGGTCGCGGATGATGACGGAGCGGCACTGCTCGATGTTCTCGGAGACGAACGAGGTGAGCAGGGTGTGGCAGAGCATGGGGACGCGCTGGCCGAGTTCGGTGAGGGCGGTGGGGAAGCGGGTGATGCCCAGGGGCTGGAGCTTGACGGCCTGCTTGGAGATTGAGGTGGCGTGGTCGGCGACGCGTTCGAGGTCGGCGTTGATGCGGAGCATGGAGGTGATTTTGCGGAAATCACGGGCGAAGGGGTTGTGGAGGGCCAGGACGCGGAGGGCCTCTTCTTCGATGTGGACTTCGAGCTTGTCGACTTTGTCGTCGCTGGCGATGATTTCGCGAGCCTTTTCGACATCGAGTCTGAAGAGGGCATCGACGGAGGATTCGAGCATGCCGATGGCGGTGGTGGCTTCTTCGATAATCATGCCGCGCACGAGCTTAATCTGAACGTCGATGACGATCTCCTGAGTGGTGCGAAGGCGGGCCGCGGCGAGCTGATCGGTGGTTGGGACTGGGGCGGAGAATGCGGAGGCGAAGGGGGAAGGTGTGTCGGACAAAGTGCAACTCCTAGAAGCGCTCAGCAAAGCGGGCGATTGGCTTTGGCCGATCCTGCACCCGAGCTGGGGTGAAGACCCCGGGGCATGAAACCGCCCGTGGCCGCTGCGACTGGTAAAGATAGACGGGTTAGCTGGCAGAACAGAAGTGAGATGGCGGAAGTGCCGCGCTCTGCTCTGGCGGATGGGTTGTCTTTGCAGGATCTTAACACGTTGGGTTTCAGTGAATATTGGCCGGTGCAACGGCCAGCAACCGATGGGCGGACTGGACCGCAGAGTAGAACGCTATGACGACTCCCCCACTTTCATCGCGAATTGAGATGGCGGCTGCGGCGGCTGCGGCTGCGAAACTTGCGGCTACGAAACTTGCGGGTGCGCGGCTTGCCCCGGCGCCCGGCAAGGCAGCGGAGACGGCCCGGGTGCGAAGCCCGCTGGTGACGGCGTATGGCAGTGGAGCGGTTGGTGAGGTGAAGGCTCGCGGGGATGGGGTGGACCGGGTGACGTTGACACGCGATGCTGCGGTGGGCGTGGGTAAGGCGCCGGTTGCGAAGCAAAAGCCGGGCGTGGTAAAGGTGGGCGTGCCAGGCGAGGCGCTGCTGAGAGGTGGAGTGGTGGCAGATGGGGCGGTGAGAGATGGGGTGGTGAGAGATGGAGTGGTGAGAGCTGGAGTGGTGAGAGATGGGGCGGCGCGGGGCAGCAAGCCGATTGGTCTGGGTGGCATGATTGATGTTCAGGGGTGAGGCGGCAAAGGCTGGTTTGGGCCGTGACGATACCATTAGCTATGGATCGCCCCTTCGGCTCTGCATTGGCCAAGCATTGGAACCTGGACCCGAGCATTACGCTGCTTAATCATGGATCGTTTGGGGCTACGCCGCGGGTGGTGCGGGAGGCGGCAGCGGCGTTTACGGCCCGGATGGAGGCGGAGCCGGTGAGATTTTTTGTTTCGGAGCTGGAGCCGCTGCTGGACGGGGCCCGTGAGAAAATGGCGGCTTTTGTGGGTTGCGCTGCCGCGGACTTTGCGTTTGTAACGAATGCCAGCACGGGGGTGAGCACGGTGACGCGGTCTTTACGGCTGGAGCCGGGGGATGAGTTGCTGACGACGGCGCATGAGTACAATGCCTGCAACAACGCGCTGCGGCAGGCGGCGGAGCGGAGTGGAGCGCGGGTGGTGACGGTGCGGGTGCCGTTTCCGGCGAAGGATGGGCAGGAAATGGCCGCGGCGGTGCTGGCGGGGATTACCGAGCGGACGAAGCTGCTGCTGCTGTCGCACATTACGAGTGTGTCGGCCACGGTGATCCCGGTGGGGCGGATTATTGAAGCGGCGCAGGCGCGTGGGGTGGATGTGCTTTTGGACTCAGCGCATGGGCCGGGGAGTGTGGAGATGAACCTTGGGGAAATGAAGCCGGCGTATGCGACGGGGAACTTTCATAAGTGGGTGTGTGCGCCGAAGGGCTCAGCGTTTTTGTATGTGCGGCCGGACCGGCAGGATGGCATGTCGCCGCTGACGATTTCGCACGGGATGAACTCGAGCCGGACGGATCGGAGTCGGTTTCGATTGGAGTTTGATTATCAGGGGACGCAGGATCCATCGGCCTGGCTGGCGACGCCGGCGGCGGCAGAGTTTGTACCGGGGCTGCTGGGCGGTGGTGGCTGGGAGCGGGTGCGGCGGGTGAATCATGATTTGGCGCAGCACGGGGCGGCGGTTGTGGGCGCGGCCCTGGGGACTGTGCCGGCGCTGCCGGAGGAGTTGTGTGCGAGCATGGCGCTGGTGCCGATTCCGGCGCACGATTCGGGGCTTGATGGGCGATTGCGGCAGCGGCCGACGCTGTACGCCGATGCGCTGCAGGATGTGCTGCTGGCGAAGTATGGGATACAGGTGCCGATTCTGCGGATGCCGGTGCAGGAGGGGGTAGTGCTGGAGACAGACCGGTTTGTGCGGGTGTCGGGCCAGTTGTATAACAGTTTGGAGCAGTATGAATATTTGGGGTGGGCGCTGCGGCGGGAGCTTGGGGCGGAGCGGGAGGGATGAGGGAAGGGAATTGGAGTTTGTTTGGTGGCGATTTTTGCTGTTTGGGGTGCCGGGGGCGAAAGATGTTGTATCCTTTGATGGACGGAGGAATGTACTTGGCCGATGGGTGCGACGGGGAAGGGGCTGTTTACGGTAAAGGGGGTTGGAAAGGGGGTTGGAGATTGGGCAGGCGGAACGAGGACACCGCCAGGAATGGCGGTGGCACGCAGCGTGGCACCGCGAGATTTGACTGCTGTTTTGACACCCGTTTTTGGAGCTTGACATGGCCTGCGGAACCCCTGCCGAATCGAACTCGCCGAAGAATGGTTGTTACAAGGGCTATCCGGATGCAGCGGAGCGGTTTCCGAAATTGGCGGAGGTGATTGGGTACCTCCAAGGTTTGGAGCAGCGGGCGGATTTATCGGTTCTGGCGGAGATGCTGGGGCGGCTGGATGTGACGCGGG
>JBBRKQ010000196.1:0-4649 GCA_038231815.1 Phycisphaerales bacterium
GGCACAACCGAGACGCTGACCGGACCCGAGGTTTTCTTGCTGAACCAGCCCATAGCGTTGACCTTTGCGACCACGACCGCCAAACCGCCGCGGCACGAAAACATCGGCCGCCCGCGCGAGCGCGTCGTCAGCCATGCTATCCGAACAACCGCCTGCTGTGGTGGACCTCGCCATCACGAGTTACCATGGCCGGGTTCGCTTTCGGAAGGTATTTATGCACTCATAAATTCACTCCGCTTTTCCCTTGCAACTACACTACCTGCCAGTGTCAGCCACCCCAGAACCTTCCATCCTGATGATCGGGTCTTTCGACGGCGTCCACCTCGGCCACCAAGAGTTGCTCGCCCAGGCCCGCAGTATCAAATCTGCATCAAGCGCCAGCGGCCATCAAATCCCGAGCCCACGCATCGTGGCCCTCGTCTTTGACCCATCGCCCCGCGCCGTCCTCCGACCCGGTTCCCAACCGCCCCGCCTCACCACCTTCACCCAGCGGGCAGCGTTCCTGTCCGAGTACGGGGCCGACGAAGTCATCAAACTGGTGCCAACAACCGAGCTTCTCGGCGAAGAACCGGAACACTTCATCGCCAATTTGTGCGCACGGTTCCAGCCCGCCGCATTCGTTGAAGGCACCGATTTCCGCTTCGGAAAGTCCCGCCGCGGAGACCTGCCCCTCCTGCGCAGTCTCGCGACAGCCCACAAATTTACAGTCCACGAAGTCGGGTCGATTGAAACAGCGGGCCTTGACCAGCAAATCGTCACCGTCTCCTCAACCCGCATCCGGTCCCTGCTGGCCGTAGGCCGCGTCGCGGATGCCGCCATCCTGCTCGGTCGGCCTTACGAACTGTCGGGTACTGTGGTCAAAGGCAACCAGCGAGGCCGCACCATCGGGTTTCCCACCGCCAATATCCAGCCAGAGGCGGCTGACCAATGCCTCCCCGCAGATGGCGTTTACGCCGCAGAGGTGGACCTTCCAAATGGCCGCCGTTTCCCGGCGGCCCTCAACATCGGCACGCGCCCCACAGTTGGAGGCACGCACCGAACCATTGAACCCCACATCATCGATGCCCCCCGCGATCCATCCGGCGGGCCAGAGATCGAGGGCCTGCCGGAGTACGGCTGGCCGGTGACTGTCCGCTTCCACGCCTTCCTCCGGGAGCAGGTGAAGTTCTCCGGTCTCGAATCGCTCCGCGAGCAGCTTTTGCGGGATGTTCAGCGGGCGCGGCAACTCCTTGCCGCCGGGGTGGCCGCAAGCAACCTATAAAGCGATATGGCCAGCAGCAGTTTTCGCTTTGAAGTCACCCCAAAGCCCGGACAACTCGACCCGATCGGGCAATCCGTGTTACGTGAGGCTCAGGCAATGGGCATCGCGGCAACTGCCGTCAAAGCTTCGCACATTTATTTCGTCACCGGAAGCTTTGGCGATACCGCCCGCGACACCATCGCCAGTTCACTCCTGGCCGATGCCGTCGCCGAGCAAGCCGTGCAGGGCACCTCACCCGTCCAGCCGGGCACGCAGGTTGTCGAAGTCCATCCGCTCCCCGGCGTCATGGACCCCGTCGCGCAATCGGTGGAAATGGCCATCCACGATCTGGTTGGCATCAAAGCCACGGTCACCACCGGCTGGCGTTACGACATCGCCGGCATCAGCTCAGAGCAGGCCGATGCGCTCGCCAAGCGTGCCCTTGGCAATCCGGTCATCGAGCGCCTCCACCGCCACCCCGTCGCGGCCATGGCCCAGCCCACAACCGCCAGCCGCGAGCACGCCGTTGCCCACACAACACTTACAACACTAAGCGATGATCAGCTCACCAAGCTCTCACGCGAAGCCCATCTGTTTCTGTCGCTCGATGAAATGAAAGCCGTCCAGACCGAGTACAAACGCATCGGCCGCGAACCAACGGATGTCGAGCTCGAAACCCTCGCCCAAACTTGGAGCGAGCACTGCGTCCACAAGACCCTCAAAGCCCGCGTTCGATATGTCGGCGCCGGCAAGACCGACATCGTCGCCCTTCCCGGACGGGCGGGCCACACGCTCCATGCTGACGGCTCGATCACCATAGAAAATCTCCTGAAATCCACGGTCGCAGCAGCAACCTTCGACCTCATTAAACAGGGTGTCGACTGGACCCTGTCAGTCTTCAAAGACAATTCCGGCGTCATTGCCTTCGATGATCAGTTCGGTGTTTGCATCAAGGTTGAGACCCACAACCGCCCATCAGCAATCGAGCCATACGGCGGCGCCGCAACCGGCATCGGTGGCTGCATCCGCGATGTCATCGGCACAGGACTCGGTGCGCTGCCCATCGCCGGTACCGATGTTTTTTGCGTCGCCATGCCCGGAGATTTCACCGATTCAGTCGAGGCCTCCGCCAACCAACCAGGTTCACCACGCCTGACCCCCAAAGGTCTTCTCCATCCACAGCGAACCCTAAAGCAGGTTGTTGCCGGAGTCCGCGACTACGGCAACCGAATGGGAATCCCCACCGTCAGCGGCGGCGTCTTCTTCGACAACCGCTACATCGGCAACCCCCTTGTGTTCGCCGGTTGCATCGGCATCATCCCAATCAACCGCGTCCACGGCGCAGCCAAGCCCGGAGACCGCATCATCGCCATGGGCGGCCGCACAGGTCGTGACGGCGTACACGGCGCAACGTTCAGCTCCGCAGGGTTAGAAAACAACGCCGCCGATGAGTTCGCCCACGCCGTCCAGATCGGCAACGCCATTGAAGAAAAACGCGTCCTAGATGCGATCATCCGCGCCCGAGATGAAGATCCCATCGGCCCCCTCTACAACGGCATGACCGACTGCGGCGCCGGCGGCTTCTCCTCCGCTGTCGGCGAAATGGGCTCAAAGCTCGGCGCCGAGGTGCACCTAGACCGCGCCCCGCTCAAGTATGACGGCCTTTCCTACACCGAGATCTGGATCTCCGAAGCCCAGGAACGCATGGTGCTGGCAGTTCCGCCCGAAAAAGTCGAGCAGCTTCGCCGCATCGCCACCGAGGAATCCGTAGAAATCGCCGACCTCGGCCACTTCGGCACCCCAAGTTCCGAACTGCTCCTGAACTACAAAGGCACACTCGTCGGCCGCATGAGCATGGATTTCATGCACGACGGAATCCCCACGCCCGTACGCGATGCCCGCTGGACCCCCGCCCCGATCAAGCCAGCACCCACGATCGCGCCGGTCCATATCAAAGATGCGCTCCTCACGCTTCTGGCACACCCCAACATCGCAAGCAAGCACTGGATCATCCGTCAGTACGACCACGAAGTCCGCGGCGGCACCGTCATCAAACCGCTCGTCGGCCCCACCCTCCGTGGCCCATCCGATGCGTCCGTCATCGCCCCGGTCAAAGGCAGCAGCCGCGCCATCGGCATCTCCTGCGGTCTGCAAACCTGGGCCGCGGATCCCACCGTCGGGGGCGACCCCTACCAGCTCGCCCTGCTCGGCATCGATGAAGCCGTCCGCAACCTCGTATGCACCGGGGCAGATCCTGACCGCATCGCCATTCTCGATAACTTCTGCTGGCCAAGCTGCACCAAGCCTGAGAATCTCGGTGCGCTCGTCCGCGCGTGCGAAGGCTGCTACGACGGCGCGATGGCCTACCGCACCCCCTTCGTCAGCGGCAAAGACTCACTCAACAATCAGTTCACGACCGATACCGGCGAAATCATCGAGATTCCCTACACCCTGCTGATTACCGGCCTAGGCATCGTGCCGGACCTGCACAACTGTGTCACCACCGACGCCAAAGCCGCTGGAAACATCCTGCTTCACATCGGCAGCGTGCCCACCGGCCTTGGCGGCAGCCACGTCCAGCGCTCGCTCGGCAACATTCACACCGATACCACCTGCCCGAGTGTTGATCTCATCACCGGCCCCAAAACCGCCCGCGCAATCGCCAAGCTCGTCGCCTCCGGCCGCATCGCCAGCGCCCACGATGTTTCCGACGGCGGCGCGCTCGTCACCATCGCCGAGATGCTCATCGGTGGCAGCTCTCCACTGCCCCACGGCAAGCCCATCGGCGCCGCCATCACGCTCAGCGCCCTGCACAATAACCCGCTCCACGCAGCCTTCAGCGAGGGCCCAAGCCGCTACGTCATTGAGGCCACCCCGGCAAACGCCGCGGCAATCACGGCCGAGCTCGCCACCCTGAACATCCCCTGCACCCCAATCGGCACCTTAAACTCATCCGGCCTTCTGACCGAAGCAAACACAACCCTCTCCGTCACCGTTGGCGACCTCACCGCAGCCTGGCGAAAAACGCTCGACTGGTAACCATTAAGCAACGATCCAGGTCCAACCCAACAATAAATTCGCTACATCGTCAGCCTCAGCACGCACAGCAAAGTGAACCGGCGTAAAGCCCGCTCGTAACTCCTCCAGTCCGAAACACCAAACCAATGGCCGAGGCCAACTACACCAAAGATCTGCACCACGAGTATCAGGCCGAGATGCGCAAGCTCTTGGCCGAACGCTTCTTGTATTTCTGCCTCGGTGTCTCGGCGGTCACCCTGTTTCAAGCCGTCACCACCGGCTATTCAGATGTGATCCAACCCCTCTGGCGCTGGTTCCTCCAGGGTGACCAGCGCGAACTCGCCGAGCAAATCCGCCTCCCGGGCCGCGAGCAATGGGTCAACGTCGGCCA
>JBBRKQ010000197.1:0-4630 GCA_038231815.1 Phycisphaerales bacterium
GATCGGTTCTTATGCAGAAAAGGCGTCCAACGCGTCAAGTTACCCTGGGCGATGCCCGTGTCGGCTTCGTGAAAATCGGTGGCGGGCTGCCCCGGGCTGATGGAACGCTTACGACTCCCGCCCCGGTCAGCGTGCAGACGATGACGACCGGTTTTACCTACGACATTGACAAGTGTGTCGCGGAGATCAACCGGCTCACGGCGGCAGGGGCCGATGTGGTGCGGGTGGCAGTGCCTGAGAAGAAAGATACCGAGGCCCTGAAGCAGATTATTCAGATGGTCAAGGTGCCCATCGTCGCGGATGTGCACTTTCACTTCCAGCGAGCCCTGGAATCAATCGAGGCCGGGGTGCACAAGATCCGGCTGAACCCGGGAAACATTCAGGACCGCAAGCAGGTGATCGATGTGATCCAAGCCTGCAAGGCACGGAATATCCCGATTCGCATCGGCGTCAACGAAGGCTCGATCATCGAGCGGAAAGACAAGCAAAAACGGCTCAAAGAACTCGGGGCGTTCTTCAGCGAGTCTAAAAAGGGCTACTTGCTTGCGATCATGATCACCAAGCTCGAAGAGTACCTTGACATCTTCTACGAGCAGGATTTCTACGACATCACCATCTCTGCCAAGAGCATGGATGTGCCAACCGTCGTCGAGGCATACACCGAGATTTCTAAGCGATTTGACCATCCCCTCCACCTCGGTGTCACGCACGCAGGTCCGAAGGAAACCGGCTGCATTCGTTCGGTCGCTGCCCTGGGTGCGCTGCTGGCCAACGGCATTGGTGACACGCTTCGAATCAGTTACGCCAGCGACTCAAAGTACGAGGTCGAGGACGGATTGGAACTGCTGTACTCAATGGGAATGCGCGAACGCAAGACGGCGGAGCTCATCGCTTGCCCAACGTGTGGCCGCATCCAGGTTGACCTGATCACGCTGGTGCAAGATGTGCGCAAAAAACTGGAAGGCCAGATCACCGTGCCCATCAAGGTCGCTGTGATGGGGTGCATCGTCAACGGCCCGGGCGAGGCCGAGGGTGCGGATGTGGCCGTATTTGCCGGCGACAGGCGCGGCATTATTTACGTGCAAGGCGAGAAGGTGGCCAACGTGCCGGAGGCTGATATTCTCGAGAAGCTGTTGGCCGAGTGCTTGGCATTCCAAGATCGCGTGATCAAAGGTGAAGTGAAGCTCGGTGAGAAAAAAGTCGAGATCATTCCTCCAGATCCAATTGGTGAACTCGGCTCCGGCTGGGAAGCCATGGCCGGCAAGATGAAGGCCTCACCGGCGGAACTGACCGTCGGGCGGAGCTGATTCAGATCGGACAACCAAGTGTGGCGCAACGGGCTCGGCCACGCCTACCGTTTTGTTCTCGTTTATTTCTGCTAGCGGATTGCCACGGATGGCAGCCACATGGCCAAAGCCAAGCGAAAACCTGAAGCAGCCGAGGCCGGTGAACCCCGGATTTCTCGGTACAATTGGCCGCTGATCCGTCAGCGTGTACTTGTTAGTCTCGGTGCGCTGCTGCTGGTTGGTGGAATTGCCACAATGGCCATCCTGCGACCGGAGGTTGCCGCTCAGGTGGGTAAGGAGCGTGAAGTTGAGCCATCGATCAGCATGAACTGGCCGAAGCTGTATGCGCTGGATGCAGGACCCGGCGATACCTGGTTGGCCCGCCAAACTCAGCAGGAACTCTTGGGGCTGGCCGAGACGGCGCTGTCGGGAAATCCGATGGATCACGCCTCGCTGGTTCGTTGTGAAGCGCTGCTGATGACCACCGGTTGGTTTAGCAGTATTGACCGAATCGCCCGTACGCCCAGCGGGAACATCTCCATCAAGGCAACATGGCGCCAGCCCGTGGCGGCGGTGCGCTGCGATGGTCTGGATTGGATCGTGTCAGAGAAGACAGAACTCATGCCGCTGCACTATCCGCCGGATATGTCCCGGCTGCCACTGGTGATGAAGCCGACCTCGCCCCGGCCAACCAAGCCCGGAGAAGTTTGGATCGGTGGCGATGTGGAGGCAGGGCTGGCCCTGCTAGCTTACTTGAAGCAGCACGATGAGATCATGAAGCAGGTGCGGGGTGTGGATGTGTCTGGCTTTGCCAAAAGCCGCCAACTGGCGATAATTACGGATCGGGGTAACCGAATCATTTGGGGAACGCCAACAAACGCACACACGCCTGGGGAGCCGACAACCCGCAAGAAAATTGAATGGCTGCTGGATATGCAAGCGAGCCCGAGGTTTGGGCGGCGAATCGACGCCGGTGCAGCAGTGATCGTGCTGAACAACCCCGCCGGCGTGATGATTGACAAGTTGGCGATGACCGACGATTTAGAGAGCGGGTTGCCCCCATCTGATGCGGAACTGCCCGGCGCTAGCCAAGTCACCGGGCCGAAGGAGACTCCGCCGAACGGAGTTTCGCCGAAAATGGGTGACAACACGCCCGGAACGGCTCCCAAACCCGGACCGGCGGATCCAAGGCGTGAAACTGAAGCGGGTACGATCGTGCAGTCGCCGCCTGTTGGAGGCCGAATAGGTGGCCGGTAGACGGCTTCTGCTGGTTCGAGCCCCGCCAAAGGCTTGGCGAATCTGAGCCACAGGCCGCAGGCAAGGCAGTGGGGCGGTATCATGGATTTCTTCTCGGCTGGCCAAATGGCGGCCGATCTTTTGTTTAGGAATGCAAACGATGGAAATGGTCACAGCCGCTGAAAAAACGACCCTCGAAGCCCGGTTATCGCAGTTGATCAACAACCGCGGCTTTGTCTCGCAAAAAATTGCTGAGGCAAAGGCGTTGGGTGATCTTAAAGAGAACGGGGACTATCACGCCGCCCGCGAGCAGCAGGGGATGGAGGAGGCGGAGATTCGCCGGCTGTCAGACAAAATGCTGAGCCTGGTGGTTGTGGATGAGTCCCGCAAGAGCACGGGTATCGTGTTTTTAGGCGCAACGGTTCGGGTGCTGGAAGATGGCAGTGATGAGCCGGAGGTGCTGCGGATGGTTGGTGAGTTTACCGGAGCAGACAATGCAGACTACATGGAAGTGACACCGCAGAGCCCGATGGGTGAGGCGCTCATGAAGGCCCGTGTGGGCGATGTGGTGGGCGTTCGCACACCCCGGGGAATGAAAAAGTTTAAGGTGATCGAGGTGATGTAAGCCTGGCAGTCGAGTTGCCGGAGCCGTCATTCGCCACCCACACAGAACATGGGCCACGGGAAACTGGCAAAGTGGCCTGAGTCTCCGCCAGTTTTTGGACGGTGCTGGCACGTTCGGCATGAAAGCTTGCACCGTGCGTTGACCGGGGCGGCAAAGCGGATAAACTGTAGTTCAGACGGCCCTTTCGTCTAGCCTGGTCCAGGACGCCAGGTTCTCATCCTGGTAACCGGGGTTCAAATCCCCGAAGGGTCATTGAAGTAAGTAGCACCGTCTCAAACGGTGCTTCTTGCGTTTTGGGAACCTTTAAAAGCTATATCTCGTATGGTCTGCGTATATACCGCAATTGTGGACTAGCTTTTCTGGGCGGCCTTCGCCTTCGTGGTACAACCGACAGAGTTTCCGGGAGTAGAACATCCGAGGGCAACTGAGGTGAATCCCTCCGCCTGATGGACCGATCTTCGCGTGCCGAGGAGACAACTATGAGTACCGTGACCCCCACCGCTTCCAGCAATTTGATCCGCAGCGAGTTTTCCAGCGATCCGGATATGGCCGAGATTGTGACTATGTTCGTAGACGAGATGCCCGCGAAAGTTGAAAAACTGACGCAGACGTTTGCGGCGATGCAGTTTGATGAACTGCGGCGAATCGCCCACCAGCTCAAGGGTTCGAGTGGCGGGTATGGATTCTCGGATCTTGGTAAGGCCGCTGGGAGCCTAGAGCATTGCCTGATGACGCACGCCGACGGCGTGGCGACGGGCGACCCCGTGGCAGAGATTCGCGGAGAATTCGAACGCTTGATTGATATGTGTAAGCGGGTTAGACAGTAAATATTGCCGCGCGAACTGAGGAGGGGGATCAAAACAGCCGAAACCAACGGAAGCAGCCCGTGGTATTTGGCACTCTTTCGGGTTGCACAGTCTCACCGCCCCGTCCGGAAACATCTTCACACAGGCTCTGCATCCAGTGCGCAGCGACGACAGCAAGCCCATCCTGCTCATCATCGACGACTCAGAAGACGTACACCGTCTGCTGAAAGCTCGTCTACGAAGTGAACCGTTCGAAATTACCTCGGCGATGGGTGGCGCAGAAGGGCTTGAGAAGGCCAAGGCCGCTCAGCCATCGGTGGTGCTTCTGGACCTGGACATGCCGGTGATGCACGGGTTTGCGGTGCTGCGTGAACTCAAGAACGACACAACTCTGGCAAACATTCCGGTGATTGTGCTCTCGGGAGTGGATCAGTCTCAAGATAAAATCACCGCCTTTGAGCTTGGCGCAACGGACTACGTCACCAAGCCGTTTGACTTCGCGGAGCTTCGGGCACGGGTTCGAGCGTGCATGCGTACTTCCCAGTTGCTAAGGCTGCTCGAGACGCGGGCCGAGGTTGACGGGCTAACCGAGCTGGCCAACCGTGCGGCGTTTAATCGTCGCTGGGAACAGGAAGTCAAAGAGAATCACCGCTATGGCAAGCCGCTTTCTATCGCCA
>JBBRKQ010000198.1:0-4609 GCA_038231815.1 Phycisphaerales bacterium
AAAGATGCTCATGATCAAAGACTCCATCGCCGACATCACCTTGCAGCAGGTGCTGACGCGGCCGAAGGACTTTGATGTGATCGCGTGTATGAACCTCAACGGTGATTACCTCTCCGATGCGCTGGCCGCCCAGATCGGCGGCATCGGGATCGCGCCGGGTGCGAACATCAACTACATCACGGGCCACGCGATCTTTGAAGCCACGCACGGCACGGCCCCGAAGTACGCCAATTTGGATCAGGTGAACCCGGGTTCGGTGATTCTGTCAGCCGAAATGATGCTGCGGTACATGGGCTGGAGCGAGGCGGCGGACTTGATCATTAAGGGCATGGATGGCGCGATCTCGGCCAAAACGGTGACGTATGACTTTGAGCGGCTGATGAAGGCGGAGGGAGACACGCAGGTGAGGAAGGTGAAGTGTTCGGAGTTTGCGACGGAAGTGATCAAACACATGAGCTAAGCCCGCAGGAACAATCACCGATCTTGCCACCGCCGACAACGCCCGAAACGCTGTCGGCGGTGTCGTTTTCAGGTTGGCTGGAGCTTTTCCTCGGCCGCGTTCGCCCGGGCTTCTCGCGTACCGCCGCTGTTTCTAAGCCACATTCTGAGCAGGGCGTGCTGGCTATCTCATACCCGCAGGTAACACCCAAGCCGCGGTGTCGGGGCGTGTCGTGGAGCCAAGTGCAAATGTGCAGCGGTACGAAACGTATCGTGTACCAAGCGGCAGTCCATCACAAGATATTGGCGATGAGGCCCGACTGCAGGAAAGCCACAGGGAACTCCGCACAAGTAAACCTCTGGATACCCAACGCACTGCCGAGCTTCAGATAGGAACCTCGGAGTATCAAACGACCCGCTAGGCCGGCAGCCACTGCCTGCCATGACCAGACGCAGCGAAATAGGAAGCCGTAAAACACTGCTTCGATGAACCCAGCGTCATGCTCATTGAAAAATAGCCTTCCCGGAGACTTGCAATCGCGATAGTTGAGGCTGGGAAACTTGATGGCCCCCGCCGCCGGGTTCAATCGAGACGCTTGGCTAGGCTGCTCGCGCGGCGGAGTGAAGCGAGCCTCGCCGTGGTATCGTGATACCCACAAATCTGACTTTCGCAACACCAAGACCGAAGCGTCATCAGGCGATTCGGCCCAAAGGGAATCAGCTGGCCCAACCCAAGTTCAATCGAACGAAGGATCTATCGAGTTGTCACCACGCCAAGCAATGGCCAGTAATGTGACCAAACCGGCCATCACGCAAACAAAGATATTGACGGCGAGCAGCAGCTGACGTGCCCGCTTTGCGGTCACAGAAAAAAGGAGCGGCAGCAGCGACCTCAGGGCGAGAAATGGAGCATCCATCAAATGTGCTCCCGGCGTGCCACGCCGCACGGCGGCCAGAACGGTCACGACGCGAACTCTTTCACTCTTGCATCATGCCGACGTGCACGCACCCGCTGCCTTACTTCTCATCCTCTTTAACTGGCGCAAACACAAACGCTGCTCGCACCGGTGCTGGCATCGGCACATCATCACCCTTGATGGAGTGCCACACGATTCGGTTGAGCAGCAGGTCATCGGCCTCATCGGCCTCGGCCAGATCAAGATCTTCCGAGAGCTGCCAGCCCCAGGCGAGCTTGGTGTTCTTCTCGTTCAAGTCAATCGTGGCGGGGCGGGCTTTGAACGGCGTCGTGTCGGCCGTGGCGTTGAAGCTGTGGTACATCGGCAGTGCGGCGGCATCAAACTGGCTCAGCGGCGAAAGGCCCAGAATCAGGCCCATCGTGCGAACCATGCTGGTGGTGGAGTACATCGAGGAGTCAACCCCGCGGCCGCGGGTGTAGGGGCTTATGCACAGGGCGGTGGTGCGGTGTGCATCAACATGGTCGGCGCCGTTTTGGGCATCATCTTCAATAATGAACACGGCCAGCTTGGGCCAGAACTTTGACTTGCTAAGGGCCTCAATAACGCGGCCAACAGCCAGGTCATTGTCCGCCACGCACGCCCGTGGTGTGGGCGCGCCCAACCGGGTGCCTGCGGTGTGGTCGTTGCCCAGGCGCAGCGTAATGAACCGCGGCATGTTGCCCTCAGTCTCAAACCGGCCAAGCTCGGAGATGAAGCGGTCAGCGCGTTTGATATCCGGGTAGCTCAGGTCGTACGCGCGATAGAGCGGGTCAAAGTGGCCCTCGAGTGTTGGCGTTGTCGGCGTTGCAGGGTCATCCGCCGTCTTGCCGTTTTTGACCCACTCGCCAAAGCTAAAGTACGAAACGCCCGCTTCTTTGCAGCGGTCCCAGATGTACTTGTTCTGCGGCACGCCCAGCGTACTTGCCCCCTCACTCGGGTAGCCAAGCTTGGTGTTTTCCGTCTTTGGCCGGTAGTTCAGTGGCCAGGTTTTCTCTACAAAGTCGGTGGCGTATGCGCCCATGGTCCACTCGTGGCCATCAGCGCTCACCTCGGCATCGCAGTAAAAATTGTCAAGCAGCACATACTCCTTCGCCAGCGCGTGGAGGTTTGGCGTGACGGCTTCACCAAAGATGCACAGCGATGGATCACCGTTGCCTTCTGGAATATCACCAAAGACTTGGTCGTAGGTGCGATTTTCTTTGATGATGTAAATGCAGTGGGTAATTGGGCTTGGGTCGCCCACTTTGCTGGGCACCGGATTGTTTGGCTCCCGCGGCCTGGCCACGACCGCGGCACCTTCAAGCAGCGGGCTGCACAAGTACGCCTCGGCCGTGAACTTGGCCAGCGTGTCGGGCTTGAGCGGCCGGACGAATCCGAGGCTGCCTTTGTACAGCCCGCCGATGTACTCACGCGTGGTGCGCGGGCCGGCCTGATCGGGATTGGGCCCGTTGAGGTTTGGCTTTGAGATCAAACCCTTTCCGGCTGTGTACAGCACGTTGCCGTCACGGTCTACTCGCACCGAGGTGGTGTACCAACCCGCCGGGATGAACCCCATGCTGCGGGCCTTGCCCGTCTCGGAAACATTAAACACCGCGATGTTGTTGTTGTCGGCATTGGCAACCAGCAGCACCTGGCCATCGGCCGAGAGCGACAGGCTGTTTGGCGTGCTGCCGGGAGGAGCAGTCGGGTACAGCGATGTGGTAATCAGCTCGCGGGTTGCGCCCGTGTCGGTATCAATCGCCGCGGCCTGATTGGTGTTGGCGCACGCCACGTACAGCGTAGTTTCATCGGGCGAGAGCACCATCTCCGTTGGGTGGGCTGGCGTGGGCCAGAGCGCCTCTACCTGGAGCGTGGATGCCTTAAGCACCGCAACCGCCGAGCCTGCCCACAGGGAAACAAAGAGTTTTTTACCATCGGCCGATGGCAACACCGTATACGGATAGCTGTCGGCGGGGAGGTCGGTCAAGCGAATGTCGGTTGGTGATGCGAGGTTCACCGCGGCAAGCTTGCTACCCCAGGGGCCACAAACGAACAGGGTTTTGTCATCAGCACTCGTGGCCATGCCCGAAACCACAAAGCGAGTCTTTGGCGGCACAACCTGAATCTTGGTCGCATCAGAGAGCAGGCCACCGGCGAACTTGTAGCTGTGCACAACCTCCGTCTCGCCGCCGCTGGCAAACAGGCGCGTGCCGGACCGATCCCACGCGATGCCGTAAAACCCTTGCGTAATCGGCACGCGGCAAACAACCTCGCGGGGCTTGTCTGTGCGCACAATAATCACTTCGTGCGTGCCCCAACCAGCGTGCAAAATGGCGGCAAACGGCTCGGTTGGGTGCAGCACCATGTTCACCGGAAAGTCGCCAAGCTCCATCAGCTCTCCGGCGGGGCGCAGCGACCACTGATTGGGCAGCAGCACAGAGCCACCTCTTTGCACGCCGGGCAGGCGGCGTAGTCCAGGGATGGGACCTTGGGTGGGATCAGCGGATTGCTCAGCACCCTTTTCAATCGCGGTCTCAACGCTGTCTGGCCGGGCTTTGGCAGGATCAACTGGTTGAACGCCCGCTGGGGCTGCGGGTGAGGCTTGCCACGCTAGTGCGCTCGGGGCGGCAGCGAATACAAAGCCAGCGGCGGCGAAAAACAATGACAACGTCGCAGATTTGGGCACGAAGGGAACTCCTTGAAGCGCGATGGTACCCGATGCGACGCAGGCTTCGAGCAGATTCGCACGCCGGTTGTGCTACGGCCTGACTAAGCGGCCACGCCCATGATGTGCGGCCTGCTGCCCAGTGCGAGATTTACAGCCCAGAAGGACCGTGTGCTTTGGCAGGGTCGATTTGTAAATGCTGTGTAAAGCCTTCAGGAATCAGGCGAAAAAATCGATCACACCGCGGCGTGCGCAGGCATTTATTGATACGAGAGGCAAGGCTGTGCAGCAGCCTGCCCTTCATTAGAGCAGTGCGGTCGTAAAAATGTTGCAGCAAAGCGCCAGCCCCTCCCCTAAGAGCGGTACCCGGTAGGATACCGTGGCTGAGCGTGTTGATGTTGTCAAGGAGTTAGCGCAGGAAAGCAATCCACGCGTTTCACGCCGCGTCAACGCTTTATCTGTGTCAAAACGAGCGCCCACGGTACCCTACCGGGTACCGCTCTTAGTGGGCGCATCGGCCCTGTTAAGCTCCGGCAGCGACGCTGGCGGCGACGACGGTGTCACCTTCGTT
>JBBRKQ010000199.1:0-4600 GCA_038231815.1 Phycisphaerales bacterium
ATAAGAGCGAGGGTCTTCATGTGTCTCTCCAAAGAAAAAGTGAAATGCCAAGTCTTCTTGCTGCCGCTCACGCATTCCCACGCAGGAAGTTGCGGACAAACACGAAGCCATCGGACGAAGTAAGGCAGGTTTGGATCGGTCAGTCTCTCTCGGCCGATGAGTGCTATGCACACTCTGATAGGATACACCACAGGCTGGATTCAGCAAGTCATTTCGCTTAAAATCCGTTTAAATTTGAGCAATATTTTGTTATCGTACGTCGATTTAGTTCCAGCGGAAGGCGATCTGCGGGTTTGGTAGTGTGAAGATGGGGGGTTCGGTCCCGCTGTTTGTCCGGTTTGCTTTGGTACCATCCTTTCCAATGATGCTTCATCCCTTTTCTGTCATCGTCGATTCTGCCCGCGTCGCGGTTCTTACCCTTGAGCCCAACCAAGGGCCGATGGTGATACTTGATAAGCCGCTGATCGAACGGCTTGAGGCCACGCTCACGACGCTGCCACCAGACTTGAGCGGGTTGGTACTGGCCTCCGGCTCGCCCCGCGTGTTTGTGGCCGGGGCTGACCTCAAGAGCATTATGGCGATGAGCCAAGCCGAGTTAGAGGACTATTTGGCGTACGGCCAGCGGGTGTTTGGATTGTTGTGCAAGCTGCCGTTTCCGACCGTCGCGGCGATTGCCGGGGCGGTGCTGGGGGGCGGGATGGAACTGGCGATGCACTGTGACGGATTGGTCGCATCGCAGCCGCCCCTAAAAGATGGGCAGCCGGGGCGGCCGTATCCCGTCGGTCTGCCGGAGGCGGGTCTGGCGATTTGTCCGGGTTGGGGCGGCACCAATTTGCTGCCGGCCCGGATGGACCCGGCGGAGGCGATCCGGCGGACGTGCGCTGGGCAGACCATGATTGTGGGTGAAGCCAAAGCGGCCGGCGTGTTTGATGCATTTGCCGACGATGCCGCGGCGGTTGTGGAGGCAGCAAAGGAATGGCTGAAGGCCAACGCGAAGGCGCACGCCGGGCGGACGGATGGGCAGCCGCTCCGGTGGATTGGCAGAACGGCGGTTGCGGGGGCGGTCGCCAAGGCAAGTGAAAGTGTGCGTGCAGCGGCGGGGGCCGGTTTATCTGACGAGGCGGGAGCGTGCCTAAAAGCGGTGGATGCGGGGCTGACGGAGGGATGGGAGCGTGCGCTGCAAGTGGAGAGGACGGAGCTCAACCGGCTGCGGGCGGCACCGGCGGGGCAGGAGCGGATTACGGCATTTTTCAATAAGAAGTGAGGCGAAGGGGGGCTAGGGTAAGGTCCGGATAATCTGGGTTATATTGGAACAGTCACGCGGTACAAGGCGAGAAGCGTGCTTTGGTGGCGATGGCGTGTTAGAATGGGCCGATGCAGTCGCATTGGGCATTCTCGCTATTGAACCACTGCCATGAAACGTTTCATTTTGGCATGAGTTTGATGCGGGTGTCGGGATACTCGCTGGTGGAGTTTTCAGACGATTTGGATGCCCGGGTTTTGCGAACTGGATCGTGATCGTTTTTGCTCGCACGGATGTAATGGAGTTTGACGCATGGCTGATCTCAAGAATCTTAAAGGTCTGAAGGCTGCTGATCTGAAGCTGATCGAGGAAGCGGAGTCGTGGCTTGGTCCGGACCCGACGGACATGGGCGCGATTAAAAATATGTTCTGGGGCAACTTTCGGGAGGACCTGTACTTTCCGTATCCGGAGCAGGATGCAAGGGAGATGGCCGAGTGTGATCAGCTTTTGGCCAAGCTTGAGGACTATCTGAAGAACGAGCATCCGGCGCTGCTGATTGATCAGGACCAAGAAATACCGCAGTGGGTGAATCAGCGGCTGTTTGATTTGGGTGTGATGGGGATGACGATTCCCAAGGAGTTTGGCGGGCTGGGCATGGGCATTACCTGTTATAACCGAGTGCTGGAAATGCTGGGGCATTATTGCGGCTCGACTGCGGTGCTGGTTTCAGCGCACCAGTCCATCGGCTGCAAGGCGGTGATGCTGTTTGGTAACGAGACGCAGAAGAAGGAATGGCTCCCTCACCTGGCGAAGGATTGGGTCTCGGCGTTCTGTCTGTCGGAACCCAACGTGGGCTGTGATGCGGGCGGGCAGGAGACTCGGTGCGAGCTTTCCGCCGATGGAACACACTACATTTTGAACGGTGAGAAGAAGTGGGCCACCAGCGGCGCGCTCTCTGGCTTGTTTACGGTGATGGCCAAGCAGAAGATGGCCGACGGCAAGGAGCGCGTCTCGGCGCTGGTGTGTCACCCATGGTTTGAAGGTATTGAAATCTTTAGCCGCAACCGCAGCAAGTGCGGCATTCGTGGGACATGGCAGGCTCGCATCAAGTTCACCAACGTGAAGGTGCCGAAGGCTAATTTGCTCGGGCAGGAGGGCAAGGGCCTGAACATGGCCCTGTCGTGCCTGAACTATGGGCGATGTACGCTCTCGGCCGGCATGCTGGGTGGGGCCAGAATGAGCGCTGAGCAGGCGATTAAATGGTCGCGTACGCGGTACCAATTTAGCCGCCCACTGGGCGATTTTGAGCTGGTGCAGAAGCGCATCGCCAACATGGCGGCGCTGATTTATTCGATGGATGCGATGCTGTACATGACCACGGGCATGCTGGACCGCAAGGACACGGACATTCAAATTGAGACGGCGACGTGCAAGGTGTTCTGCTCTGAGATGGGCTGGCGCGTAGTCAATGATGCGATGCAGATTATGGGCGGCGAGTCGTACATGACCGAAAATCACGTCGAGCGCGTGTTCCGCGACTCTCGCATCAACCTCATCGTCGAAGGTGCCAACGAGGTCATGCAGTCGTACGTGCTGTTTAGCTATGGTGGCAAGCAGCTTGCGGAGTATCTGCTGAACATTCGTGATGCGGTGACTCCGAATGCTGAGAAAAATGTGTCGCTGTTTGGGGCGATTGCCAACTTGCTGAAGCCGCGGATTTTTAAGGCGGCGCTGCCGGTGGCCTTTGAGGTGTTCTTGGGCAAACGCCGCACGCCGCCGAGCATTCGGCCGAAGGCTGCGGAGCTGCGGCCATACGCCGACAGGCTTGCCCGGCTCATTAGCGAGCACACTTACCAGTTTAAGGTTACCAGCAAGAAGCACGACATCAAGATCTTGGACCGGCAGGCGGTGCAGGCGCGGATTGCGGATGTGGCCATGTGGCTGCACGCGTGGGCCTGCACGCTGAGCAAGCTGGACTTGGATTTGTCCAAGCACGGCGGCAACGGTTCTGCGGATTTAGAGTTCCAGCGTGACAAGGCCGCGGCGATTCACTTCTTTGATCTTGCCGAGCGGGCGATTGAGCAGTGCTTCCGCGAGTTGTACGTGAATGCCGATGACACCATGCTGCTGGCTGCGGAGGCGGCGATTAAGCACTCCAACAGCCAGGCTAACAGTGAGTACGTGATCCCCGAGCGCTCGCCAAATGCCAAGGGCACTGGCAAGGTGGTCAAGCAGGACGGCATCAAACAGTTTGGTTCTGGCTCGGTCGTGAGCAAGCCGGTGGGCGTTGGCAGCAACTGAGAAGCTTTGGAATTGATAGCTTTAGTAATATAAAGGCCCGCCGCGTGGTTACGCGGCGGGCCTTTTGCATGGGTTGAATCAAGCACGCTTCGAATGGCTGTGTTGCCGAGGCCCGCCGCTTGCAGTAGTGGGGATGCCCGGGGGCGAACGTTTGGTTCAGCAGCCTGCGGCGAAGGCGTTGATGAAGGCGATGAAGTCGGAGCCATCGACGATGCCGTCGGGGCTGAGGCCATTGGGGCCGCCGCCGGCGAGGTCGGCGATGCATTGGGCAAAGGTGGGGGTGACGAGCAGGACTGCGGGGTTACTTGCGGTCGATCCGCAGGCGTTGGTGGCGATGCATAAAAATGAAGCGCCGTTGTCGCTGAGGGCCGTGGGGTTGATCGTCAGTGTTGCGCTGGTCGCGCCCGAGATGGCTCCGCCGCTCACCAGGTTCACGCCGTTGCGCCGCCACCGGTAGGTTGGCGCGGTACCGCCCGGGGGCGAGGTCGCGGCGACCGTGAACGACACCGAAGCGCCGGGGACCACACTCTGGGTCGCGGGTTGCGTGGTGATTGAGGGGGGGCCGGAGATCGCCCCAAAGCCCAGCAGGATGGAGACGTTGGGGTTGTTGCCGTCGTTGTTCGCCACGGCGAGGTCGGGCCTGCCGTCGGCGTTGAAGTCCGCTGCGGCCACGGAGACCGGCATGCTGCCCACCGGGTAGTTCGTCGCCACGCCGAAGGAGCCCGTGCCCGTGCCCAGCAGGATGGAGACGTTGTTGCCGAACTGGTTCGCCACGGCGAGGTCGGGCCGGCCGTCGCCGTTGAAGTCCGCTGCGGCCACGGAGCGCGGGTTGGTGCCCACCCCGAAGTCCGCCCGCGCGCCGAAGGAGCCAGTGCCCGTGCCCAGCAGGATGGAGACACTGTTTCCTCCAGCGCCGTTGCCGTAGTTCGCCGCGGCGAGGTCGGGCCTGCCGTCGCCGTTGAAGTCACCCACGGCCACGGAGTATGGGGCGTTGCCCACCGCGAGATCGGACGAGCGTCGGGTAGGGCACGAGAGTTGCGGTACGTGTAGATCTAG
>JBBRKQ010000200.1:0-4582 GCA_038231815.1 Phycisphaerales bacterium
CCTCCCTCCACTCCCACCATGAAACGAAATCATTTTGTGGGCAATTCAGGCAATCTGTTGTACACTTGCACTCGTATAGATCGGCTCGACTGTCGCCGCCCCCGCGATCGGTCGTGTCTTTCTTATGACCGGCGAAGCTCTTCGTCGGTGGTTCACAACAATTCGGCGTCGCGTCGGTTTGTTCCGGCGAGACCTCCGGTCCCTGTGTTGTCGGCGCCGCCGACTGGGATGCTTTTACGGCTCAAATACGAGGCGAGATCATGACGATTGCACTGTCTACAACCAAAATCACTGCCGCGGCATCCGCAGTGGTGGCCATGCTCCTGTGCGCAGGCACCGCACTCGCCCAGCCAGCCAACGACATCTGTTCCTCCGGTTCGCAACTGGTGGTTGTGGGTGCCAACTCCTCGCTGGCCGTGAACGGTACCAATGTAGGTGCCGGTACCGAGACAACCGCTTGCGTAATCAGCAACAGCGACGTCTGGTACCGTGTCGTGGCCCCGCAAACCGGCAACCTCACGCTTGATACCTGCGTCGCCTCGATGGGCGACTCCGTAGTTTCGGTCCGTTCGGCCTGTCCCGGCTCCGGCGCAGATCTTGGATGTGATGATGACAGTTGCGGACAGCTTCGCTCCCGCCTGACAGTCCCAGTCACCATCGGCACAACGTATTACATCCGCGTGGCCAGCTACGGCGGCGGCGGTAGCCAAGGTGCATTCACGCTCACCTTCGCCTTTGCTCCACCCACACCCCCCCCCGGCCCACCGACTCTGGGCCCGGATGTCGTTGTGAACCAAATCACCGATGTTGCACGTTGGGGCACCGATGCCGCCGGCACCACCACGGCATACTCGGTCGGTACCGACTCCTGCAACCCCGGCGACTGGCCCGTGCTTTGGGTTGACTCCAACGATTATCTCCCGGATTACGACGTTACCCAGCACCCCGTCATCAGTCAGAACATGTTCCGTCTCAAAAGCTACGGCTCCTATTCACGGTTTGAGCAGTTGGGCCAATCCTGGCTGAAGCACGGCTTTGTGTCCACAAACTCTCCCGGGTGCGGTACCTGCCTTCCATCCAACCTCTGGTTCCCAAGCACGCAGAGCTTCCGTAACGTCGGTGGTGATGTGCTGGGAATCAACTGCTCCGACACATACGGCGCAGGCCTGAACGGCAGCCAAGGCGGCCTCGGGCCTAAGAATGTAGTAAATGCTACCCTCGGCACCTCTCCGTTCGTGCGTGGTACCGGCACCGGTGATTCACTCACAAAATCTCGCCTCCAAGTTCCAACCGCAGACGTTGTAGCTCAGCCCGCAGGAACGCGATTCTTCGTTGATGCGTACTACGTCGCGGCAGATGATGCACAGTTTGTTCGCCCCGGCCAGACTGTCGCCACCAACGCGCTGAACAACTCCGGGTGGCGTGAACTCACTCTGGCCAGCATCAACGGTAATCCTGCGTTTGCAGGCGCTACTCGCCAGCGCGAGCCTGGCATCTTGGCTTGGAAGTTTGCTGATCCAGCCGTCACCATCGTAACCGCTGACCACGATGACACCCCAAACCCCAGCACCGGCTACCGTGACAACAGCGGCCAGCCAGCATTCCCCGGCACCTTCATCCGTTCGCGATACTGGGTCGCCGCCAAGGCTACGGCGCTGGCCGGCGGGCTGTACCGCTACGAGTACGTGGTGTACAACCACAACTCCGATCGCAGCTCAAACAGCTTCACCATTCCGCTGCCCGCTGGCGCAACACTCAGTGATGTCAACTTCCGCGCACCCAAGTGGCACTCCGGTGAGCCCTATGTCAACACCCAGTGGACATCGGCCCGGCTTGGTAACGCCCTGACTTTCTCGACCGAGTCCTTCGCCACCAACGCCAATGCCAACTCACTGCGCTGGGGCAACTCGTTTAACTTCGGTTTCACCACCAACGTCGTGCCGTCAACAGGCTCAACTTCCATCGGGCTGTTCAAGCCCGGTACAACCGCCGGAGCTCCCGTGGCAATCGCGGTCGCTGGGCTTTCAGTTCCCACCGTTGTGGCGTGTGATACAGCAACAGTTTCACCGGTAACCGGCGCGCCCGGCTCGGTCGTTTGCCCCGGCACAACCATAACACTCAGCGCCACCGGCGGCGGCACCGCACCACTCGGCTACCAGTGGCGTAAAGACACAGCGCCAATCGATCTGGCAACCGGCGCTACGTACGTAATCAACTCGGCCTCCGCCAGCAGCATCGGCAGCTACGACGTCGTAGTGACCAACGCCTGCGGCAACGCAACCAGCCCCGCCGTCACAGTATCCGTATCCCTGCCCTGCTCGATCGCGGACCTGTCCCACAGCGGCACATGCGCCGATGGCACAGTTGATGGATCTGACTTCATCGCCTTCATCAACAGCTTCGGCACAGGTGATGTGGCTGTTGACTCGCTGGCCGATATCGCCGGCGGCGGCAACGCGGGCGATCAGCCCGACGGCATCATCGATGGCTCAGACTTCGTTGCCTTCATCAACGCATTCTCCGCCGGTTGCTGAGATGAGATTCAACAATCCTCGCCTCGGCATCGTGGCGATCTGATACCGCAGTGTTCAAAATGCAAAGGGCGACTCCGAAGCACGCGGAGTCGCCCTGTTTCATTGCACCGTTTGGTCCGCTCCATCACGAGGGGCCAAACCCTTAGCACCCCGCAGCAAAGGCGTTAATGAACGCGATAAAATCGTTGCCATCGATGATGCCGTCGGGCAAAAGTCCATCAATGCCAGCCCCGGCAACATCGGCCAATGGGTCAATAGAAACATCGCCGGAACTAAAGCTGTTGACGAACGCAACAAAGTCGTTGCCGTCAACGATGCCATCCGGTGAGCGACCATCAGGGCCGCCACCGGCGATGTCCGCTAAGCACAAAGGCAGCGTGGGCGTGATGCTTACAAACTGCCCAGCGGTAGACAAATCAAGATTGATCCAGCCAATGTTCTCACCCCAAGCAAAGCCTTTGAGGCGACCAGCATCAAGCCGCGGGCGCTGGGCATTGGCAGGCAGCGCCCAACCAAAGTTGATCCATCCAATGTTCTCACCCCACGCCAGCCCCGACAGATTGCCGTTGCCAGAGTTGATGTTGACACCAAAGTCAGTCCCGTTCACATTGGCATAGCCACTCAGTGTCCCCGGCGTGCCATCACCAAAGTTGATCCACCCAATGTTCTCACCCCAGGCAAAGCCGGAGAGGATGTCGGTATCGACCTTCACACCTTGCTGCCCGGAAGGAGTTCCGGCATCGCGGAAGTTAAGCCAGCCGGTGTTCTCGCTCCAAGCGAACTTGTTGGTGGAATCGATGTTGGTTTGGGCGAGGGCGGGCGTGGCACACAAAAGTGACGCGACCAGGAGTTGTTTTTGGATTTGGCGAGTGTTCATGTTTAGTAGTCCGTTGATACTCTGACAGATAAACTCAATATGTGAAGTTGGCGTTGGGGTGGGTTGAGCCGGTGGAATCGGGGGCAGAATTGCCGCTGATGGCCGCGTTGGCGGGTGCGGTGCGGTCGAGGATCGGGCCGCAGACGTTGTTGGCGGCGATTGTCCAGTTGATGGTGTTGCCCGAGCAGGTATTCTTGATGATGATGTTGCCGGCCACGTCCACGTCGATGCCGCGGTCGGCGCCGGTGCAGTTGTTGCCCTCGATGCGGTTGTCGGAGGATGTGGCGTGGATGCCTGCGCCGTCGCCGACGCTGTTGCCGTTGCTAGCGCAGGTGTCGTCGGTCACGCGGCAGTCGCGACTGACCTCGATACCGTCGCCGGTGTTGAAGCTCGCCGTGCAACCCGTCACCGCGCTGCCCGCGCTCGCCCTGATGCCATCGACGGTGTTAAAGCTCGCCGTGCAACCCGTCACCGTGCTGCCGGAGCTCGCGTTGATGCCGGTGCCGGTGTTGAAGATGGCCGTGCAACCCGTCACCGTGCTGCCCTGGCTCGCGGAGATGCCGTTGCCGCTGTTGGAGCTGGCCGTGCAACCCCACACCGTGCTGCCGTCGCTCGTGAGTATGCCGGTGCCGGTGTTGAAGCTGGCCAAACAACCCGTCACCGTGCTGCTGATGCCCACGGAGATGCCGACGCCGGTGTTGGAGCGGGCCGTGCAACCCGTCACCGTGCTGCCGGAGTTCGCGAAGATGCCGTCGCCGCTGTTGAAGGAGGCCGTGCAACCCGTCACCGTGCTGGCGTTTCCGGCAAGGATGCCACGCCCGCCGTTACCATCGACCCGCAGGCCCTCCAGCAGGTTGTTGGTGCTGTTGATCACGTCGACTCCGTCCCCGCCCCAGGCGCGGGCCGTGCCGTTGCGGACCGCAACGTTGCGGGTGTTGGGCACGGTCACCGAGACCCCGTCCAGTGAGCCGGGCACGCCCGCCAACTCGAAGCCCATCAGGTCGATGGTGACACTGGAGCCGTTGGCGGCCACGGCGATCTCGATGCCGTGCTTGGCCGCCACGCCGGTGATGTTGCCGGTGAGGTAGTACGAGCCGGGCTGAGTGATCTTAAAAAGGCTGTCGGCATCGCCGGGGGTGTTGGTCAGGTTGATGGCGGTACGCGGCTCAAC
>JBBRKQ010000201.1:0-4461 GCA_038231815.1 Phycisphaerales bacterium
CCGCCGTCACGGTCGCATCTCCGATAACAGCGTTCGCCGTCCCCCGGCTTCTCCGAAACCCTCCGCCCGGCCCAAATTTGCAATTGCTTTCCAAATTCTCACGCAAGCCCCTCAAGATTGGCAAAATCGCGCAAGAGTTGCCGAGGCCATTGCTCCAGCCTTTCGGGCACGTCAAAATTTGCTGGTGCGGACGCCATTTCGCGCACAAATCGCGCACGTTTGAGCTTCGCGATCCCAAAGTTGACCCCTTGCCGCGGAACCGATGCGCCATTGGTACACAAAATTACCGAAAAATCGAGATGCCCTCAGTTGCGGTCACCCCGTGCAGTGAGGCCGATCTCGCTCCATCACCGCCCCCTTGCCGCACCTCACCATCCGCGTTCGCCACGTAAAGCCCAGCCGATTTTACATTTCCTGAAGTTCTACTCCGGTACCCGGAGACAAGCATGTGCGAACCAAGCGCTCACGGTAATGGTTCGCTCCACGCTGCTGCAGCATCCGCCCATATCGATGCTGAACCATCAATTATCCCCGCACAAAACTTGGTTTTTCTATCATGCACCTTCCCAAGCCGAGACGGCACGTGGGCTGCATTTCGAAAATCTAGTACGCTGGAAGTGCTCGTCGCTGGTGGATGATCCGGTCCTGGCGGCGGCGCTGAGGTATCTAGAACCCAGACCGCCTGCGATGGGAATGGCACCAGGTTAAACCGCACATGCACCGTTCTTGAAGCATCGTCGTAGTTGTCCGGATCGGCTGGCCGCCCGCCGGTGGCCGCTGCCCCGGCATGGCCGGTTGCGTTGGCACCGTACGTTCGCGTGACATCCCCGCCCAGAATCGTCCTGGTTGTCGGGCACACCAGCACCGAGTTTGTTGTGAGCAGTTCCGCCCCCGTGGTGCCCGCACGCCCGGTTGCCTGCTGCACCACCACCGACCAGTTGGGCAACTCCCGGTACGGCCGGCCAATCGCTGGCCCAAAGCCCTTGTTGTCATCGGCATAGCCCCTCGAAATCAGCAGAATCTGCCGCAGGTTGCTCATGCACTGCGTCGTCCGCGCCGTTTCGCGGGCTGCCCTAAGCGTTGGAAGCAAAATGCCCAGCAGCACCGCAATCACGGTGACGACAACAAGTAGTTCAATAAGCGTAAAGGCTCGACGCACGGCCAAGAGTAGCAGAATGCACCTCACGACCGCCACCGCCTCGTGCCATCGTCGCAGATGGATACACAGCGGCTCAGCCGCCGCCCGTTACCCGTCTCGCCCACGGACCTATCGGTTCAACTCCTTACGTCCTTACGAGGCCAGCCGATCGTAATGACGTGGCGACCGTTGACCCGCCGCGATCGCCCGTGAAACCGCGGCCATGGCAGTCACCTTCTCGATCAGCTCCTTGGGCTGGATCGGTTTGGTCGCATAATCATCACACCCGGCGGCAAGGCATCGCTCCCGATCACCGTTCATAGCGTGCGCTGTCAGAGCAAGTATTGGCCCTAGGTAGCCCCGGGCCCGGAGCGCTCGCGCCGCGGTATAGCCATCCATCACCGTCATCTGCATGTCCGAAATCAGCACATCAAATTCCGCCGGGCGAGCGATGATCGTCTCGAGCGCAAGCTTGCCGTTTTCGACAACTTCAACAACGAAGCCGGCACGCTTGAGATGGAGTGTGATCAGACGCTGATTGTCAGTTCCATCCTCTGCCAGCAGCACGCGATACCCATTTGGTGCACGAGCGGGCCGCGGTACGGCGCTGGGGACACCCGCGAGACCCGCCGCTGCTGCCCCGCCGGGCGTCGGTTCTGGCTGGGACTCTGGTGCTTCAGACGCGTGGGTGTGGCCTCGTCGTTCAGCACCGTGGTAGTCCGCAGCCAATCCACCGGGAGGTGCTTGACCGCGAGCGGCGGTTCCGTCAAGGCTCGTACCCGCAGCGATCCAGTCGATCGCGCTGATCGTCACCGTAAACACCGAACCCTTGCCAGGCTCGCTTGATACGGTAATGCCGCCACCCAACATCTTGGCCAGACCTCGAGAAATCGCAAGGCCTAGCCCGGTACCGCCGTGGACCCGGCTGGCTGAATTGTCTACCTGTGAGAACGGTTGGAACAACTTGTCAAGCTGCGACCGGTCCATCCCCGAGCCGGTGTCAATAACCGCAAAGCGCAGGCTCTGCTCAGTGGTGCCCGCGCCAAGCGTTGTTGCCGAGATCGTCACCGAGCCGGACTTGGTGAACTTCAGCGCGTTGGCCACCAGATTCGTCAGAATCTGCCGCAACCTGGTTGGCTCACTGCTGACCAACTTCGGCAGCGAACCTCCGGGAAACTCCGCCAAGAGCGGGACACCGCTCTCGGCCGCACGCTGAGACAGCAGGCCGCGAACCTCTGCAATAATCTGCGTGGGGTCGCAGGCCGTCAGGTGGGCGGTCATCTTTCCCGCTTCCAGCTTGGAGATATCGAGAATATCGTTGATAATTACCAGCAGATGTTCGCCGTTGCGCTTGATTGTTCGCACGTGCTCATCACGCTCATCCAGCGGGCAGTCCGGGGCGGCCAAGAGATCGGCAAAGCCCAGAATCGCTGTCATCGGTGTGCGGATCTCGTGGCTCATATTGGCCAGGAAATCCGTCTTGGCCCGCGCTGCACCCTCAGCGGCATGCAGGGCCTTTTCCAGCTCTGCGGTTCGAATCCGGACCTGATCCTGCAGGCCGTTGTTCAGCTCAAGCAGTGTGCGATCGCGCTGCTGCAGCGAACATCGCATCTGCTCAAACGAGCTGGTAAGCTGCCCGATCTCATCACGTTCGTGCCCGCATAGCGGCACATCCAGCTTGCCCCCGGCGATATCCTCGCTGGCTGCGACAAGATCCAACAACCGGCGGCTCCATCGCCCCGCAGCCACAAAGGCAACGCTGCCGGCGACCACAACGGCAACTAGCGTGGCCATGACAATCACGCCAGCCTGCTGCTGCTGAGCTGCTCGCAGGTTTACTGTGCTAACCCCCACCGTGACGCGGCCGATCTGCTTTGCCGGTCCGATTTGCCCACTGGCATCCTCCGCTGCAAAGCTAACAGCGGCGTACCCGAACAGGCAGTCTGGGTGCGATGCCTCCATCCCGTTTTGCCGCGCTGGGCCAATCGCATCCGCAGGCGTGTTTGCCGCAGTGGTTTGGTCCGATATTTCGGTAGAAACTGCCGCGCCCCGCGTTGCGATTGCCAGCGTGCGATCGGCCTGATCGGCGATTCGCACCAACACCAGCGAGTCATCAAGCAAAAACGCGTTCGCCAGTCGCTTCAGCTCCGCCTCATCCCGCACCGTGACGGCAAGTTCTGCCGCCCGCGCCAGAGAAACAGCCACCAAATTCGCCGCCCGGACCTGTTCAGCCGCGATGGACAGATTGCTTGAACGGATCGCAACGGTGGCCATGGACACCGCCATGATCACAAGAATCGCCAGAACGAACAGCGTCGCCCGGGCGCGGAGACCAAGATGGGGAGGTTTTACCTTCACGGAACGCTGTTTGTTGTGGCAACTGCGCCACTGCTCTATTGGGGACGTTGTACCTGTGCTGCTTTATCGATCACGGCCTTGGGCAGCTTGATGTCTATGTTCTCCGCTACAACCAGATTTACCACCAGCTTCGCGTTTGCACCGACCGGCGGATTTGCGCCCCCAGCCGCACGCCCGATATTTCCCGGTTCTTCAAGAAGCTTTACCGAAAGTTCACCGGCTGTTGCGCCCTGTTCCTTTGCATCAACAGCCAGCCCTAGCAGCGCACCACTGCGAACAAACGCCGCCGAGAAACCGAACACCGGTATCTTCCGGCGCATCGAAGTCAGCAGCAGCGACTTGATGGTCGCCGGTTCATACACCGAGGCATCCGCAGAAGTCCAGACCACATCCACACCCCGAGACATGAGCGCATCAATCGCCGCCGCAGGACCCGCCTGTTCATTGACGGCAACCGCCTCAATCGTTCTTTGCACAGCCGTCGCGGCTTGCCGGACCGCTTCGAGATTTTCTTTGCTGGCGGCATTATCCGAGCGGTACAGCACCCCAATGCGCTTTGCATTTGGTAACGCCTCGATGATAATCCCGAGCTGCTCTTGCACCGGTGTATCAATCCGCACACCCACAATCGGTCTTGCAGATTGCAGCCCCGCGGCTTTCGGATCGGTCACCATGCAGTACGCAAGCGGGGCCGCCGGTGCCAGCGTGTTGTTGAGCCAGGTTGCCGCTTCGGTGCCAACAGCGACTAACAGCCCGGCCTTGGCCCCAAGTTCCGCCGCCGTCGCGGCGGATAGTTCGCTGAGTTGTACGGCAGAAACCGTGTGCCCGGCGGCCTTGAGCTTTAACGTTGCTTCCGCCTCCGCCTCCTTGTACGGAGCGGCAGGGCCAGAGAGGACAATCAGCACACGCTCGGCCGCGGCGGTTGGCACCATTGCCAGCAGCACCAGCAGCGCCAGCAGCGCCAG
>JBBRKQ010000202.1:0-4397 GCA_038231815.1 Phycisphaerales bacterium
GACAACAATGCACAGATCGCCGGCGTACACGAGTTGCCCGAGCCGCGGCCAACCACCCGCACAGGCCCGCGGGCGATTTTTCAAACGCTCGATCGCAACGCCCCGTTTCCGTATGCCAGGTCAGATTACAAGCGAAGGATTTTGTGGCTGCTGGTTGAAAAAACGCTCTTTCGATTCTCACTGCCACGTGCCAACAATTTTCGAATGGGGCTGCTGCGGCGGTTTGGCGCAAAATTCCACGGCCCGGTGGCTGTCCGCCGCACGGTAACCATTCGCCACCCTTGGCTGCTGGAAATGGGTGCGCACTCGGGCTTCGGTGAAAATGTTCAAGTCTACAACCTCGGCCCACTCTTCATCGGTGCGCACAGCACCGTAAGCCAGAACTGTCACCTGTGCGCCGGCACTCATGACTTCAAAGACCCGACCATGCCATTGATTCGCTCGGCAATCCGCATCGGCCGCGGCTGCTGGGTCTGTGCTGATGCATTCATCGGGCCTGATGTGTGCATCGGTGATAACACCATCGTCGGCGCCCGGGCCGTGGTCATGAAATCCGTTGGCCCGGACGTGATCGTGGCTGGCAACCCGGCGCGGGTGGTGTGCCCAAGGCCGATGGAAGAGCCGGGGGCATAGTTGCGGTGTGCAAATGGGCTCCAATCAGGTCCGTATTCATCGCCGGTCTGCATGGGCGAAATCCCATGATCCCTGCCACTCAAGGTTGCCAAGTAGGTGGGCTGTTGTGTCGCCCCGAACGAGCGGATCCACAGGCTCGGCCTTGGCACGCTGGGTAGATCCAAGAGGGCGGAGGTTGACAACGGAGACGACGGACCCGACCAGATCCAAAACCGGATGTCGGATTTCAGTTTTTTGCGGCAAAATTAACCTAGTAGTAGTACCTTTCGCCTTCGGCACCGTGAAGCGGCGGTGTGGCAGTCCCAACCAACATGGCGATTCAAGGGCCGCTGAGTCCGGCGGTTTGGGCTCAATCTCTGTCGCCCAATTTTTCTGGTATACTGCCCGTATGAATCCCGGTCCAAAGCTCTGAATCTGTGGTATCGTTCCGGTCTATTGCCACCCAGATTGGCGTGCCAACGGCCTTGCACGAACTGCCACGGACCTGCTCATGGTCCAGGCCAAACGTGGTAACAAAGTCACCGTGATTTCCCCTCTGCTTGATGGTGACCAAGTGTTCCCCATGCCCGCCCAGCGATCGTTCTTCGGTGGTAATCTCGAGCTGCTCTACAGCAGCAAGGCCGCATCCTCCCGGCTGAAACTGGGAACCAATTCCGCTGGCTTGGCAGAGCAACTCCGCCCCGTGCTGGAGCGCACCGACATTATGCACATCCACTCCTTCATGAGCCCTTGGACGGATACCGCCGCCCGCCTAGCGCGTCGCGCAGGAGTGCCCTATGTCGTTCAGGACCACGGGAAGCTCACACCAGCAGTGCTCAAGAACCGCTCCCGGGCCAAGCAGTTGTACCTTTGGCTTGGCGGCAGCCGGGTGTTGCGAAACGCCCAATGCGTGGTCCCTTCCGCTGAGGTTGTCGCCAAGGAAATTCGCCAGTGGGATCCCAAAATCATCTGTCGCTCCTGCACCAACGGTAAGGAACCGGGCGAGTTTGAGGGCTCACCCCCGCCGCGGCTGATCGCCGAGCCATATGTCCTGTTCTTTGGTTGGCTTGATCCTCGGAAGAATCCTGACTTGCTGATTCGGGCCTTCGCCAGCATCGCCGACAGGGTCAAGCCCTGGAAGCTCGCCCTCGTCGGCCCCGATGGTGGCTATGGCATTCTCGATTCCCTCAAGCAGTTGATCGCCAAGGAAAATATGCAGGATCGCATCCTGCTGCCCGGAATGGCCCGTGGCGAGGCTCGTTTGGCGTGGCTTCGTAACGCCAGTGTGTTTGTGCTCCCATCCGAGGGTGAGGGCCTGAGTCTGGCCATGATCGAGGCGGCCGCCTGCGGCCTGCCACTGCTGCTCTCGCCCGGATGCAATTACCCCGAGGCAGAGCAGCACAACGCCGGTCGCACGTTGCAACTTACTGATGAGGCCTGGGCCGCGGCGATGCTCGACCTGCTGCAGGATGATGCCAAGCGGCTGCAAATGGGAGCAAACGCCCGACAACTCTTCCTGAAGCTTCACACGCTTGATGCCGTGGGTGAGCAGTTGGAGCAGTTGCTTCGTCTAGCCGCATCACGCAGTTTAACGCTCGCGACGAGCTGACCCGAACGCTTTCTGTGGGGCAATCCCGTAGGCTCACGCCCGTTTGAACACCATCATGTTTACGCCCAGATATCCCGCCGCACCTGCACTGCGGAGGGACTCAGCGATGCGAGCCGAAGCCGCCACATCGTGCTTGAACTTCCGTGATTCGAACTTTGTGATCCAGTACGACTGGGGTTGCTCGTTGATGTGGCCTTGCCCGCCCTGTCCCGGCGGTGCGGCGGTCAAGACGACATTGTCAGAGGCCTTCGTGAGAAACTCTACAAATGCATCGGAGAGTGCTGCAGGGATGTGCTCGGCCACTTCGAGGCTGTAAGCCAGATCAACAGGCAAGCCGGTAACCTTGATATCCGGAAACGCTAAATCAAAGAACTGGCAGTCTAACCCTTGCTTCTGTGCGTATTTTCGGCCGCGCGGTGATCGCTCGCACGCCACCACCTTGCGGTTGCGTCGCAGGAACTCCGCGGCATACCCACCCGAGCCACAACCTACATCTGCTATCGACTTCGCCGCCGGAAACTCGCCGAGCACAGCCCCGGCCAGCATCGGCGCGTTCCGCAAGGCCGCCCGATGGAAAGAAAGGAAAATGCCAGGGTGATAAATCAGGGCGTCAGATCCGATCAGTTCGCCAAACTTGGACAGGCCGTTTGAGGCGGCGGAGTAACAACGTTTCACAAGTACTTTGGGGGAGAGTGTGCTCATAGGGTTACCGGCGGATAATGGCGCAGGAAAGTGTAATCAGCAGGGTGCACCGGTGCGAGCGAGTAGAAATTGTTCTCCGTCACGTGGTACCGCGATTGGAGCCGCTGAGGAGCGGTAGGTGTGAATTCGAGCTTCAGTCTTACTCAGCTCGTACCGCGGTTGATTCCGTATAGGCTTCATCGCCATACTCCCCGGTATCTCGCTCATCGCTGGGTTGCCCAAATTCAAACGGCTGGCCTGACTTGGCAAAGTTACCAACAGTCTTTGCAATGATCCAGCCAAAAATCCAGATGCCGATGAGACCAAACACCAGAAACACCATAAATAGGGCCGTTTCGCCGCGGGGAAGCGCAATCACGTTGCCCATGCTTGATCCCATCGCCGCAATGAAGTAGGGGTTGTCTGAACGCAGCCGTATCAATTGGTCGGCCGCAGCAATGCCAAAGCCAAAGAACGCGGCGTAATAAATCACCCCTAGCCAACCCAACTCCATCCAACCATGGCCGATGATGCCCGGCCCAAGGTTTGCCGCCGCACCGATTTCGCCCTGCATCAAAATACCGAGTGCCAGCGGCTTGGATGGGAAGACGGCTCGGGGAATTGGGTTGGTCAGCATGAACACGAGTCCGTGCAGCGGTCGATGTGGCTGGCCTTCGGGGTAGTTCTCAACACAGTACATTGAGTTGTACGCCGAGTCCTGGAGCATCAAGCCCAGCACGTTGTTGAGATCGAGCGCGCTGCCGACATTGGCTGATTGGAACTGGCTTAGACGTTGGGTCACGTTCTCAGCACGCAGGTCAACATCGTGCCGGAATGTGCTGTACACCACCACAAACCCAAGAGCCAAAGTCCCGCCGATGGCCGAAATGCCAATCGTCAGCGGTTTGCTCTTGTAGCGAAGCAGCCCGTAGTACAGCATCCATGGCACGCTCACCAGCACGCCCAGTGCGTAGCGGCGGTCGTTGGTAAAACTCGTCGCCGCCAGCATCGCCGCCATGAACACACCCGCAAGAACAATGTACCACAACGCATTGAAGTACTGGCGAATCACCATCAGCACCGCCAGGCCGCAGGCAAACGCGCCCAGCATGGGAATCAAACCGATCAGCACTGCATCAAATAAGTTCATAGAGCCCGGCGCAAACGCAACCGCAACAATGACCAGAGATGCGACGAGCATGCCCACTGTCATCACACCCAAGGCGGGGACACTCACCGGCAGGAAGGCGTATGTGGGCATCACCTTCTCTGGCCAGCGAGCCCGCTTGCCCAGCGCCCCGAAGATGTGATACACCACGTTAAAAAGTACCAGCGCTCCGGCCATATTCGTATTGCCCGAACCATTGGGAATATACGGCCAGCGAAGTTCCGGGAACGAGGGGATGAGCAGAAACGGCACATAGAAAAACAGAATCATCCCAAGCTGAAATGCGGCCTGAAAACTAAACAGCTCCATCGTCCCGCGCGCGTACGA
>JBBRKQ010000203.1:0-4362 GCA_038231815.1 Phycisphaerales bacterium
AGTACATCACCAGGCGTCGCAGCAAAAGACGGGTTCTGGAACACGCCAGAAAAGTTAGGTTGGCCTGAAAAATTCTGAAAAATCTTGCAGGAGTAGTCACCAGTTCGAGCATTCACGCGCTCACGGTACACGTAGGGACCAAAGTTGCCCCAGCCGGCAAACACACCAACAGGTGCGCCAGCATCGTCAGTTTCAAAGCTTGGGTTGGCAATCGGCACCGGTGTGGCGCTGCACACGGTGGCGGCGGTGCCGACACACAAGGCAAGAGTCAGTGCGGACTGGGACAGGACGGATTGAGAAATTTTCGACATCTTCATGGGCTCTCCTAATCTCAGGGAACAAACTACTAAACGAACTGATCGAAACAGAACGGATCACACCGGCGCGATCCGATAGGTAACTCTTCATCCTAAACGAACCAAGATCTGAAACGGTGCATTTGGTTTCACGGTTTCTCCTTTGGCTCACAGACCTGTTATCAAACCAACATTCTCACGGAGTCGATTCGATGCGTGCATCCAGCGGGCTCCATTGGGCTTTGAGGGTTGATTTGCCGTCAGCCCTTACGAGGTCCTGATACGTGTACTGGCTCACGTTACCGTCAGCAAAGACCATGTTTGATGAACCCTTCAGCTGCGTGCGGTCCGTCGTGCGATTTGGGTGCCGGTAATACGGCACATAGGACTTCACCGGTGCCGATCCCACACCGCCGAACAGCTCGATCGCTGGAGGATTCTCATTCCACTGCCCCGGAAACCAGCTCAGCGGGATGCCAGCGCCGCCGCCAAACCGCTCGCCCGGAGTGCCCGCGTAGCCAACATTGCCGATCGTAAACCAGCGGTTGTCCGATGGATTTTCAGAGCGGAACAGGCCCCAAGCCTCGGCGTTTAGAATCATCCTTGACGCGTTGGAAACGCTGGTGTCCCATCCTGTGCCACGGTTTGGCTCGGTCGGATCCACAGTTCCCATCCCCGGCTTAAAGACCTCGGCCTTAAAGCCGTTTAGCCGCCAAGTTCCGGCTGATGCCGCCCAGTAATTCATGGTGTACGAACGCCCCGCGTTCGGGTGGTTCGGACACATCATCACCCCGCCGCCAACCGTTGCCGAACGGGTATTGCTGACACTCAGATTCGAAGAGTCCTGCTGGGGAAGATAGTTTCCGATGCGGTTGACGTCGTACCACTCCATTGAAAACTTGCCGGTCTGCGGCTCCGGAATGTTGAACAGTGCCGTGGGGAACTTCCCGCGGTAATCGTTCGAGTAGTTCATCATCGAGAGGCCAAGCTGGTGCAGGTTTGCCTTGCACTGTGCATCGCGAGCGGCATCACGGGCCTTGCCAAGGGCGGGCAGCAAAATACCCACCAAGAGGGCGATGATCGCGATAACCACCAGAAGCTCGATCAGCGTGAACGCGTGCTGCTTACGGCTCAGCCGAAAGTGGCGGCGAAGGTCAGCGGTTGTTTGTAGTGTGCACTTCATAGCAGGGTTCTAATTCATCTGTCTCTTTAAAACGGGCGACTCGAACATTCAACGCCAGCACCATCAAGGACCGCGTTGTCGCACGCTTTCTCACTGCGAACTCCACCCTAAACATCTCGCTCTATCTTCCGTGTTCAGTCAGCTACGTCAGTTCAGGTCAATCGGTTCCGGAGATGTCAAGTAGAGTTATGACACGTCCGGTTCCAACAGGTACTGTCAATCAGGCCGCGATCCATCCGGCAGAATCCGAACCGGTACCGCTGGCGGCCGGGCGGTGGTCTTGTTGATCTCAAGAAACGTCGGACGAACCAGCCGCATCGGTGTCCGCTCGCCCGAGGCCAAGCACCGTGTCAGCCACAGCGACGCTTCATAGCCAAGCATCGATGCATCCTGACATACAGAGGCATACGCCGGCCAGGTGTGTGATCGAGTGTCCGAATCATCAAATCCCACGATCGAGAGCTCGCCCGGCACACTCACACCAAGTTCATGGCAGCAGCGAAGCCCCCCCACCGTCGCCAGCGGGTTGGTGAAAAACACCGCCGTCGGCGGATTCGGCATTGACAACAACCGGGTCATCGCCGCAGAGCCACCATCCATCGAACCGCCGTGGACCTCAAGCGTCAGCGCCGGATCCGCCACGAGATTGTGCTGCCGGTGCGCTTCCAGGTACCCATCACGCCTGTCACGGTGGTCTGTATCCGGCACATTGTGCACGACGATCGCAATGCGCCGATGCCCCAGGTGTATCAAATGCTCAATCGCCCGCCGCGAATCATCCCGTGAGTCGCAAGCAATAAAGCTCACCTGCGGCTCATCAAACCGATCGGCAACGACGATTGATGGGAACCCCTCGCTGGCCACGTCAACAACCATCCGCCGCTGGGCTTCAACCGTCCGGAGTATCACGCCGCGAACGCCCTTACGCATGAAAAACTGCGTATACGCCTCGCCGGCAAGCTTGTCCCGCTGCACACTGATGAGCTTTACATCGAAACGCTGCTCCGCCACGCCACGCAAGATGCCATTGAGCAGGGCAGACTCAAACGAGCCGTAGTCTGGCCGCACCGGCTCACCCGGGTACACCAAACCAACAACCGTTGTGATCCGCTTGCCCACAGATGGTGCGTACGCAGTTTTGTTGGCCGCGGCCAGAATTCGCTCACGAGTCGCCGGGTCAACCCCGGTCTCATTGTTCAGCGCGCGGGACACCGTGGCCACCGAGACACCAACTCGTTTCGCTATGAGACGGACAGAAGACATGGTTGAGCGATTCTCGCAACGGACTGAAATGGTAAAAATGAAACAGTTTCTGCAACGATTCGTGTAACTGTTACGCTGTACCCTATATTGCCACAAATTTCAGCCAAGGCAACTTATTTCGCAAAAGAATTTGTAACCGGTTTCGTACTTGAAAAATCATATCTTTCGATATCTTCGACCGCGAGGCAAGAACAGTCGGTGGTTTCCCCGGCAGCCCCCTACTTTGAGAGCTTCCAGCTGTGCACAATCACCTGGCCGGTTGCCGGCGAGCCGGACAGTTTTAAACCAAAGTTCCGTACGGCCGTTGCGTTAATTTCTCGGGCGCCGGTCTGGTTACCCCATGCATATTCACCCTTAAGGTCCGCTATCCGCACCGTGTAGGTCGCACGCTTTCCCTCACCCGCAAGGGTGTCAGACAGAAATGACTCCCCATCGTCCCCAGCACCCACGTCATACTTCGCCTGGCCCGGCCCCGCCGCCGCCGCTTCGAGCAGAGTTACGTTCATTAGCAGCCCCGCCGGCGCCGTGACATCCAGCGTGATCACCTCATACCCGTCGTAATCCGCCGCGGTCGCCGTTACGCCCTTTCGCTGGTTTGCCTTCAGCCCGTACACATCAAACCCGCATCCGTACTGGGTGCCCGTCTTGTACGTAAGCTCAACATTGCCGCCCACAAACTTGGGTACAAGCGTTGCATCCGGTGCGTTCCACACGCCCGGATCCTGCGACCACGGCCCGGCAAGCAGGTCCACCGTGCTCGGACGATCCGGATGCTGCCCCGGCCGATACACCACGCCCTTTGGCTTGGGCAGCTCCGTCGGCATCACGTACTTCGGCTTGGCGTGCACAGCCTCTATGACTTCGTGCGTCTTCTTCATCGCCGCCAGCAACTCCGTGTAGGGCTTGTTCTCCACCGACACGATCCCGTAATTGCTGTCCTCACCATCAAACCGGCCTTGGGGAGACTGGTCAGCAAACTCGAACCAGTGAGCACCAATAACCACCGGCATGCTCAGGTAATCTCTCACGGCAGACGCGTACGAACTCGCTCGCTCCGCCTGGTTGGCAACAATCGGCCCCGCGCCGCGGTTGTTTGGGTTGCCCGATGCATTCTCCCTGGCCCGGAACGAGAACTCCGTCAGCATGATAGGTTTCTGACCCATAATCCAGTACTTTGCGAACAAATCGAGGTCTGCATCCGCGGTGTACCGGTAGTTGTTCACGCTCATCACATCGGTATGCTTGCCGCAGGCTTTAATCACCCCATCCGGCGCGTTGCCCGCAAAGCGTGAACCAAGTGTCATCATGTCCGGCAGTTCCGCTTTCACCACCGCCTCGGCCGCTGAGTAAAACTTATCAGCCAGCATCGTTATAAATGCTTCGCGGTCCGCCTTCGCCGCGTCGTTGCTGCACTGCCGCAGCAATTCAACGGTGACATCCTCCCACGCCTTCACCGGCTTGCCCCAAGCCTTGCCAAACGCCGCGGCGTTCTCGTACCGCCCTTGCAGCCACTTGAGCGCGCCGGCGCGGGCCGGGTCCGTCGCCTTCATCTCAAACGCACGCTCTAGCAGCGTAGCGGTGGCAATGTTGTCCCAGCCGTTCTTGCCAAACCAAGGCATC
>JBBRKQ010000204.1:0-4212 GCA_038231815.1 Phycisphaerales bacterium
ACGCCGTTTCCGCACCCTCGCAGACTCAGCGCCGATGCTGATCTGGACAAGCAGCCGAGATGCCAACCGCAACTACTTCAACAAGCCCTGGCTCAACTTCACCGGCCGCACGCTGCAGCAGGAACTCGGCGACGGCTGGACCCGCAGCATCCACCCCGACGATCTGGACCGCGTCCGGACCGCATACACCAAGGCCCACGAAACCCGCCAACCCTTCGAAATTGAGTACCGCCTCAAAAGAGCCGACGGTACCTTTCGCACATTCATCTCCCGCGGCGTGCCCAGAACATCCGTCCAAGACAACCACGACTGCCCCGACAACTTCGACGGTTACGTCGGCGCCAGTGTCGATGTAACCGAATTGCGCGAAGCCCACACCCGGGCCGAGGCCGCCAGCCGCACCAAGAGCGAGTTCCTGGCCAACATGAGCCACGAAATCCGCACACCCCTGACCGCCATCCTGGGCTTTACAGAGATTCTGCGCGAAGACGGCGACCTCGCCCTCGCACCGCCGCAGCGTGTCGATGCGCTCGACACCATCACCAGCGCCGGCAAACACCTGCTGACAATCATCAACGACATCCTCGACCTTTCCAAGATCGAGGCCGGCAAGATGACCGTCGAGCGCATCGCGGTGAACCCCGACACCATCCTGCGTGATGTCGAATCGCTTTTTAGAGATAAGGCAAGAGCAAAGAGACTCACGCTGGCCATCGTCCGCGAAACACCCCTGCCCACCACCATCGCCAGCGACCCGATCCGCCTCAAGCAGATCCTGGTCAACCTCATCGGCAACGCCATCAAGTTCACCGAGTCCGGCAAGGTCATCATCACCGCATCCGTTCATTCCAACCCCGCCGATGACAACCCCCTCCTGCGCTTTGACGTCACCGACACCGGCATCGGCATGACCCCCGCCCAGATGGACCAACTCTTCGGCGCATTCCAACAGGCTGATTCCAGCACCACCCGCAAGTTCGGCGGCTCAGGCCTGGGCCTGCGCATCAGCCGCAGCCTCGCCCGCATGCTCGGCGGCGACGTCACCGTCTCCAGCGGCCCCGGCCGCGGCAGCACCTTCACGGCAACAATCGCCGCCGCCCGACTCAGCGGCATCACCACACCGCTGGCTCATCAGCAGTCCGGCGCCGGTACCACGTCCCGCTCCCGACCGACCCAACCCAAGTCCGAAGGCCCCGATACAAATCACAAACCAAGCCAAGCCAGCGCAGCGCCGCTGGCTGGCCTCCGCATCTTCCTGGCTGAAGATGGCCCCGACAACCAGCGACTCATCGCCCTGCACCTGACTAGAGCCGGCGCAACCGTTCAACTCTTTGATAACGGCCTGCTCTGTCTTAAAGCCCTGACGACAACCGCCGCGGCAGATGGCCCCCTGCACGACCCGCCACCCTGCGACCTGCTTCTGGCAGACATGCAAATGCCCGAGATGGACGGCTACACCCTCGCCCGCACTCTCCGCAAGCTGGGCAGCACACTGCCCATCGTCGCCCTCACCGCCCACGCCATGGCCGAGGATCGCGCAAACTGCCTGGCCGCCGGTTGCAGCGATTACGCCACCAAGCCAATCGACCGCCAGCAACTGATCGAAAAATGCGCAACCTGGGCCAACAAGCCCGCCACGCACGCCACCATCGCCTGACCCGCCTTTATTTGACCATTTAACCATTTTCACATCTGACCATTTGTCCTCCGCCCTACAACCGCCCGCATGGAATGGTTCATCGGCCTCATCCTCGGTCTCGCCGGCGGCGCCATCCTCACCGGCGTCATCGCCCGGCAGATACTCCTGCGCCAACTCCGCGCTGTCCGCGCTGCCGAGCGCCGAGCACGCTCCGCCGAACGCATGGCCGAGATCGGCGCCATGACCGGTGGCCTCGCACACGAAATCAAAAACCCGCTCTCAACCATCGGCCTAAACGCCCAGTTGCTGGCCGAGGCCGTCGGCGACAGCGACGCCTCACCAGAAGTCAAAGCCCGCCTCACCAGCCGCATCGGTAACCTCCGACGCGAAACCGAACGCCTGCGCAACATCCTGGCCGACTTCCTCGAATTCGCCGGCCAGCTCCGGCTCGATCTCCGCCCAACCGACATCAACCTCGCCGTCACCGAATTGTGCGACTTTTTCCTGCCCGAGGCCGATCGTCACGGCGTCAAACTCACCACTGACCTGGGCAAGCCCCCCGTCAATGACCTCCCCGGAATCGCCGCCATCGCCACCGGCCGCCCCCTCATGGCCCCGGTTGATGTCAAACTCCTAAAGCAAGCCCTCCTCAATCTCATGCTCAACGCCGTGCAGGCCATGGCCGGGCAAATAAGCCCCGATGTCCCCCTCACCGGCCGCGGCACGCTCATCATCCGCACCGAAGCCTTCACCGGCGACCACGCCGAGAAACTCGTCCGCATCTCCGTCATCGATACCGGCCCCGGAATGACCGCCGAAACCTGCCAGAGCATCTTCGTTCCCTACTTCACCACCAAAGGCGGCGGCAGCGGTTTGGGCCTGCCCACCTCACGGCGCATCGCCCAGGAACACGGCGGCAAGCTCGAAGTCACCAGCGAAGTCGGCCGCGGCACAACTTTCACCTTCACCCTTCCAGCCGAGCGGCGGCGTCCAGAGCCAGAGTGATCCAAAGCACCTTCACAACACAAACGCAGCCCCCAGAATCATCCGGGGGCTGCGTGGGTTAAACTGTTTTTGACTCAATCAACCAATTCATGCCCGACGGCGACGGCCCGCAACCAGCCCAGCCAGCGCCAGCACCGCGGCAGCGCCGGGCGTGGGGACGGATGAGACGATGAGGTTGTCAATCGTATTGAACCGGCTGGCGCCCGGAGCAGACATCACCAGCGAGGTGATGGGCAGGTTCGACACATAGCCGCTAAACGCGCTGGCATCGGCCGGCGTGAAGGTGGTCGTGGTGCCATCGTTGTACGTCAGCGTGACGGCCGCGTTGGTAACAAAGGCGTCATTGAAGTCGGTGATGAAGAAGTTGCCACCCACCGCCAAGACGTTACCACTCGTGAACGTGATGGTGAAAGTGGAGTTGGAGTTGTTATTGCCGATGAACGTTCCTTCACGGTACACGCCGCCCGCTGCGGGGCCGGTGATGGTGTAACCCATCATCGGGCTGCCACCCGAAAAAGACTGCGAGCTTGTGCTGCCTGCGTTCCCAGTGAACGTCTCGGTGTACGCGCCTGCATCGTTGCCGATGGCAGTCTGGAAGGTGGCCAAGCTGGTATAAACCTGGGCCTGGGCGCCAGCAACCATCATGAGACCGGCAACAGCAAACGCAGCGATAGTGGACTTGATCTCTCAGTTCCTTTAAACAATGGGGTTATTGCAGCGCATGGATCACACTTTGACCCTTCATACGCGATACTGACTATACCCGGAATACAGAGATTCACCAAAGAAACTGCGTGCGATGAACCGAATGCCTTGAAATTCTTGGGCCCGAGCGTGGTTATCGGCGCCAACCGATACCGCCTGCCCGTGTAGCAACCAAACAAAAAACGAGTCAGGCCAAATGCCTGACTCGTTGGTGATGTGCTCTAAACCCGACCACTATCCACTACCAATCACACATGCATCGCAGCTGCACTGCCGCAACCTCAGGGCACCGCGCACGATCCGCCGTTCTTCTGGTGATAGTCCTGGTGATACTCCTCCGCCTCGTAAAACTTCCCGGCAGATTCCAGCGTCTCCAGCTTCGTCACAACCTTGCTGCCGCGCCACGTCGCGTTCTTCTCAAGGAAGGCCTTAGCAATCGGCAACTGCTTCTCATCAGCAAAGATCGCTGAGCGGTACTGCGTGCCCACATCCGGCCCCTGCCGATCCATCTGCGTGGGGTTGTGGAACTTAAAGAACGCTTCCAGCAGCTTCTCGTAGCTGGTCTGGCTTGGGTCAAACATAATCTTCACCGTCTCGGCATGGCCCGTCGTGTCCGTGCACACCTGCTTGTACGTCGGGTTCGCCAGCTTGCCGCCCTGATATCCGGAGATCGCGCTGATTACGCCCGGCTCCTCCTGGAAACGGTCCTCAACACCCCAGAAACAACCACCGGCAAAGTACGCGGCTTCCATCTTAATCGGCTGCATTGGCAAAGCCTGTCCTTCCTCAACAAATTCCAGCGATGCGGAGTTCAAGCAGTAACGCAAGCCCGTCGGCGCTGGCCCATCTTCAAACACGTGGCC
>JBBRKQ010000205.1:0-4173 GCA_038231815.1 Phycisphaerales bacterium
ACCATGATCGCCGTAGGCGTGGCCAAACCCAGGGCGCACGGGCACGCGATTATGAGGACAGACACAAACGTGAGCAACGCCATGCTCAGCCGCGTATCGACCGGAGCCACGAAATACCAGACGATGAACGTGACGATTGCGATGCCGAGCACCACCGGCGTGAAGTAACCGCTGATGGTGTCCGCCAGGCGGGCGATGGGTGCCTTGTTGCCCTGAGCATCCTGAACGAGGCGAACAATCTGCTGGAGCGCGGTGTCCTTGCCAACCTTCGTAGCGCGGAACGTCAAAGCCCCGGTCGTGTTGATCGTGGCGCCGAAAACCGCATCGCCGGGTTTCTTTTCAGCGGGCACGCTTTCGCCAGTCAGCATCGACTCATCAATGGCGGAATCGCCGCTCTCAACCTCGCCGTCCACAGGGATTTTCTCACCCGGGCGGACGATGACCGTATCACCGACGACCACACGCTCTACCGGGATGTCCTGTTCCTGCCCTTCCCGTACCACACGCGCGGTCTTGGCTTGAAGGCCGATCAGCCGCCTGATCGCAGCGCTCGTGTTGCCGGTGGCGCGAGCCTCAAAGAGCTTGCCGAGCAGCACGAGCACGATGATCACCGCCGCGGCCTCGTAGTACACGGGCACCATCATCATGCCAGTTCCCTCGTGCACCGCGGCGCCGCCCTGTGCCGTCGCAAAGAACCCCGGCCACACCGTCGCGGCGATTGAGTACAGAAACGCCGTGCCCGTTCCAAGCGCCACGAGCGAATCCATATTGGCCCGGAAGTGCTTCAGGCCCATCCACGCCATCCGGTAAAACTGTGCCCCGCACCAGACGACCACCGGCGTGGTGAGAGCGAGTTGAAGCCAGTTGATCCACGGCTGATTGAATATCGCGATTTTCCCGTGCGACATCGCGATGACCAGCACGGGCATTGACAACGCCGCACCGATGATGACCTTGCGAAACAGCACCGCCTGCTCATCGGCGTTGATGTGCATGTGCGCCGAGTGATCTTCCCCGGCTCCGCCCTTGCTCATCGCGTGGCCGGCCGGCATCGCGGCGTGCTCCGCCGCCGTCATGCCCGGCATGGAGTCGTTGTGTCCAGCATGTCTCAGCAAATCTTCTGCGGCCGCCTCCGGCAGCGTCGCGTCGTACCCGGTTCCCTTCACAACCTGCACCAGTTTTTCGGGCGAAGTCGCCGCGGCGTCATAACGCACTGTCGCGGTCTTGGTCGCAAAGTTCACGCTCGCCGTCGACACGCCCGGAGCCTTGCTCAGCACCTTCTCGATGGTATTGGCACACGAAGCGCACGACATCCCCATCAGCGGCAGGTCCACACGCACATCCGCAACTGCAACCACCGGGAGGCCAGCCGCCGGCGTCGTGCCCCCGCTGCGGGGCAACGTCGTATTCATACCGCGCTGGTCATCGTGGTTCATCGCTGTCCTTTCCAATCCATCGGTGGCTTAGGGCCACCCTGCAAAGCGTTTGTCCGCACCCCGCGGATCTCCGGACGAGGCTGCCAGTCGCCAGTCTCTGAACATCACCCCCGCGGCCAGCGCATCGATCGACTTTTCGTTACGGCGTCGGCGGTTGCAAATCATCGTGGGCCTTGTAGCCTGGTCGATTCATGTGCGCAGCTTGGCAACGAGTTCCATCAGTTCATCAACCATCCCCTCCCGCGTCATCCCCTCGTCCTGCATGGCTCTGGAAGCGCAGTGCTGGAGGTGGTTTCGCATGAGGTTTCGGGCCACTGTCTGCAGCGATTCACGCACGGCCGAAACCTGCGTGATGATGTCGGCGCAGTAGCGGTCCTCCTGAACCATCCCCGCCAGCCCGCGCACTTGCCCCTCGATCCGCCTCAGTTGCTTCAAGTTTGCGACCTTCAGCGCATTATCCACACCCATCGCGTGCGCCCCCGGCCCGATGCCGTCGCGCACGGCGGCCGGGTCGCTTTGGCGTACGCCGCCTTTGAGCACCGATGCCGACCGCGGGCCGCAGCCGCACGCCGCGCTGTTCATGACCGCGATTCTGGTTTTCGTCGGTCTTTTCTTTCCTGACGCCGCCATCGGATGCGCTCCTTAAAGCGTAAATGTAAAACCGGGCATTCAGCCGCAGCACCCGCCCGAAGCTGCCTTGCCCTGCGCACCCGCCTTCTGCCCGCCGCAGCACCCGCCCGGCAGGTTCGTTGTTGCTCTCGCCTCCTCAGTGCCCGCTCGGGCCGGATACCCGGCATCCTGAAGTGCGGAAACCGCCCGCCCGATCGCCGCGGCATCGCTGGCCTCAATATCCGCGCTGCCGACTGCCACAGAGCCGATCCGCACCCCCGGAATCGCCGAGAGTGCCTTGGTCACCGCCGCGACGCAGTGCCCGCAGCTCATGCCGTCGATGGAAAGGGTGATGGATTGGTTTGTTGTCGTCGCCGTGTTCATCAGAAAACTCCTATTCGTAAAGTATACCCCCCCTGGGTACCTACGATCGACCCGGCCGATTGGTTCACGGGCTCTTTTAAGCCGAACAGGGAAGCGTCCGTTTCCAACAGCCTCCGGAACGCGGGTTCGAATCGCATTGGTTCAGTCCCCGCCCTCTCCATCGCCGCGCGATCTTTCGCCGATTCGCAGCGGAGCCAGCCCACCACCTGCAAATCAGCCCCGCTTACGAACGCTTCGCGAGCGAGTTGGGTGGACATCTCTTCCTCCCACGTATCGGGCAGCGTCGGCAGTTGCGCCAAGTTCGCCCGTTCCAACACGTCCATTGCCGTATCCAACATCCACACGATGCCGAGATAGACACTGCTGTTGTGCGAAACCACAAGTAACGCGGTCACGCAGCATCTCAAATTCCATCTCACTGACCGCCGCACGATGCAGTGGCCCCCACCGCAGTCAACCTACAGCCCTGCCATCGCACCGCGGTCGCTGCGAAGGGTCTGCCGGTTCTCGGCGGTCATCCACAGAGCTTCTGCAAGCCGCACAAGATCCTCCGCCAAGGATCTGAACTTCACATTCAAGCCAAACATCGCGCTGCAATCGTAAACGATCACGGCCCACAGCGCCGATGGGGGCGAGCCGCGCAGCGACTCGAGCATGTTGGCCGCGGCGGCACAGCGACCCTTGCTCTTCCGCTCGGTAAAACTGCGCATCGGCTGCACCACCCCGTCTGGCGGGCGGTCATCCAGTCGCAAGCGGGCTGGTGATTCACGCCGTCGCCCGGGCCCTGCGGCGTTAGTGACCGCCGCATTGCGCTCCGCCGCGAGCACGGGCGGCCAACAACATGGCCAATTGGTGTCTGCTAAGTCCGGCACGGTGCAGCCGCCCACTTCACGGCAGTGTCAGGTGCGTGCCACCACCAATTCCACCGCCGCCGCCCATGTGGCGATTACCGCCGAACCAACCGCCGGACATCCCGTGCGGGAGAACACCCATCAGCAGCAGGATCACCAGCACCAGAAGCACCAGCCCAAGGCCGCCGCTGGGCCCAGCCCCCCACTTGCGGCTATAGCCCCACGTGGGCAGGACACCGATGAGAAGCACAATGACCAAAATAAGTAAGAGAAGTCCCATAAACAGTTCCTTTCGTTGAATCGTGAACATCCGCTGACGTTGTGAATATCACCCGCACTGGCTGTGCAGCGTGACTTAAGTTCCAGGTGATCCGGAGTCACCGTGGCATCGGTTGCGGTCTGGCCGGGCAAGCTCCTGTGCCCTTTTATAATGTACATCATCGGGCACGCCATCGGCTTATCGCTCATCTTGTCGCCCATCTTTTCCCCCTGCATCTTTATCATCTTCGCCATCAAGTCCTCGTACATAGCCCTCATCGTTTGGGGTAGCCGCGACATGGTGTCGAGTGTCCTTTTCTGGTCGTTGCTCAGCACCGCAAGAGCCTTGTTGCGCTTCTTACTGCTGATGGCGTCTAACTGTGCCCTCTGAGCCGCCGTGGCCCTGAGATGGTCCTTCATCGCCTGCAGGGCCGCCGGATCGTTGCGACTCCTCGGTGTGTTCATGAGCGCCCTGCACCGCATTATCATGTCGGGCGGCATGTCGGCTTTCACAGTTTTCATGCCGTCCGCGCCCCTCACGCCGCCACCCCCATAGCCGCTGGAAGGCTGAGCCATGCCGGACGTGAGCCCCGCCGTCGAAATCGGCGCAAGAGTAAATTTTGTTTTCGTATCAT
>JBBRKQ010000206.1:0-4165 GCA_038231815.1 Phycisphaerales bacterium
CTCCACGCCGGGATCGGCATCAGCTTGACCTTCCCGGCGAGCTGCGGCATCTCGCGACGATAGATTCCGCACATCCAATCCGGCATCAGAAAGCACAGCACGTGGCCCTTGATCTTGAGATTGTTGCCCGAGGCACCAAAGTCCTGCGCATCACCGGCAATCCGAGTCCCTTCCGGAAAAGGCTTGCCCGCGCACCAGCTTGCCAGCGAAGCGATCACGTACTGGTTCACCTCTGAATTCACCACGCTGCGGCCCTCGGCATCAAAGTACCCACCTCCGGCTTGCAGCAGCAAAACCTCAATAAGGTCAAAGTGCGTCGGCCAGAAGTTCAGCGGGTAGTGCACCGGCTCACCATCGGCATCTCGCTCCTGCATGAGGGGGGCAAGCGCCACGAACAAATCATTCCAGGTTTTAACCTTCGATACATCAATTCCTGCAGCTTCGATCAGGTCTGCCCGATAGCCCAGCATTACCGGGTGCACATCGTGCGGAATGCCAAACACCCTGCCCTGGCTTGTCCACGGACTGAAACTCGGCCCGTTCAGCGAATCCAAAAGCCCTTCAGCCCGCAGCCGATCTGTCAGGTCCACAAATCCGACGGACTCGATCGGTCCGAAAAACGCCCGTGCTGCAATCCGCCGCTCCACTTCCAGTAATTGTGCAGTTGGCGTTCCCGACAGAAAGCCCGAGAGCATCCGCTGCTCGAGTGCTGGCTGGGACAGCAAAGTCATCTTGATGCGATCGATATCCGAACTTGCCGCTTCGTTCCATGCCTCAACCACTGGTTGATACATGTAATAGTGCTCGCGAGCACTGGTCCATAGCTCCACCCCTTCAGTCCGCCCGCTCGGCCGCAGGACAATGACCAGTGATGACAAAGCCGCCAGCAGCAGGATCACCATCGCCCCCACCGAGAAGGGCAGAGCCGGGAATACTGATCCCGCCGGTGCTTCTGCCGGTGTTGCCCGATTCGCTGCGGAGAGATTCGCTTTAGTCAGAGTTTCAGGCATCAGCGGAGCGTGTCAGGGTCCTGTCGGACGCAAAAACGGTACGGGAGTTGGCACTGGCTGGGGGAGCATAGCGTCTTGAATACCGCGGCGGTGGATTCCTCCACCGCCGCGGCGTGCGCAGAACGTGCTGAATGTGCAGCGCTCAGAGAAAGGGACAAGAAAGCAATGTGCTATCCGATGGCAGCAGGCCCGGATTGCCAGGGCCGGCCAGCATCAGCAACCCGCGCCGAAGGCGTTGATGAACGCAACAAAGTCATTGCCGTCAACGACGCCATCGAGATTCACATCGGCCGCCGGATCGATTGTTGGATCGCCGACGCCGAAAGAGTTGATAAAGACGGTAAAGTCACCACCATCAACAACACCGTCCAGATTCACATCGGCGAGGCACGCGGGCGGCGGGGTACCTTCTTCAACGGATACATCATCCCAGAAGATGCGTGCTGGAGTCGGGCTTGCGCCGGGGAAGCTTGAGCCGTACCGGTTGTATTTCAGTACAAGACGACCAAACGCCGCATCCGTCGGTGCTGTCGCAGTGTTCGTGACCAGCTGGTACGCGTCAACAGGTGTCGACGGGTTGACTGCAGAAACGATATCAACGGAGATCTGCCCGCGGCCGGCGTTTAGCCATTCCCAGTTGAACTCGGCGCTGTCAACGCCACCCAAAGTACCGGATGCCGTAAAGTGTCCGGCCCACACCGAAGCGGTGTATGTCAGCCCGGCCGTTACCGGCAGATCCTGGAACGCACCGGAATCTTGTGCGCCTGTGTTTCCGGGGTCTCCCGTCGTGTAAAGCTGCCATAAACCGGTGCGCGGCAACTGCGTATCGCGAGCGGCCGCACGGAAGTACGACCAGCCGGTGCCGCCCCCGGTGGACTCAAACGATGCGCCCGGCAGCGCAACTGCTGAACCATTTTGAGTGACCGAGGCATCATCAAGAAATGCAGCGCCACCGGAGAACACTGCATCGCCGATGAACACGGCTACCAGCGTCGCATCAACAGCACCTGCAGGAACGGTGCCCTGCACGGTGAACTCGGTATAAACATCTTGCGGGCTGGCGGCATTCAACATGACAGTCTCATCCGATGAACCGATGATCTGGCCGTCCGTGTTCTTGTAGTCAAACTTCAGCACACAACTGTTCCCGCCGCGCATCGCATCGTTGGATGCGTTAAACGCCCACATTTTGCCGACGAGTACATCACCAGGCGTCGCAGCAAAAGACGGGTTCTGGAACACGCCAGAAAAGTTAGGTTGGCCTGAAAAATTCTGAAAAATCTTGCAGGAGTAGTCACCAGTTCGAGCATTCACGCGCTCACGGTACACGTTGGGCCCAAAGGTTCCCCAGCCTCCAAACGGTGTTGAGCCGGTGTCTAGATTCTCAAACCCCGGATTACCAACAGGCACGGGCGTCGCCTGTGCAGTGCCCACGGCGGCCATCACGCACGCCGTCACAACCGACAATGGCACAACAAGCTTGCTTCCAGCAGACATCAAACGTTTCATAAGTCACTCCTTAGCTTTGCAAAATGCGGTCCATCAAGACCGCGGCATACCGAAATTGTGTGACCCAGAACGAATATTCACCACGAATGTGGCAGTGAGGGTCTCGACGATGCAAAAATCGAAAATCAACGCTCTGACCAAGTTGGCGTGCCTGTGAACCACCGCATCAACCGCTTAACGGGTTGCGAGCTTTGGCTTTACTCAGAAGCCGGAAGAACGCGAAACACCGAAAACTACTCTATCCAAATACCGCGGCGGTGGACTTCTCCACCGCCGCGGCGTGCGCAGAGCGTGCTGAATGTGCAGCGCTCAGAGAAAGGGCTCAAAAAGTCTCAGAGAAAATGCTCGAGATGCGGCGAGTGAGAGCTACAAACGGCTAACGCTTGCCGCACGAATAAATCTCAGCAACCTGCGCCGAACGCGTTGATGAACGCGACGAAGTCATCGCCGTCAACAATAAGGTCGAGGTTTACGTCAGCCGCCGGATCTATCGCTGCGTCGCCCACGCCGAATGAGTTGATGAAGACGGTGAAGTCACCGCCATCAACGATGCCGTCGAGGTTGACATCGGCCAAGCACGCTGGCTCGCTGAGGTCTTCCATGGAGACATCGTCCCACAAGATCACGCCAGGGGCTGCACCGTTACCGCCAGCATTGATGCCGTACCGCAGGTACAGCAGCACCGGACGACCGATCACCGCGCCCGGGGGGGCGATCGCGGTGTTCTCGATCAGGTGATATACATCCAGTTCGGTTAGCGGCGCGATGGCCGATACCGAGTCAAAGCTTATAGCGTTGGGGTTAACTCCATCAAACCACTCGATGTTCAACACCGCGAAGTCTGTGCCGGTGACCGGACCGTACAGCGTGGTGTGCGCCGCCCAGCAGGACAGCTTATAGGTCTTACCCGCGGTCACCGGAACGTTCTGGAACGCACCGTTGGCAGAAAATCCGAGACCTGCTGGATTGGCGTTGGTGTTCAGATCCCACAATCCCGTGCGTGGAATCTGCTGGCTGCGGCCCGCCGCGTTGAAGTACTGCCACCTTGGTGTGCTCACGCCCGGAGCCTCGAAGGACGGGTTCGTCAGCGTGACCGGGCTTCCGTTCTTGGTCACTGAGGCGTCATCAAGAAAAGCGGCGCCACCGGAGAACACGGCATCGCCCACGAAAACAACAGCCAGTCGGGCCTGAACCGTGCCAGCAGGAGCGGTATCGCTGACGGTGTACTGGTTGTATCCGGTGCCGCTGCTGGCATTGAGCATCAGTGTCTCGGCCGATGATGCAAACACGACGCCGTCTACGTTTAGGTATTCAAACTTCAGGACGCAGCGGTTTAAACCAGTCAGCGTGTCGCCAGCGACCTGCTGCGCGTAGATGCGGCCAACGAGTGTGTTGCCCGGGGCAGCAGAGAAATCCTGCGAAACTCCGGAGTAATTCTCCATACCACTGAAATCCTGGAAGATCTTACAGGAGAACGTACCGGTGCGGGCAAACTCCGGCCGACGTTCTACATAGGGACCAAAGTTGCCCCAGCCGGCAAACACACCAACAGGTGCGCCAGCATCGTCAGTTTCAAAGCTTGGGTTGGCAATCGGCACCGGTGTGGCGCTGCACACGGTGGCGGCGGTGCCGACACACAAGGCAAG
>JBBRKQ010000207.1:0-4147 GCA_038231815.1 Phycisphaerales bacterium
GATGTGGTGATGAACCCGTGCTGGGGGAAGCTGGGGCCGGATGGGAAGCCGGTGGAGATGGTGATGGTGGACACGCGGATTATTCAGCATCCGAAGGTTTGGGAGGCGAGCGGGCATCTTGCGGGATTCACCGATCCGATGCGCAAATGCCCCTCCTGCGGTCATTTTGTTCGGGCCGACCATCTGTGGGATGTCATTGCGACCCAGTCAGAATGGTTTAACTCGCTGCTGCAGGAATTTACACCGATCTCCGGCGAGATTGATTCCCCACGATTGATGAAGTGGGCACGCGGTAAGGGGAAGAGATTGGCACCGAATCTCGCCCTCGTTTGTAATCCTGAAGTGACGCTCAGTTGGTTGACTCAGCGTGTGGTTGGCCAGCCGGATGCAAAGCCAGACCTTCAGGAAATCGCTCGTTATGTGGCGACCGAGCAGTTGCACTCCACTGGATTGCAAGACCCATGCCCCCGATGCGGCGGTGTCCTTGATGCTCCATCAGCATTTAAGCTTATGTTTGAGTCGTGGGCTGGGGTGATTCAGACCGATGCCAACAAGGTCTATCTCCGCCCTGAGACGGCGCAGGGGATTTTTGTTCAGGCCAAGAACGTGTGGGACACCAATCGCGTGCGTGTGCCGTTTGGGATTGCGCAGACGGGGACGAGTTTTCGCAATGAAGTGACTCCCAGGAACTTTACGTTTCGCTCGCGTGAGTTTGAGCAGATGGAAATTGAGTTCTTTGTGGTGCCGCCGGAGCATTTGGAAGGTGCTGAGAAGGACACGTGCGGGCCGTTGGATTGGTACAAGTTTTTTCGGGATTGGCGGATGGCGTGGTGGCAGAAGATCGGGCTTGCCGGCGAGAACTTAATTCTGCGTGAGCATGAGAAGGATGAACTTGCGCACTACAGCCAGGCGACGAGTGATATTGAGTATCGGTTCCCGTTTAGTGCGCCGGGGTACGGCGAGCTTGAGGGGATTGCGTATCGTGGGAATTATGACCTGACGCAGCACCAGAAGCACTCGGGGACCAAGCTGGAGTATCGTGATACGGCGCGGGGGGATGTTTTGCCAAACGGGTCGCGGCGCGGGGTTGCGTACCTGCCACATGTGATTGAACCCTCGGCGGGTTTGGATCGCGGTGTGCTGGCGCTGCTGTGCGAGGCGTACACGGTTGATGCGACGCGGCCTTCACCGGAGTTTATGAAGTTTCACCCGCGGGTTGCGCCGATTAAGGCGGCGGTGTTTCCGCTGGTGGATAAGGACGGGATGCCGGAAGTGGCGGCGGGGCTGTATGCGGAATTGAAGAAGAAGTTTGGCCACCTGGGCATGATCGAGACGGATTCGAAGCAGTCTATCGGCAAGCGGTATGCCCGTATGGATGAGGCGGGGTGCCCGTTCTGCTTTACGGTGGATGGTGACACGCTGAAGGACCAGACGGTGACTGTGCGCGACCGCGATACCGGCAAGCAGGAGCGGATTGGGATTGATGGTGTTGTGGCGTTTTTGGCGGAGAAGCTTGGGGTGTGAGGGCGGCGGGGCCGCAAATGGTCAAATGGTCAAATGGTCAAATGAAGGCAGTGGGTTCGGGGGCATTTGGGTTAGGGCCGCACGCGCTGGGGGTCGGGGAAGTCGCGATCGAGGGCGGAGACGAAGTCGGTGACCATGCTGTAGACGGGGGAGTGGAGGGTTTCGATTTCGCCGTCGCGGGTGGCGACGAGGCTGAAGGCTTCATCGAGCTGGGCGAGGTTTTTGGTGGCGACGGTGACGTGGAACTCACCAAGGTTTGGGGGGCCAAAGCCGTACTTGCGGCGGGTGAGCGACCAGCTTTCGAGCAGGCCTTTGGATTTTAGAAAGCCGAGGTAGTTGTCGATGGCTTTGGCGAAGGCCAGGTCTTGGCGGCTGTCGCGGAGGTTGACCCACATGTGGTAATAGTCCATGCGGTCATTATTGGCGCGGTTGGTCGCGAGCGTCAGGCAGCGATGGGTGCACAGCAAGAGCGGATTTGGTTGACTCTGCGAATTGAGTTGGTGGCTTACAAGGCAGTGGGCGGGGAGCCGGGTAGGACGGTGAGCACGCGGCAGAGCCGCCGCGAAGCGTTCGCCGGTTTGCTGGAGCATTAGAGTGGCGGTTCGAGCTGAATGGTTTCGACCCCGGGTACGGAGTTTTGGGTCACGATTTGCATGTACTGCTTGGTAAACTCCGCTGCCCGTATCGGGTTATTCAGGGCGTTGTGGCCGTTGAGCAAGATGAGCTTTTGCAAGCAGAGGATCTGGAAGTTCCCAGATTTTTTGGCGTGGTCGAGGCTGGCGAGGTTGGCCAGCAACTGCGACTGGGAGGCGCGGGCAGCGCCGAGCAGCGCGGTTCTGCTCTCTGAAGGCTGCGACTTTGACAGCGACTCCATGAGCCGGTTGGCCTCAGCGCAATCGGAGAGCGTTTCGAGCATGAGCAGGAACTCATCGTTTGGATCAAGGTATTTGGCCCACTCTTGCTGCAGCGCCGTGATGGCCGGGATTGCGACTTGGTGGCCACTGAGGCTGACGAGCCAGCAGACGATCTCTGTGCGGAGCACCAGAAGCTGCATAGCGCTTAGATCGGCAGCGGTTAGGATGAGCGGGACCAGTCGGTCGGGCTCACCGAGTGAGCTGGCCCACACGCTTTGGGCGAAGTTGAAGGTTTCTCGGATTTCCTGCGGTGTGACGGTTGCAGTTGGGTCTAGGTTTTTGTACTTGTTCTGCCGGGCGGAGAGTTCACCGAAGAGACCCTGCACCTGGATACGGGCGGCGATGAGTTGGCGGCGATTGGTATCGGCGATCTGCTGCTCAACAGCGAGGCTGCGATTGCGGGAACTGAGGGTGGCCAGCAGCAGCACCAGCCCGATGAGCAGCATGGTGAGGGCGGCGATGAAGCCGGTGACCAAAGGGTTGCGCCGGTAAAACAAGGCGAGCTGGTGGCATGGGCCGGGTTTGGTCCAGGCGATGGGCAGGCGGGCGAGCCAGGATTCAAGGTCGGCTGCGAATTCGCCGGCGGATTGGTGGCGTGCAGCGCGGCCGGGGCTTAGGGCGCGCGTGATGATCATGTTTAAGTCGCAGTCGATTGCGGGATTTTCGAGCGATGGTGATGGCGCGTGGCGGCGGCCGGTCTCGATGCTGTGGGTCGCGGTGATTTGCTCTATGGAACTGCCGTTTGGCAGCTTGCCGGTGACAAGCCAGTACAGCATGCCGCCGAGGGCGTAGATGTCGGTGCTGATGGTGATGCAGCCCGGCTCGCGGCGGAACTGTTCCGGTGAAATGAACGCGAGGTTGCCCAGGATGGCCGATGGTCCGTATGCGGTTGATGCTTGTGCGGTGGAATCGCTGGAGGTGGCGATGCCGAAGTCGCCGAGCTTTGGCTCGCCGACCTTGGTTAGCAGCACGTTGCCGGGTTTGAGGTCGCAGTGGATGATGCCCTCTGAATGGGCCGCCTGCAGGCCGCGGGCGATTTTGGCGATGAGCGTTACGGCGTGCTGGATTGGGAGCGGGCCGTTTTTGGCGCTCCGGCGGACGAAGTGTGAGAGCGTGCCGCTGTCAATGTATTCGTAGACGATGTAGCTGTCGCCGCTGGGGGCGATGCCGCGGTCAAAGACTTTGACCACGTTTGGGTGGTTGATGCGTCGCGATTGGGTTGCTTCATCGGGCCGGAGAAAGGAGGGGTTGTGCTCGGGCTGGCGCTGGCGGAGGATTTTCACAGCAACCAGCGCGGGGTGTGCTTCTTCCGAGAGCACGCGGTCGCGGGCGAGGAAGACTTCGCCGAAAGCGCCGCCGCCGAGGCGGCTTAGAAGCTCGTACCGGCTGGCGGCGGTGCCCACGTGCAGCAGGGGGCCAAAGTCTGCCGGGAGGGTGCGGGCGGGGCCGCGGAGCGTGGCCAAAAAGCCGCCGGTGTCGGGGATGACGCTGCTGAGTGCGGCGGCTTCGTGGATCTCGGCTTTGATCTCTGGGTGCAGGGCGGCGAGCGTGTCGGCGGGTGATGCATCACCGGGATTGTGGACTGAGGCGAGGTAGAGCAGGACTGAGGCGATGGCGGCATCGAGCGGTTCGGGGCGGTGCTGGAGGTCTGGGACGGCGCGCCTGTAGCGGTCGAGCGTTACTTCGATGGATCGGCGGACGCACTCGAC
>JBBRKQ010000208.1:0-3991 GCA_038231815.1 Phycisphaerales bacterium
CATGGGCCGAGTCAGAGTCGGGTCTGCCAGCATGCCGAGATGGAACGCGAAGATTTTGGCGGCCTCGGCGCCGAGTTCCTTGTCGGTTCGGGCCCGCAGTGCAGAAAGCTCGTTGATGGACTTTTCAAGCGCATCGGTGAGGCGTTGATGCTCGGATGGCAACTGCTGGGCGGGAATCGAGCGCTTAGGAATCCTGCGCCGCTGATCGTCAAGGATAAAGACCTCGCCGATGGCGATACCGGGAGAAACCGCGATGCCTTTAAAAACCCGTTCCATTGCAGGGGCCGATGATAGCGGTTGCAGGTGGAACAGGCTCAATATTGAGGTTCCGATTGGCTGGAACCGGCGTTCTGCGCTCACCTTCGCCGATTCCTGCGGGCCAGAGTGCCCCGCAAGACCCATCCGGCCGCCTCACGGAGCTTGCAGGAGCCGGCTGAGGCGGGCGATGACTTCGGACCCAAAGGACTGCCCGGGCAGCACACCGGCGATGTCCAGCACGGTGCATTCCGGGCCAGCGGAGACGGCTACAAGCACCGCCTCGTAGTCGCCAAGGAGCCGATCGAGCTGCTGATTCGACATGATCAGCACCGGCTCAGGGGTTGCCAAGGCTGCATCGGCACCTGCCAGTCGCAGGACTTGGGTTTGCCCGGGGTCTAGCTGTTCAATTGATTCGGTTGCCTCGCGTGCCGCACCAACGCTGGATTTGGTGGCATCGAGAGATGGGCGATGAATCATGAGCACAAGTGGGCCCTTCTTACCTGCCACAAGTTGTGCGAGTTTTTTTGGTGATGGTGCGCCGTCGGGTGATGAGACCTTGCCCGGCGTTGTCAGGGCGAGATCTCCCAATGCCATCGCAGCATCTTCCGGACCGGCGATGGTGAGTGTGCGTCCGAGTTCGGCGAGTTCAGCCACACGCCTCCGGCCGCTGGTGCTCATCGTTACGGTGGGATCCGCGGCAGCCGCGTCACCATCGAGCGGCGTGACTGAAAGGACTAGTGTGCCACCCGCATACGCCACGGTGAGCGATCGCAGGCGGGCGGACTGCGGAAACAGGGTCATACTCCATCCGGAGGTTTGGGTGATCGCAGGGTTTGATCGCGACCCAATTTGGGCCCGCCCCGCGATAGTGCCCGAAAGTGAAGTGAACGATTGCGCTTGTGCACCCGGGAGCTGAAAAAGAAGCGAGAGCCCCTCCGATGACAGGAACCGATCAGCCGCATCCGGCTGCATGAGCGCGAGTTGCGGCAGCGGCAGCGGGGCAACCAGCCGACCAAGTTCATTGTGCGTGGGCAGCACGTTGCGTGGTGCGGGCGGCGCAGTTCCGCTACCGGTTGCCACTGGCGTTGACCAGTAAATGGGTCGGGCGAGATCGGTGCGTGCGGGCAGCACGGTGATTGACAGCGGCGTGATGCGGAGCAGCAGCGGGCTGGCCTCTACGAACAACTCGGGGCCAACTATGGGGACCTCCGGGCCGCTGGCAGGATCCGCCGGGCGACTACTTTGAGGTTTGCTGCCGCGGGAGCGAACAACCAGGGTGCTTTGCTGTTCACGCTTGCCGGGTGCAGAGAAACTGACCTTGATGCGCTCGGCGAAAGGCTTATCACGGTAGTGATCACAGAGCAGCTTGATGATCCCGGGAAGGTCGGTCGGGAGTTGAGCGGCGGGTGCCGTGGAGAGGGCTGAGTCTGGTGCGGGCGGCGGTGGAGGTGCGGGTGCGGGTTCTGCTTCGGATGGCTGGGCCAGTCGAATCGCATCAGGCCGTGCAACTGATGCAGCGAGCAATACGAGGAGCACACCGAGTGTTGGATTGTTCATTGGCTTACCCCACAATTCCGCGGCGGCGCAAGAGCCCGAGCACCAGGCCTGCAATTTCAAGATCTGTAGGTACTGACACAAAGCCGATCCCGCGGGCAGAGCAGGCCGCGCTGAGCTGCTGGTTGTACCGGGCGAGCGCTTGGCGGTACGCACTGATCAGGCTCGGCGTCACGGTCAACTCTGCAGCGCGGCCGGTCTCGGCATCGGTCAGCCGCACATCACCTCGCAACTGTGGGCCCCGCGTGCGGCCGGGTGCAGCGGAGTCAGCAGTCTCTGCCTCTTCGCCGGACGGATCAAGCTCGGTTGGTGCCAGGGTTTGAATGATGTATCCATCAACGGTGGCCCCGCCACGGCCGGAAACACCGCCGCACGCTGCACCGAGCGTGCGGACTGCCGCTTCATAACCCGCCACGTTGCCCGCCGGGGGTACCAGCATATCGGAAATGAGGACGAGTACACCCTTAGCGCCCGACGGCCTACTGACAACGGCGCGGATGGCCTTGTCGAGCCCGACATCGGCCGTTATGGCTGAGACACCAACCGGTGGGATAAAAGCCTGATCGAGGATGAACTGCACGAGCCGCTGGGTGTTGCGCCTGCCGCGGAGCGGCTCCAAGCGTTTGAGGCTAAGTCGCGACTGCGGCAGAGATTCGGTGGCCAGAGTGGAGGAAGTGGCGGTGGCGACTGCGCTTGGCCAAGAGTTGCCAAAGCACGTGACTGAGACACGGTTATTGTGAACAAGCCCGAGATAACCGAGGGCACAGGCGAGTCGGGCGGAGAACAGAAGCTTGGAAGGATCACCGGCGTGCATGCTGGGTGAACAGTCGATCAGCAGGTCGAGGGAGAGGTCTTCTTCTTCCTGGAAGAGTTTTATGAAGAACTTGTCGAGCCGGGCGAGCACGTTCCAGTCGATATGGCGGAGATCATCACCGGGGACGTACTCGCGGTAGTCATCAAACTCGACGGAGCGACCCCGGCGCTTGCCGCGGCGCTCGCCCTGGAGGCGTCCGGCGAGCATTTTGCGTGAGATCACATCCACGGTGTCCAGTCGCGCAGCGAGTTCGACGGGCAAAAGCTCAGCGATTGAGACTGGCGGGTTGACGGTGGTGGTGAACACGGGGCGGGCGACGGGTGAGAGGGCGAAGGAGGGTAGAACGAGTTGACCGTGCGAGCGCCGTGGCATTGACGGCGAGAACAAGATCGGAGCGGAACGTAGAGATGAACGCAGAGTGCGCAGAGCAGAAGGCGAGAAAGGGAACGCGGCAGAAAAGATGGGCGGAATTGGCGTTTTGTGCTGGTGTGGCCGGGTCTTTGGCTGCGGGATTAAATACGGGGTGGTGTATCAGCGCGAAGCTCAACTTCGCCGGGCCGTGCAGGTCGAACTTCACTTTTTTAAGGCCAGCATCTCGCGGTGCAGCTTCTCGCACTCAGCGCGGGCGGCCTCGGGCATGCGGGTGGCGGCACGCCTCAGCAGTTCACAGGCAAGGTCGATCTCGTCGAGCAGTGCGAGCGTGCGGCACACAATGCGGACCCGCTCGAGAGATGCTGGCTGGCTGCTGGTCCACTTCAATTTCAAGCCGTGAGTCTCCTGCACGGAAATACCTTTGCCCATGAGCTTGTCGACGCACTCGCGCAGAAACATGGGCGTTTCATCGCCCACCCAGGTATCGGCCAGAAGTGATTCGCGGGCCAGCGCATCGCCTGCCGCCTCGTGCTCGGCGGCGGCATCAATCTCGCCTGTTCGCCGGAACAGCTTGGCAAGAAGCAGCCGTGATTGAGCCATCATTTCGTAGCTATTTGGGGCGTTTGTGGCCAACGCGGCGGTTCGCTCGACCGAGCGTCGGATCAGGTTCAGGAGCCGATCCGGCTCATGCAGGCGGGACGCTGCGGTCAGAAACTCGAGCGTCGCAACTTCGGCCCAGAGTGTGGTCTGGTCGGTCTCACCGGCGGACAGCAGCATTTCGAGATGGTCGATCGCCGCGGTGGCGAGCGCTGCCGATTCACCCAGAGTCGGAACGGGCAGGAGCTTCTCGGCTGAGGCACGGGCGGATAGCCCCGCGGCCATAACCCTGTACCGACGCGTGCCGGGGGATAGCTTGACAAGCTGACTGGCCAGAGTTAATTGCTCGCCACGCAGCACGCGCGATTCGCTGCGGAGGTGGAGATTGTCCAGCAC
>JBBRKQ010000209.1:0-3947 GCA_038231815.1 Phycisphaerales bacterium
ACCACCCCACTCCGCCGCATCGGCAAAGCCCTCCTCACCGTCGCCCTGCTTCTCATCGGCCTCGGCCTCTCCCGCGCCGCCCTCCGCCAAGCCGGCACCCGCGCCCTGGCCATGGGCCTCATCCTCTGGCTCATCGTCAGCGTTGCGTCGCTGCTGGCGGTGCGGGCGACGCTTTAAAGCGCCGCCAGCCCCAGCCGTTTCTGTAATCCACTGTTGGCGCCCGCTTTGGACATTTGCCCAACACCACACTCCGGACACCCGGTACCCGCCGGCAGGGCTGCCACGTCATACCCGCACGCTTTGCAGTCACCACACCGGCGTTTTACCTCTCACTGGCGAAAAAATGTAGAAAGGCGGACCTTAAAACAGGCTGTCCCCAATTACGTGAGCAACGGGCGGGAAGATGGGGAAGTATCTTTCATCTGCGTCAAACCCATGGTGTTGAGAACCGTAATCCCCGCGGCTCGCTTGCTCGCGATCGTTTGCGTTGCTTCATTTGGGTAGTACGGATCAGGCAACACTGCCCCTGGCTAGATTGAACGCACATCCATCGCCAGCACCGGCCGGACACAACGTCGCCCTGCACCAAATGAAAATGAGGCATTTGTAAACGCAACGCGCCGGTTGATTGTCGGCCATTAGCAGGCTGTTGAAAAACTATTTACACCACCTCCACCGCTGATGTCAAGCGGCGTTTTCAGGTCGGAATCGCGGTGTATTGGTATTAAAAACTCTGGTTCTTTGAGCTTCGCCGAGTTTTTCAACAGCCTGTTAGTAGGCAATCATCGTAAAGGCCATGAGCCGCGATGGCGAGTCATCACACAGCCAAACCCAGTCCTTTGGCAGCGTATGGCCGGCCATTTTACCTCAATCAACAGGAAACATGATGTCTCGTATCTGCTGTCCACTGCGGTTGGCGCGATCAGCGAAATCGCCACGCAGCACCTCGGGGACTGGCCTGCTTCCGACAAATTTCATCTCGCCCTCCAGGCTGACAATCGCACTAGCGAGTTCAAAGCGAAGGGCGATGCTCTGATCGCGGCCGTCCGATCCCCTCCACGTTATCCGGTCAAATGATGGGCCGTGCACGTCGAAGCTTGGTGTAGAAGTCGGTAACGTGTACGGCTCTTTGACAATCAGCCAGTCAACCGAACTCGATCGCTGTCTGTGCGCCAGCACTTCGCCACTGGTGGTGGGCGTTACCCCGATGGGAAGGTTGATCAGCATTGTGGCTTCCTGCATGGAACAATCGCGCTGAAACGCCGGGCTGGATCTCGATGTCTCGACTGGCCCGCCCCACACGAACCGTTGAACATACATGAAATCGAAGACTTCGCCCGTAGTCTGGTCTCTTATCAGCGCCGTCGTTCCAGTCGGCATCCGCAAGTATTGCTGAAAAGGCACCCTGCCTACGTGCAGTGCAGTGAAGCTAGTCCCCGCCAGAGAAATCATACCGAGCGCGAGAATCACCACGAACCGCGGTTTTTTAGACGGGGTTTCGAAGACCGTCCCGCACTCGTTGCACCTCAAAACGGGCTGCGGAGAGCGCGACAAGTCGTACCCGCACATTGAGCATGCCGTCAACCTAGTGGTACGCGACGTAGTCGGAGCAAGGTGCCTCAAAACCGAAAGCAAAAATGTCGGCAACGCCACAAAGATCGCTGTCCAGATGCCGATGGCACCGGTCATGATGAGCCAGCCGTAGAATCGCAGTTGACCATCGTTATCAAGGCATAAAAACGCTGCAAAGCACGGGAGGAGCACCAAAGCAGAAATGCCGATCTCCCACATCGCATCGCGCACCGAGGGTTTCGGTTCAAAAGCGACTTTGTGCTGCCGACCAAAGGTTCGGCGCAGACCTGCCGCGACTGGGTTAGCAAGGCGCTGAAACAGAGGCTTCATCACGGCACCAAGCGCAAGGCCGATTCCAACGGCAAGACCAACCGATAAGGCGAACTCGCGTGCGTGCGAAAGGACCGAATAGGCAACCCAACGATTCGCATGCCAGTCTGGTGCCGCGAAGAGAATAGACCATTGGGTCGGTGCTAAACGGGTAAGCACCTGCGCAACAACGTGGGATGGCCAGATGTAGAGCTCCCGCTCCGACATTCCAGAAATCACATCGGGAAGGAGCGTCAGCCAAACGAACGTGGCTGGCATCATCCCGCACAGCGCAACGCAGCCCGCCCTCCATGTTATATTGCGTCCATCAGTCATAAAATCCCTTCTGCGAGTCATCGCAGAAGGGACGAAACAATCTGGCGTCAGGATACAGCCCAATCGGCGAGGGACCTTTTACGTATGCTGCCAGACGCCGGGTGATTCTCAAGAGTCAGCGCCCCTGAGTTTACAACCAGTAGGTCACCGTTGTCGTTCCTGGAGTTGTCGAAGGTGAAGATGTGCCGGTTCCGCCGCAAACTGTGCGAGGCCATATCTCTTCGGTGCGCTCATAGATGATCGGCGCTCCCGGTGTTGTTGATGTATACATTTTATAAGTCACACAAACGCAGAAACCCGCAGCCGTTACGCAGACCGTGTCCGACGTCCAACCGTTCGGCAACGCCGACGGATTAAATTTTGGCATGGGAAATATTGCGGGTGTCCACGGAAAAGGCGGAAATGGGTCCTTGAAGCCAGGAACAACCTGCGGTGCGCCCGGCGGTTTTGCAGGACGCGGCGTGTAGCCCGCTGGCACGGGACCGGGCGTCCAAGACGGGGCCGCTATGGTCGTACATCCGGCCGCACTCATCATGCGGTGCGCAAACGGGCTCGCGGCTGCGTCTGGGTGCTGTGCCAGCAACCCGCTGGCATCCAGCGGGCTCCCCAGTTTAATCGGCGTGCTTACCGCCCCAGTTGTTGCATCAACGAGAACAGCACAGTCCGACAGTGCAACGTACACCACGGGCAACTGTCCGTACACGCCAAAGATGGCATCCATCCGCAGTACCGCAGCGCCGCCAGTACCAGCTTGATTGAGCATCGCGGAAATCCCCGCCGCCACGGCGTTCGCCTTCGTCCCCTGCCCACCCACCATACCCTCTGCCTCCGTCACGCCAACCGCACCCACCACAATCCCCGGCGCCTGGCTCGTGAGCACCAGCAGCGCCGTCACACTACTTTCACTGAGATTGTCGGCAAATTGCACGCTCACGCCCGCGCCCTGCAGCACCGCCAGCGGCAGTTTTTCGCTCACCAATTTCCCATCCTGCGTGTATGTCACCAGCCCGGCCACGTACGCGGCATCAAGAATGGAAACAATATGCGAAGCCGTGCCATTGGGGTCCATCACCGGGTCGGTCTTGATCGTAAAACCAATCAGCGCATCCTTGATCGCGCTGCGCCTTGCCTGGCTGACCGCATCAGTGCCCGGTGCTTCAACAAGTGCTTTGAAGCAGTCCGATTCACCAACTTGCCCCAAGTTCACCAGCGTCTGCCGCGGCCCATAAAACGGGTTAAACAGCGGGCTGTTCATCGCCGGCGTGGCAAAGTTCCACGCCGCCGTAGCAGCGTTGCTGCCGCCCTGATTCACGCCTTCAATCCGATTAAAATAGGCCTGGCCCCACGCCATCATTTCCGCTTGTTGCGCCGCCGTCAGCGACCCGGTAAACACAGGGTCAGGCACCAACACCGCCGCCTTTGCGCTCGCCACCCAGCTTTCCGGCCCAGCCGCCGCCCCCAGCACCGCCGCACCCGCCAGGGCCATCAGCCCCGCGCCAACCGTTTTTCTCACGGCGAAAGCAGCAAATGCAGCCGCCCTCCGCCGCAATGGCATAATCCAACCACTCATTGCATGACACATAAGCAATTACAAACTCCCAAGCAAACCCTGTGACGTCGCGCATCACCGCGCTCCCGAGACGATGTGTCCCGAGACGATGTGTCCCGAGACGATGTGTCCCGAGACGGTGTGTCCCGAGACAATGTGTCCCGAGACAATGTGTCCCGAG
>JBBRKQ010000210.1:0-3868 GCA_038231815.1 Phycisphaerales bacterium
AAGTTGCTTGCCAACAGGCTGGAGTTTGAGTTCCTAGACACCGGGGCGATGTACAGAGCCGCGGCACTGCTTTCCATCACCCACGGGCTGGCGGCAGATCATCCGCTGGAACTGCTCGATGTCGTTAAACGTGCCAATCTGCACTTTGACTGGTCACTGCCCACGCCGCACATTTGCGTCTTCGGTCAAAACGTCGAGGGTCTCATCCGGACCAAGCCCGTCACGGCCCGTGTCCGCGAGATCGCGCTCATCCCGGAGCTGCGCGGACACCTCATCCGCCTTCAGCGACTCATTGGCCTGCAACGCCCGCGACTGGTGACCGAAGGTCGTGATCAGGGCACCGCGGTCTTCCCAAACGCACCAGTCAAGTTCTTTCTTGATGCCGACCTCCGTCTTCGCGCCGAACGCCGCAAAGAGCAGGTTCTCGACCTGGCCGGCACCCAAGTCGAAGAGATCATGTCAGAACTCAATGCCCGCGACGACAGCGACCGCAGCGATCTCGGAGGGCTTCGGAAACCGGTCGATGCCATCACACTCGATAACAACAGCAACAATCCCTCTGAAATTGTTGAGCTCATGGCCAAGGTCGTGCGCGAACGCATGAACACGCTCGGACTCTCCGGCAACGAGTGATCCATCGCATCGTTCAGCGTGGATGCACAACGTAAAACTTGACAAACCGGCGGCCCCTTACCAGCCGATCCATCCTCCCCGGATCTGGCCCTGCCGGATCTGGCCCTGCCAACGCTCTGGCCCTGCCAACGCTCTGGCCCTGCCAACGCTCTAGCCCTCCCCGGAACCCCGTCGTGCCACACGCCCAGCAATCCACACTTCACCACATCCAGTCCCTGCTTGCCGCACACGGTCTAGGCGGCTATTTCATCACAGATTTTCGCGGCTCATCACTCACCCTTCCCCGTCTCCTACCCCCGATTCCCGGTGAAAAGCGCTGGACCACGAGGCGGCTTGGCCTAGCCATTCCCGCCACCGGCAAACCAATGCTGCTGGTGTCGGCGATCGACCAAGGTCAATTCGCGCCCGCAAAGTACCCGGACCTTGATATTCACGTTTATGTAAGTTGGAACCAATGGCACGCGCTGCTGAACCAAGTCGCAGCCTCCTGCCCGCGGCTGGCGATGGATTACTCCCCCGGTTGCGGCCTCCCGGTCATCTCAAATGCGGATGCCGGCACGGTTGAGTTCATGCGCGCCGCCGGTGCTGAGGTTGTCAGCTCCGCCGACTTGATGCAGGAAGCCCTCGCCGTGTGGTCACCTGATGCCGTCACCGGCCATGCCAAAGCCAGCACGCTGGTCAATGGCGTAAAAGATGAGGCCATGGCCCTCATGCGCGATGCGCTGTCGACCGGCAAAAAGCTTTGCGAGCACGAAGTTGCCGCGTTTATCCTCAAACGCTTTGCCGATGCGGGGCTTGAAAGTCGAGACAGCCCGGTTGTTGCCTGCAACCAGCACGCCGCGGACCCCCACTTTGAGCCAACCGAAAGCCGACGTACCGAGATCAAACACGGCGACTTGGTGCTCATGGACCTTTGGGCCCGGCTGCCCGGTGAGCAGCACATCTTCAGTGACGTTACATGGATGGCAATCGCCGGTGACCCGTCGCCCCGCCAGCTCGAAGTCTTTACCGCCGTGCGTGATGCACGCGATGCCTCCCTCAAACTCGCGACCGATGCCTGGGCCGCCAAACGCACCGTGCGAGGCTTCGAGCTTGATGATGCCGCTCGCCACCTGCTTGAAGCACGCGGGCTTTCGGCGGGCATCAAGCACCGCACCGGGCATTCCCTTTCTGCCGGGCAATTGGTGCACGGGGTGGGCATGAACCTCGACAATCTCGAGACTCACGACACGCGAATCATGCTCCCCGGCACCGGTTTTACCATCGAGCCCGGCGCATACCTGCTGGATGAGCGAATCGGCGTTCGCAGCGAGATCAACATCTACGTTGACCCGGTCAAGGGACCAATCGTCACCAGCGGCATCCAGCGTGAGTTGATCAAACTGGCCTAAAAACTAACCCTGAACATGCCACCGAGCGGGCGGCAGGACGTACTCTGCGGCCATGTTCAGCGTGACAAAATCACTCCCCTCTCTGGCCATAGCACTCCTGCTGACCGTTCTGCTCACTGGCTGCGGTCCCTCGGTCTGGGAGCGTGAGTTTCAGACGCTGGCTACCCCGGCAGCCGCCGCTCTGCCAACAGATCCCCCCGCGGCCGATGCGCCCACCCTCGTGCGGGAAGCAAGCTGGGGCCGGCTCATGGAGTTCAGAATCAACTTGGCCGAGCGCATCCGCGAAAGCGAAATGCACGGAGCCGACTGGCTCGCCGCCAACCAAGAGGTCTACAAGACCGGGCTCCTGCGGGCACTGCAGATACAAGAACCCGCCGATCGCGTCACTCTGCTGGGCTCAAGTGATTTCCGCAGCGTTGATCGACTCGATGGCAACGATGGACATCTAGAAGAGTTCGCCCGTTCCATCGGTGCCAACCGCGTGTTTTGGACTTTCTCCCTCACGCAGGCCCGCATCCAGCAGAAATCCATCAACGATCAAGTCTTCGGCACAGACAACGGAGCCTTGAATCGTCGGGTCGACAACCGCCGCGTCGGCATCACCGATGTTTCAGCCCCGTTCATCCCCATGCCCGTGCAGCGCAACGAAACCGCTTGGCTGGTGTACTACTTACGCATCAAATAAGCCGCCCACCGGGCAACCCTCCCGGCCAACCCTGCCGCACAAGGCCAGACCTCACAACTCCGGCGCGAACCCGCGACGCATCGTGTTCTCACAGATCGCCCGCGGCTCCACAAACTGCAGCAAGTAGTCGGTTCCACCTGCTTTGGACCCAACGCCGGACATGCCAAACCCGCCAAACGGGTGCCTGGCCACAAGAGCGCCGGTGATGCCACGGTTCAGATACAGATTGCCCACACGAAACTCCCGCTTGGCCCGCTCAAGGTGCAGCGGCCGGCGTGAAAATACGCCCCCTGTTAATTTGTACGCACAATTGTTGGCTAGCCGCAGCGCCTCATCAAAGCTCCGGGCATGCACCACCGCCAGCACCGGCCCAAAGATTTCCTGATTCGCTAGCTCATGCGCCTCGGGCACCAGCGTGAAAATCGTCGGCGCTACATAATGCCGCCCCGTTGCCTGCTCAAGCCCGGCAGGAACCGCCACCTGCTCGCACACGAGCCCGGCCGCCTTCCCGCGGCTGATGAACCCTTCAATCTTGGCCTTAGCCTCCGCATCAATCACCGGTCCAATATCGGTCCCGGGCTTGCTCGGGTCACCAATCACCAGCGCCTTGGTCGCTTCAACAAGCCGCTGCACAAAGTGCGTAATCGCGGGGCCATTGGGCCCCGCCGGGTCAACCACAATCAGCCTGCTCGCTGCCGAGCATTTCTGTCCCTGGAAGCCAAACGCCGAGTGCCGCACACCCAGCACAGCCTCATCCTGATCTGCCGATGTATCAATGATCACCGCGTTCTTGCCGCCCATCTCACAGACAACCTTCTTCACATGCCGCAGCCCATCGGCGGCCGTGCGGCCAGCCGGGCCAAAGGGTGACGGTGGCGCAGCGGCGCTCAAAATATCCAACCCCACATCACGCGAACCGGTAAACGCAATGATCGCCGTGCGCGGATCACGCACCAGCGCTGCGCCCGTGGTCTCACCGGCCCCAGGGCAAAATTGCAGAACGCATCCCGCAAGTTCTCTGTCGCCCGTCACCTGCGTAATCGCGGCCACCAGCATGTCACACAGGATCTTGGCAATTCCGGGGGTCTGCTCCGCAGGCTTTACAATCACCGGATTGCCCGTCACAAGCGCCGCCACCGCCATGCCACAGCAAATCGCC
>JBBRKQ010000211.1:0-3738 GCA_038231815.1 Phycisphaerales bacterium
TCGGGCAGCGACCTGAGCTTGAGCGTGATCGCCAGCGGTGCGAATCTCTCTTACCAGTGGCAGCTTGATGGCGTGGCTATCGGTGGTGCGACGAGCGCCAGCTACACGGCCAACGCCAACGGCACCTATGACGTGATCGTCGCCGGTACCTGCGGCACCGTGACCTCATTGCCAACCAGCCTGACTGTCAACACCCTGACCGCCATCACCGGCCAGCCCTCGAGCAGCACGGTGTGCGCTGGCCAGCCCGCCAGCTTCACCGTCACCGCCACCGGCACCGGCCTCTCTTACCAGTGGTTTAAGAACGTCATCGCCATCGGCGGGGCGAACTCGGCCACGTACTCCATCCCCAGCGTCACCGCCCTTGATGCCGGTTCCTACACCGTCACCATCACCGGCACTTGCAACACCGTCACCTCAAACGGCGCCGCACTCACTGTCAACACCGCACCAGCCCTCTCGGCCCTCACTACCAGCTCCACCGTCTGCGTCGGCTCCGGCTTTACACTCTCGGTCACCGCTACCGGTACCGCACCGTTCAGCTACCAGTGGCTCAAGAACGGCATCCCCATCGCCCTGGCCACCAATGCCAGCTTCATCAACCTTGCCGTTGCTCCGGGTGATTCCGGCAGCTACAGCGTTGCGGTCACCAACATCTGCGGCATAACTCCCAGCAACACCCACGTGCTCACCGTCGGCTCAGCGCCGGTCATCTCCGGCCAGCCCGCACCGTCAATCACGGCCGTCGGCGGCATCGCAACCTTCACCGTCACCGCAGCAGCCACGCCAGGCCCGATCAGCTATCAGTGGCGTCGCGGCGGTATCAACCTGCCAAACGCTGGCGTCTACAGCGGCGTAAACACTCCCACCCTCACCATCAACCCGGCAACGCTCGTTGTCGCCGGCACCTTTGATTGCGTCGTCTCTGCCCCCTGCGGAGTCATCACCTCCAACCCCGCGCTGCTGTCCGTGGGCACCGCACCATCCATCATTAGTCAGCCAAACCCGGTGCTGTCTCGCATCAGCGAGTGCATCACCTTCACCTCTGCCGCCACCGGCGCACCCACGCTCACCTACCAGTGGTTTAAAAACGGCCTCCCGCTCAGCAACGGCGGCGGCATCTCCGGTGCAACCAGCACCTCCCTCTCAATCTGCCCCGTCACCGCCGGCGATGCGGGCATCTACACCATGGTCGCTTCCAACGCCTTCGGCAACGCAAGCAGTAACCCCGCCGCACTGACAATCAACCCCGCCTGCAACTGTGCAGATATCGTCACCACCCCAGGCCTGCCGCCCGGTGACGGCATCCTGGACGGTAACGACTTCATCGCGTTCATCAACGCCTTCGCGGCCGATGATCCCGCCGCCGACATCGCCGGCTCCACCGGCTGCGGCCCGGACGGCACTGTTGACGGCAACGACTTCGTCCTGTTCATCAACCAGTTCGCTGAAGGCTGCTGAGTCCAGAACAAGTCCGCACAGCCTCCCGCTCGTCAGTTCCTGACCTTACCCCGCAATCACGCCGTGCTTGCGGGGTATTTTTTTAGCCGTGAGGTCGCTTTGACCGGCAATCTGTTCTCCCGCGCCGCAACCCCTCGCTCTCAAGCAGTCCTAGGTTCCGAATAGGCTCTGTCTTGCCCGGTTATGTTGTGCTTGCCGCTACATTGTCGATCCATTGTCCCTCCTGAGCGGTGAGGTAACCGCATCGCCCATCGCTAACGCAGGAGCACGCCCCTGACCTTCCCGAGCTTTTAAAGCCACGCAAACCGCTTTGTGTCTTTCTCCCCGTTCCTTGCCCGGCGATTCTCGCCGCACACTGCGCGTTCGTTTCCATCTGCCAATCAAGGCAATCCACCAGAACTCACGCCGCCTTGTGCGTTACCTTCAACTTGGCAGCATAGGCCATCGCCTCATCAATCAGCATCGCCCACGTGTACCCGCCCAGCCTCGTCGGCGTCGGCTCAAAGCTCAGGCCAATGGTGTACCAACCGTTGTTGCCAAGCCGATGGTTGCGTATCCGACATATCTTCAAAATACGATCACCCGATGGGCACACCCAAGATACCGCGATAAGCGCACCTGGTTCCCACGGAAACGCCGAGAGCAGCCGCGCACCGCTGCGGCTGACATCGCGCACGTGAACCTGCACGTGCGACACCACACGCCCGGTCGCTTCATCAATCAGCAGCGCTTCGGCCGGGATCAGGTAGTTAAATCGCGGCATGGAACGCCGATCAGTCCCGCCCGACTCAGAGTTCAGCGAAACGTTTGGCTTGGAGTGGTCCTGCATAAAAAACAACTCCGGGTCGGTGAGAGGTCCGCAACGGCAGAGAAAACGGCCAAACGTACATTGGCACTCCAAACCATTTCGAGCAGAAACTGTCTGCACTGAAGTCTTCGTGGCTTCCGCATGTTCACTCCACCAGATACGGGTCACCCCAAGTCAAAACTGCGTGCACCCAACGTCCGAGAACCCATACGCCCAAGCCAAAATGAGCCTCCTCTGCTGGTTCCACATCAGCGCCGCGAGATTCCAGAGCAACTGTCCTTACCGATCGCCCGCGATCAATCCCCCACCGCGTTTGTAGCCGAGGTCTGAGCGACCGCATCTCCAATCGCTGCACTGAGATCGGCACAATCAGTGTTCCAAACGGCACGCGGAAGCTGCGCCACTTTTTGCCTTTTCCCATCGGCACGGTAACCCAAGCCCGGCTCCCGCACACCCGCAGAGCAAGGCGCACAGCGCGGCAGGGGAGGCGCAGACCCCGATGTTGAGCCCCGGCGCTGAAGCGCAACGCCCGACCGGTCCGCCGTAATCAGCGGGCTCCGGCGCCGCCGCCCATCTTCTTCAGACGCATGCGGAATTCATCGAGGTTGGGAGTCGAATCTTCGGCGACGCGTAGCGAGATCATCTCGCGCTCGACAAGATCAATCAGGCTGCCGTTAAAGTCGATCATGCCGGTTTGTCGGGCTTCGATGGACTTTAGATACTCGCGTAGTTCACCCTCGCGACCTTCAAGCACGGCCTTGCGCACAACACCGTTGTTGATCATGATTTCCAAGCCGGGAATACGCGGAATGTGCGCATGCAGCGTGGGCAAGAGCTTCTGATACACAAAAGATCGCATCTGGTATGCCAGAATGCGCCGGACCTGCTCGACTTCCTCGGTCTCAAACAGGCCGTAGATACGGCTGAAGGTTTGCGTGGTGCTGGAGGCGTGGATGGTTCCGTAGACGAGGTGACCCGTCTCGGCGGCGTGCAATGCGGCCTCGAAGGTCTCCTGATCACGCATTTCACCAACGAGCACGACGTCGGGATTCTCGCGGACGAGCGCGCGGAGGGCGACCTTGAAGTCAAGGCAATCAATGCCGATCTCGCGCTGGTTGATCATCGCCTTCTTGTCGGTGAAGATGTACTCGATCGGGTCTTCAATCGTTACGATGTGCACCGGCTTGCGCTCATTGACATAGTCAAGCATGGCCGCGATCGTGGTGCTCTTGCCCGAACCCGTCACACCCGACAGCAGCACGATGCCCTGCGGCTGCATCGCAATCTCGGCCATCATCGGTGGCAGGTACAGATCCTCAAACCGTCGAATGTTGCTGGTGATCAGACGGGCCGCTACCGACAACCTGCCGCGGGCCTGGAAAAGATTCACACGGAAGCGGGCGTTCTCGTCATAGTCATACGCAAAGTCAACCGAACCGAACTTGGCCAAGTCGGCCTGCTGGTCGTCA
>JBBRKQ010000212.1:0-3700 GCA_038231815.1 Phycisphaerales bacterium
CTCATCATCCGATGAGCAAACGGGCTCACTGCGGCGTTCGCGTGCTGTGCCAGCAGCCCGCTGGCATCCAGCGGTGTGCCCAGTTTTATCGGTGAAGTCACCACGCCCGTTGTAGCATCAATCAGAACAGCGCAGTCCGACTGGCATGCCCCCATTTCCTGTACCAAGCGCTATGAGAGTCAGGATTTCATGATAGCCCTTTGATCGGGCACGACGGCAGCAGCTAGCGGGCGGCCCAAGGATGACGAACTGCGTAAGTTCAGGTGGGAGGGGGTAGAGGGTGAGGTTTGGAGCGGGAGAGGGGCCTCGTCTCCCGCTCCATCAACCTGGTTTCCGACGTTCGATTCAGCCGCCAACAGCATTCCATCGGTGAGCACTGGCTTTGGTTTCACCGCACATGTGGCCGCGTAAACCGCCGGTGGTACGTACTTGAGTGCTGAGTGCGGCCGCCTGGTGTTGTACTCGTTTCGCCAACATGCAGACAGCCCCTTGGCTTCGCTCAAATCAGCAAACAGCTCCGTACTCAGCAGTTCATCACGAAAGCGGCTGTTGAAGCTCTCGGTGTACCCGTTCTGCCACGGACTGCCCGGCTCGATGTACAGCGATTCGATGCCCATCAATGCGGTCATTCGCTTGATCGCCGCGGCGATGAACTCCGGCCCGTTATCGCTGCGGATGTGGTCCGGCACGCCGCGTTCTTTGAAGAGTTTCATCAAGAGGTCCACCACATCCTCGGCCGTGATCGATCGTTCCACCGCCAGCACAAGGCACTCGCGGGTGTACTCATCGATCACGCTCAGCCACTTTAATGAACGCTGCCGCTCATCACGGTCGAAGATGAAATCGATGCCCCAAACGTGGTTTTTATACTGCGCACGCTTGCGAATAACTCCATTCTCAGAACAGCTAAGCCGCCGCCGCTTACGGGCCTTGCGGGGAACGGCGAAGCCTTCCTGCTTCCACAACCGATACACTTTCTTAAAGTTCACCCGCCCCCTCCCAAGCCGTCCAGCCGCAACATGCCGCAGATCATGCGATAGCCGCGGCGGGGGGAGGGGTTGTCGGCGCACCATCTCGTGCACCCGCGTGACCAGCACCGCTTCGCCGTCGCGAAGTTTGGCGTTGTACCGCTGCGATGCCCGGGCCTGGCCAAGCACCTTGCACACCAGCCGTTCGGAGAGTTTGAGTGTTTCCTGCACGTGCTTCACGATGCCCCGCCTGACTTCGGGGCTCGATGTTTTCCCAAATAGGCGGTCGCCTCCTTGTGGATGGAGATCTCGATAGCCTCGTCGGCAATGATGCCTTTGAGCCGCTGGTTCTCGGCTTCGAGCTGCCGCAGCCGCTTGGCCTCATCGGATTTTATGTCGCCGTACTGCTGCTGCGAGCGGTGGTAGGTCTGCTCGCTGACGCCGAGCTGCTGGATGATCGCAGCGACCGTCTTTCCCGCCGCGGCCATTGCCGAGGCATCACGCAGTTTGTTGGTGATCTGTTCCGCCGAGTGTCTTGTTCGCTTCATTTTCGGGAGTCTCCGAGGCCGTACCGCGGCCTGTCGGGACTCTCATAGGCACTGGATCAGGATTTGGGGGGCAGGTCATCTTCACCTCGCTGGTCGAGCCGGTCGGTACACTCTCGCGCTGGGAGAGAAATTAGCCGCGAGGATTTCGTTGATTTTTGGACTCGCCTGTTCCAGCAATCTTTGTTCCTCGCTCGGACCCATTGGCCATATGCTTATATCTTCCGCACGCGCCAAATACCATTGGCGGATTGGCTGCCCATCGTTTATTTTCCACAGCGCAACACGTTGGCTTCTCCAAACCGGTGCCCGCCTTTGTGGGTCCGCTTCTTCGAACAGAAAGACATTCATTTCGGCTGCCGTTTCTCTTGCCGCTTTACCAGAATCAGAAATAATCCTTGACATTGTAACGATAATTAAATTGCCTGCTCCCAGCTCGCTGGGAAGCGGACTGGCCGTACGTTCTGGATCCTCCACGTACAGAACGCATGCCACCAGTTCTCGATAGTCGGCAATATCTCTAAACTGAATCCGAAGACATGAGTCCGGCTGCGTGAACAAGTTTCGTTCCCCAGGAATCCCCTCGAACCCGCGATGAAGTTGGCGCTCGTACACCTCGCCATATCGGCGGTACCAGTCCGATTGCAGCAGAAGGTGTGGTCGGAGGTGTTGCAGTCCATCAAAAAAATAAGGAAGTGTAATGCCGATGCCGACGGCGATCATAGAGCCGTTGATAGCAAGTCGGAGTATTGGTTGCTTGCTGCGAATCGGCGGTTGCGCCGACGCTACTGGCGGCACTCGTTGGCCACATTCTGGACATGGTGGAGTGACAGAACCTCCGAGCACGTACCCACATCGAAGGCAGGTCAGGCTTTGATTCGCTTGGTCGAGACCTCCGTCGGACAAATTACGGTGAGTCAGTCCAAGAATAAAGGGGCCGAGAAGCAGAAGTGCGCTTGTAGTTACGGCGAGCTGCCCGGTGAGATTTGGCCATTTAGCCAGCGTCATCGGAAAGAACAACCATATTGAAGCGGCGCTAATGATGCCCAAAATAGCGCTGACTGGTAGCAGTTTGTGTTGGGCGATCCTCCACGCAGCCTCGACCGTGCCGCAACCCACAAAGCCCGAGCGTTGAAGTCGAAACCCACGCTGAAATGCAAAGTGCCCGCGCCGCAGCCCAATGGTCAGCAGCAACGCAATCAAAACAGAGCCAATGCAAGCCTCAAGGATCAAGAAGCCCCAGAGTGCTAAAGTCGTATCGGCTGTCGGCCAAACTTGCGATGCAAGCTCACGCATCCGACCGCCACCCGCACGCAACATCGCACCGTAAAAGAACCCGCAATGTACTGGCTGAGTGCCGGATTGGTTTTCAATACGCACAAGGGTGCCAAAGTACCGCAGTGCCGCTGCGACGACGATCGCAGGCAACGCAAGCAGCGCACCATTACTCGTGACGAATGAGAGCCGGCGTGTAAACATATTCCAGCCGAACGCGAGATGCGTTCGGCTAGTTCTAGGCTGAAACATGCCTGGGCGTGTGATGCGTACGAATTAGAACGCTGCGGCCATGTCTCGTGGCGGCGGCCCGGGCAAGGTCAGTGCCACCAGCCCATTGAACCGCGAAGTCAAAATGCGTTGAACTGGCGCAGACCTACCAGAAATAGTATCGCACACAACCCCACCCGCCCCCGGGTGTTGGTGGTGCACCTGGAGTGGTGGGTGGGGCCGCAGGCGGCGACATTCCTGTACAGCCACCCACGTTCGCGGGTGATGTACAGATAACGCGAGACCACAAAATCTGGGTTGATGGGAGCGGGATGTCAACATATTGCTGATAATCGGTACATTCGCAATAGGCTGACGCGGTGCCACCACCCAAGGTCACGCACGACCAATTTGTCGGCCAACCGGGATAATTAGGGTTTCGTGGCAGTGGGAGTGGGAGTGTTGGGATCGGAATCAGTGGCGGAACCGTACCAGGTGCGGCAGGACGAGGCACCCAGCTCTTTGACGGATCCGGAGTGGTCTGCCAAAACGGCGATACGACATACGTACACCCCGCCGCACTCATCATCCGATGAGCAAACGGGCTCACTGCGGCGTTCGCGTGCTGTGCCAGCAGCCCGCTGGCATCCAGCGGTGTGCCCAGTTTTATCGGTGAAGTCACCACGCCCGTTGTAGCATCAA
>JBBRKQ010000213.1:0-3657 GCA_038231815.1 Phycisphaerales bacterium
TGCCGGAGAGCACATCAGCGCGGCGTTTCAGGCCAACGACAACCGGCGCGCCGGTGACGGCGTTGCGGGTGAACACCATGGCGCAGCTGGCGCGTGCATCATCAGTTGTGCGGGCGATGAGGCAGAGGTCCGGCTTGCCGGACGGCTTGATGCCGGCGATAGAGCCGGAAGCGAGAAAACCCAAAGGAAACGTGACGGCCATGGCAAAGTCCAGATGCGGTGCGGGTGGAAGGTGGAGATGGTAGAGGCTCTGAGTCTCGCGCAGTTGCGCGCTTGGCTTGGGGTTGTATAGTCACAGGGCGTGGGCATGGCGTGGGGTGTGTAACGCAGGGCTTGGGGCATGGAACGCAGAGGACGCGGAGGGAGCAGAGGGACGCGGAGAAAGGCAATGGAGAGGGAGAAAAGGGGGGAAGAAAGTGGGGGATGCTTGACTAATTCCCGCTTCAATCCGCTTCAAGTGCTCCCTTTCCTTGATTGATTTTTGTAGTTCTATACCTTGCTCCCTTTAACCCTTCTCACTTGGGTAACTCAATGCTCCCACTTCTCATACCCATCCGTGCCTTCTGTCTTCCTCTGCGTCCCTCTGCTCCCTCCGCGTCCTCTGCGTTCCGCGACTATTGCCCAACGTTCCGCAACTATTGCCTCACGATTCGCAACAGTTACCCAAAGTTCCACTGCTGTCGCCAGACCGCAAGCACTAGCGGATGCGAATCACCACGATGGTGACATCATCAACACTCATCCGCACGCCGCAGAATTGGCGGAGTGTCCACATGATGTGCTCGATGACGCGGCTGGCGGGGGCCAGCGGTTCGGCGGCAAGAAAGGTTGACACGGTCCGCTCGACGCGGGCCCGAGAGAACTTTTGACCTTCAAAGTCAACCGCATCAGAGAGGCCATCGGTATAGGCCATCAGCACATCACCGGCGCACAGTTGGTGGCGGGTCTCTTCGTACACGTGCATCGGATCAACACCGGCAACCAGGCCCGGCACGCCGCACTCAAAGGTCTCGGGCATCTGCCCGGCGCGAGGGCGAAAAATAATGACGGGGTCGTGACCGGCAGCGCTCACGATCAGCTCGCGAGTTTCCGGATCAAGCAGGCCAACCAGCAGCGTGACGAACTCGCTTTCCATCGTGTCGCGCACGGTGGCGATGTTGACTTTGCTGAGCAGCTCCGCCAGGGTGGCGCAGCTAGCGCTGTACGCTCGAAGGGTTGACCGCACGGCCGACATGATGAGCGCGGCGGGCACGCCCTTGCCCACCACATCGCCCACGGCAAAGGCCAGCTTGCCGCCCATGTCTTCAATGTCGTAAAAATCGCCGCCAAGCTGGAAGCTGGGCTCATAGCGTGCGGCGATGTCAAAGCGTTCAAACTTTGGTATCGTGCGTGGCAGCATCCGGCGCTGCACATCCGCGGCAAGCTGGAGCTGGCGCTGCATGGCCTGATCAGCAACCCGAAGCTTGCGGAGGCGGTTGTGGGCAAGGGCCATCGCGGCCTGATCGGCGATGGCGCGGAGCAGGTCCATCTCTTCGTGCGTGAATGATCGCGGGGTGCGGCTGTACAGCCGGATCAGCCCGGCGGCCCGGCCGTGGTAGTTCAGCCCGGCCATCAGCAGCGAGGCAACGTTTTCACTGCGGATGCGCTCCACATCGGCGATCCGCTGGTCGTGCAGCATGTCGGCCATCCACACCACTTCACCGGCCATGGCGCGGGCGCGGAGTGTGCCATCAGTTGACAAGGGGGATTGACGGCTCAACCACCCCTCGCTGAGGCCGCGGGCGGCCCGTTTTTTCAGGTCGCCTGCATCATCAAGCACGGCGATGGAGCCGGCATCAAGGCCCAGCACATCCAGGGCCAGATCAAGTGCGGTTTGCAGGACGCGCTCTTCCGCATCGGCCTGCACCAGCAACGAGGAGAGGCGAAACAGGGCATCAAGCTCGTTGAGTCTTCGGCGAACATCAATTTGACCTTGACAGGACTCCGCCGCGGTGCTGGCGAGAATGAGCACCGCCCGCTCGAGCGACCTTCGCTCCGAGGGGTCATCCGAGCCCCAGTCTACCGGCATGACAATGGCTCCCACATCGCCACTGGTGGTCTTCATCGGTGCCTTGAACAGGTCAAGTTTGTTGGGTAGGTTTTTGTTGACAAGGCCAAACGCACGCGCTGCACCATCGTGCGGGCTGAGCATGGTCCAGGAGCGCTCGCCCGGTTTGGCCAGCATCGGCGCAACGACGCGGTCGTCCGCATCAGCCAGCCAGATGGGCACCCCGGTGAGGCGCGACATCTCATCGCAGAGGCGGGCGATGGAGCCATCGGTCAGGAAGTCCACGATCGAGACGCGCTCGGGCGGCTTAGCGCCAGCCGGAGCCTGAACAGAATCCGAATTGATCGAAACAGGTGTCACGCGTGCAGGGAACGTAGGGGGGCTCGGGCGCTCAAGCCGTGGGGCATTGTTACGGGGAGCGATAGGGCCCAAAAACCGCTACTTGCCAAGCTTGATGTGGTACACCAGCACCAACGTATCCACTGCAAATCGGCTCTGGCCGATGAGCTGACCATCAAAGAACACCTTAGGGGTTTTAAAGTCATTGTCCGCACCGACGAACAAGTAGGCATCATCAGGTTCTGGTGTGTCCAGCGCGGGGATGAGCATCAGGCCCTCAAACTTTTCGCTCAGGCTGTTTCGGTCATTCTCGGTGCCGCTGGCGATGTGCAGGCCAAAGCGAGCGAGCTCTGATTCGCTGAGCAGATCAACCCCATCGGCCGAAGTGGTCGGATGGATGCTTTCTGGCAATGGCTTGGCGTTAAAGCCTGCTGGCTTAACGCCAAAGCCTGCTGGCGTGGCGGCAAAGCCTGCTGGCTGGGTAATGCCGTTTGCAGTTGGGCCAGAATCAAGCGGTGATGCGGCGTAGGGTGTTCCCAAAATATTGGTAGCGCTGGCCAAGTCAAGCACGTTGATGCGCTTGTACACCGGCTTGCCCTCCGTGTCAGAGCCGAGGCCGAGGTTGTCACGCTCGAGGCTGAGCAGCCGAGTCTCGCTGATGGCCAGCACCTCGCTGCTGGGGGCGGCCTTGAGCTTTGTTTTCTTGCCACCATCGTTGCGAGCGGTGTAAGTGGGCAGGTGCGAGACATACTCGGCCGTGATCATGCCAAACGCTCGCGAGCCCGGCTTCACATCCCACACGTACAGGCGGGTTGGCGTGCTGGCGGCATCATCACCGGCATCCTGCATGAGCGGGCTTTGCATCATGCCAATCAGCCGCTCGCCCGATGGCGTGAGTGTGAGCCCCTCCAGCCCGCGGTTGCTGCGCCGGCCAAACTCCGGATTGCTGCGCGTGCCGAACGATGGCTTCCAGCCGCGGCTGGCCGGGTCTGGGTCGCGATCAAGCGGTATGGCATCCGCCGGACGCTGCAAAACTGCTAAAAGCCCGCCATCGCGGCTGAAGTGGTACACCGTGGGGCCGTACTCCTCAGCGATGAACATGGAGGCAAACCCTGCCGCCGCTGTGGGAACCAGGGCCACCGCTTCGGGGTCAAGAAACGGCAGCACCGGCGGATTTTTGCCGGTGCTGGCGGTTGCCATATCAAACGGGCCGTTGCCGGGGTCGCCACCGGCGAAGTATTTTTTCTCCGCGGCGGGGCCTTGCGTAAACA
>JBBRKQ010000214.1:0-3556 GCA_038231815.1 Phycisphaerales bacterium
GAGGCGTGTGGAGTACTTCACGGCCACAAGATCAAGCCAGCCCACGCGGCGAGGCCTGCCCGTCGTAGTGCCAAACTCACGCCCGCGGATACGAATTGTCTCGGCTAGGGCGCGGTCGGCCTCGGTGGCAATCAGTTCTGTTGGCATCACGCCGCCACCTACGCGGGTTGAGTATGCCTTCATCACGCCCAGCACCGCGCCAACAGATGACAGCGGAATGCCGGTGCCCGTTGGTGCGCCCAGCGAGCAGGTGGTTGAACTTGTGACGTAGGGGTACGTGCCGTGGTCAATATCCAGCAAAGTCGCGTTGGCGCCTTCCAGCAGTATCGTGCTGCCGGTATCCATTGCATCCAGCAGAAACTTGGAAGTGTCACACACATACGGACGCAGCCGCTCGCACCAGTGCGCCGCCAGTTTCACGACCTCTGCATGGTTGTACGAATACACCGAAGTGTCACCACCTTGGGCCATGGCCGAAAGCACCGCGGCCTTAAACGGAATCGTGGTGGCAAGTTTGGTTGCCAGCAGCTCTGGGCGCAGCAAGTCACCGATGCGAATCGCCATGCCGCGCTGCACCTTGTCGGCGTAGCACGGGCCGATGCCCCGCTTGGTGGTGCCGATGGGCTCAACACTCTTGGCCGCCAGCCACTTCTCACGCAGTTCATCCTCCTGCTTGTGCCACGGCATGACCACGTGGGCACGATCAGAGATCATCAGCTTTGAACAGTCCACGCCGCGGGCCGTGAGTCCATCAATTTCCTTGAGGATCCAATCCGGATCGATCACCGTGCCGCAGCCAACCACAGCCGGCTTGCCCTTGTGCAAAATGCCCGCCGGAATAAGGTGCAGCGCAAAGCGCTCGCCATTGACTACGACCGAGTGCCCCGCGTTCGCACCGCCGTTGTACCGGGCGACAATATCAAATCGCGACGCAATGGCATCAACAATCTTTCCCTTGCCCTCATCGCCCCATTGCAGACCGACAACGGCACTGGCAAGTCCGGTGTGGCGTGTGGCGGCAGTTAAGCTCGCATGACCGAAAGCAGCAGGAGGAGGCGTGGCCATAAAAGAGGTACCTGAAAACAAGTGCGCCAGTCCCAAGCTGCACGCCCGAGAAGCCGCCAAAGAGGTTGAGTTATACGGACGTTAAGAAGGACTTGCAGATAGAATGGTTGGTCGCCCGCCAAGCATTCGCAAGCGCTGACCAACAAAATGGCCACTGGGAGATCTTTTTTTGTTGGATGCCAGTACCTGCGGACTCCATAATTAACCTCATACTAACCGGCTTCAACGCCGCAACATCGTAAGGTACAACGTCCGATAAATCAGAACACAGCCGGGATTGCATGTTCCGATGACTCAAATCTGAACCTAGGGGGCCACGTTGCCGATCTAAGTGGTTCCCGCTGGATCGCGGTTGTGTTGATCCGCAACCCTCGGTGCGCATCGAACTCTTGAGGAATCGCGTTTATGTCATCTGGAAGCATCAGAATCATGTGCCCAACTTTGACGTGCCGCCGCGTGCTCTCGGTTCCCACAACCGCCCGCGGCAAGACGGTTCGCTGTCGCAACTGCGGCACCAACATCAGGGTACCCGAAGCGATGCAGGCCACCGCCGAGTCGTCCGAGGAAAAGCAGCCCGTAAAGAAGTAAGATCTTTTACCAATGATCAAGCGAAGGGGCGTCCGCAACCGGCCGCCCCCTTTCTCGTTTTGCAGGAGCGGTCCTCGTAATCAATTGCGGTAGGATGCATCTGTGCAGGGGCTGCGTAGCCGCGTTAAAATCGGTATTGGCTCAAGCCTCGCCGCCAAACCCACCATCTTTCCGGGGGCTGTGCAGATAACCCATGGACAGCCAATGGGTTGAGGCAGAAATTCAAAAGAAAAAAACCAGAATGCCGAACTGACTAGATGAACCGCTTGACTTGACAGATGGTGTGGCTAATCTTCCCTCCCTACCCAGACCGGGCAGGGCCTTCTGTGGCATCTCGCGGAGTTGCTTCAACGAACCGTTCGTTGGGCAGTTCGGAAGCCAGCAGAGATTCCAAAGAGCGATTTGGAAAGAGAGAATTGGAAAGCGACAGAAGGATGAGGGGCTGTTTGTTCGACTGAGCCTTGTAACTGAAATTTGTAGTTGTGTACGCTGATCGAAGATGTTTTTCCGCTGAAACGCTCGCAAGTATTGAGCTTTCAGCAAACTTTGAGGATGAAGCATGACTGGTGGCCGGATCAGAATTCGAATGGAAGCCTACGACCACATGGCCCTGGATGCATCCGCCAAGGAGATCGTTGAGCACGCCAAGCGTACCAACGCGAAGGTTGCTGGCCCGATTCCTCTGCCGACGCGCATTGAGCGGTACACCGTTCTGCGGTCGCCCTTCATCGATAAGAAATCTCGTGAACAGTTCGAAATCCGCACGCACAAGCGGATCATCGACATCCTCGAGCCGAATGCTAAGACGGTTGAGGCCCTAAACCGCCTAGTCGTTCCGGCCGGCGTGTTCATCAAGATTAAGGCCTAAGTGCAACTGGCCCGTTTGCCGTGTGCGGTCGTCCGCCGCGGTTCATGTGCCTCTGAAATAACGGTTGGGCAGGGGTGAGTTGGAAGACTCTGACGGATTGATTGGAACAAATGGCGGGTTTTACGAGATGGCTCGACTCGCTTGTGTGAACTGACTGAGGTGATGTATGGCTCTGATGCTGATGGGAACCAAACTTGGTATGACACGGGTCTTCAACGACCAGGGCATCTCATTGCCTGTTACGGTCATTGCGATCGCTCCGAACATCGTCACGCAGATCCGTACTCCTGAGAAGGACGGCTACTGTGCCGTGCAGCTCGGCTTCGATGAAGTCAAGCCGCGCAACAGCACCCAGTCGCTGATCGCTCACGATGCTAAAGCGGGCACCACCCCCAAGCGTTACCACCGTGAATTCGTCACCACCGCCAAGGAATTGTCCAACTTCACTGTTGGTCAGAGCCTCACCGTTGCAGCGTTTGAGAATGTCGGCTTTGTCGACGTCATCGGCACCAGCAAAGGTAAGGGTTTCCAGGGCACCATGAAGCGTCACCACTTCAAGGGCATGTTTGCTAGCCACGGTACCGAGCGTAAGCACCGCTCACCCGGTTCCATCGGTGGCCTTTGCTCCAACCGCGGCTTCGGCGGCGGCCTGAAAAAGGGTAAGCGAATGAGCGGCCACATGGGTGATGTCCGCCGCACCTGCCGGTCACTGGACATCGTCCGCATTGATACCGAGAACAACCTGCTGCTGGTCAAGGGCACGGTTCCGGGTAGCATCCGCAAGATGGTCATGGTGCAGACGGCTGGCCGCCTGTACAAGGCCAAGACCCGCCGCAAGGCTGAGCTGACTAAAGGCAAGTAAAGCGCAAGCCAAGTGAGGGAATTGAATCAAACGGGTGGATGGGTATTGGGTGGATGGGTATTGGGTTTCTAAGCGTACAACGCCGATTCGGACTGTCAGGTCGAATCAGCATCACAGGTTTTACAGCGGCGACTGACACGCCATGAATCAAGTTGAGCGGTGGTGATCAGAAA
>JBBRKQ010000215.1:0-3493 GCA_038231815.1 Phycisphaerales bacterium
GTCAGGTTGCCGGTGAGGCTGGTTTCAATCGCCGTCATCGTGCCAATCAGGCGTGCGAAGCTGGCGCGACCATCACGCAGGAGGCGGAGAGCAGCTTGGCTGTTGTCGCCGCGGCTGGCGAGGGTTTCATCAAGCACCGGGCTGCCGGAGGCGGCTTCGCGGTTGGCATCGCGGGCCCAGTCACGGAAGTAGGTGTTGGCGGCGGATTCGGCACGGTCGGCCTGAATGCCGACGCGGCGGCCCTGCTCACGCAGGCTGGCGAGGTTACGGCCGAAGACCTCAAAGTCACCAGCGCGGCTGGCTTTCTGAGCGCCGACGGTGCTGGCCAGGCGATCAATGGTCATCTGGATGTTCGCCGGGGCGCGGTTCAGGTCGCCACGAAATGAGGTGGCCGCACTGGCCGCGGCGGCTTCGGAACGCTCGGTAGCGGTCTGGCAACCGGCGAGGCTGGCGATGCCAAGGCCTGCTGCAGCGAGAACAAGAGCAACGCAAACACGGCTGGAAGTACTGGTGGACATGCAAATCTCCTAGGAAATGAATCTATAAAATGACTGATCGCAAGGCTATGCAGTTGTGGGAAGATGGGCAATCTGCAGCAGCAGAGTTCTTCCCGGATTCGGGGTTGAAGCGGTTGGGTGCGTTAAACGGCAACACGTCGCCGCAGCGGCTGAACAGGAAGTACACTTGAATATGGCTAAAAAGAGTGCTTCCGCTCCGTCTTCCGCCCTGTCTGGTTCGGCATCTGGTGCTTCAGAGCCTGTGGGTGGCCCGGCCCGGCTAACTTCTATTTCTAAGGCAGAGTTTGCTGCACGCCGGGCGGACGTACTCAAGCAGCTTGGCGCTTCGGTGGGTGTGGTCTTTGCTGGTGAGGGCCCGGACCCGCGGCATGGGACGTGGGCGCCCGATGCATTCTTTTACTATTTGTCTGGCATCACCGGTGAGCAGCACGCGGCGATAGTGTTTGATCCATCACACGAGGATGAGACCAAACGCATCACGCTGTTTCTTCGCCCGCTAAACCCCGAGGCTGATCGTTGGGATTCCTTCCGCGACAGCATTGGCAAGGTAATGCGAAGTGAGCTTGGCTTTGGGCTGGTTATGCGCACCGGCAGCTTGCCGGATGTGCTCACCAGCGCGGCCCGGCGAGGTCGCAAGCTGGCATGCTTGCACCCGTTTGGCAACTACAACGCCCCGGTGAGCGCCGACCTACTCACCTTCCGCAAGATACAGGAGCGGATACCGGGCGTGATGATCGAGGACCGCACCGACATTCTCCGCCAGATGCGATCACGCAAGAGCGATGCGGAAATTACCCTGACGCGGCACGCTATCGAGATCACCGCCGCGGGGCTTGATGCGGCGCTGCGTGTGCTGCACCCCGGCTCGGGTGAGTCTCCCGTGGCGGGCGCGATCGAGAACACGTATCGCATTCACGGTGCCCACGGGCCATCGGGCGGTGTCACGGCGTACAACACCATCGCCGGATCAGGCATCCGCGGCACACTGCTGCACTACCGCGCTAATGACGGCCCGACCGATGCCGGTGACCTGATGGTAATTGACACCGGAGCCCAGTTCGCGGGCTATGCCGCGGACCTTACTCGCACGTACCCCGTCAGCGGCAAGTTCACTGCCGAGCAGAAGGAGCTGTATGAATTGGTGCTGGCAGCCCAGGCCGCGAGCATTAAGGTGGCCAAGCCCGGCGCAACCATGACCGATGTGAACAACGCCAGCCGCGAGGTGTTTGACAAAAAGGGAATGCTGGACCACTTCTGGCACGGTATTGGCCACCACTTGGGCCTGCAGGTGCACGATACCGACCCGGGCACCGCGCTGCAGCCGGGGCATTTGATTACCATTGAGCCGGGGTTGTATATTCCGGAGCGAAAAATTGGGATTCGGATTGAGGACGACATTTTGATTACCCGCGGGGGCAACGAGAATCTTTCGATCGAGATACCCAAGACGGTGAAGGATGTGGAGGCGGCGATGAAGGGGTAGGAGTAGGTGGGGGAAAAGCTCATTGCGACCGATGCAGACTCGCGCATGAAGCGGCCCATGGCCGCGGGTCGCTTTTAGAGCGCACAGATTTTACCGCCGCTGCCGACGGCGATGAACTCTAATCGCGCCGCGATGAAAGGAAGGAATCGTGACATCGTGGAATTCGGCTGGAGTGTTACGCCTGCAAGCAGTGTGACACTGCTTTGCATCTGCTGCTTCGTCACACCGACTGGCGGCGGTGTATCCAATTTACAGCGGCGGCGGGGTGTGGCTGAACCTGTCTCGGGGCACCTGCGAGCGGCTCGCTTCTCGTCTCGAACCAACCACAAAAAAACCATCCTTGCGGGCGGTTTTCAATAATCTTGCTGGCTGCGGGGGCAGCCGCCAAATTAGACAAGTGGAAAAAACCGAATCTCAAGCCTTCGCATCGGTCGCGGGGGCCTTGGCATCCTTTTTGGCGAAGTAGTTGCCTTGGAACTTGCGCTGGAACTTCTCGACGCGGCCTGCGGAGTCAATAAAGCTCTGCTTGCCGGTGAAGAAGGGGTGCGTGCCGGACCACACTTCGACGTGCAGCTCGGGCACCGTGGCGCCGACGACCATCACTTCGATGCCGTTGTGGAACACTTTGCAGTTGTAGTACTTGGGGTGGGTGTCGGTTTTCATGGTTCAATTCCTGTCACAAAGGTGCGGTCGAGATAGTAGCAGCCATTAGGCCAGAGGGCGACGGTGGCGGCCGGATGCTCTGTCGGGAGCCGCCAACCGCCACCGGAAACTGCCTGCTGGATAGAACAGATTCCTAGCAGAACAGACTCCTTGGCTGGTTATTGGGCTCCCAGCGAGCGTGCAGGCTGCGGGGGGCGAGTACCGTCCACGAGATATCCACGCCCAACCGGCACACACCGGTGGCCGCTGGCCAACACTTGCCCATGCTCCTGACGGCCGCACTGAGACTGGTTGATGCCAACGCCAACCGCGCCCGGGAGGGGGTGCGCACCATTGAGGATGTGGCCAGGTTCATGCTGGGCAACCATGCGCTGGCCGGGGCGGCCAAAAAGGCCAGGCACGGCCTGCACACCGCCCTCCGCGAGGCGGGGCTTGACGCCGCGGTTCTGGCCCGGCACCGCGACACGGCGAGCGATGTGGGAACGGCCGCCACCACGCAGGCGCCAATGGCACCGCGTCATGGGACTGTGGCGGCAATGGTGGTTGCGGCGGGGCACCGTGCGGCAGAGGCCCTTCGTGTGCTCGCTGAGGTGACCCGGCTGGATGCCGCGACGGCGGCCGGATCACCGGCGTTTGAGGCGTTGCGGTATGTGGTGTATGACCTGCAGCGGGACGTACTGGCAGCGGTTGAAGTAATGGATGTGGCGGCAGTGCACCGGCCGGAGGGGTTGAAGGACGGCTCCACCCGGAGCAGAGCGCGGCAGTCATGCCCGCAGTTTGCGTTGTGTGTGCTGATTACGGAGTCTTTGTGCCGCGGACCGTGGCTGGA
>JBBRKQ010000216.1:0-3427 GCA_038231815.1 Phycisphaerales bacterium
GTATGTGGAGTGCGACCCGATGGGGGTGGCCCATCATGGCTCATACCTAGCGTGGTTTGAGATGGCGCGAACCGAGATGCTGCGGGCCAGTGGTGTGAGTTACGCGGAGCTTGAGGCGGCAGGGTACCTGCTGGTGATTGCTAAGCTGGATGTGCGGTATCGCGAGCCGGCGCGGTATGACGATCGGCTGCTGATTCGCACGAAGGTGGTTGGCGGTTCTCGCGTGAAGATTGACCACGAGTACGAGGTGTTCAAACTGAGCGGTGCTGAGCCGGGGGTGCCGGGTGAAAAGGTGATTACTGCGGCCAGGACAACACTGGCGTGCGTGGGTCGAAACGGGGCGCTGCGGTCGCTTCCGGATTGGCTGGTCGCGAGCGGGTGAGCGATTACAGGGGGCCTCGGTCATGTAGCCGCATAATTATGCACGATATGCAGAATCTTTGCACAGAATACTTCACCACCGGGCTATGAGCCGATACTCTTGACCATGTTGTTTGAGGCTGGTCAAAGTTTGATTGCTGTTCCCGCTTCGGGAGCCAGACCCGTACTGGTGCGGCGTTTTGTTTCGGAGACGGATGGACCGCAGGTGCCGTCAATTACGGCGTTGCTGCACCGGGCGTATGGCAAGCAGGTGGGGCTGGGGCTCAAGCCTTTAGCGGGCCGGCAGGATGACTCGATCACGCTGAAGCGTTGCTCTTCGGGAGAATGTTACATTATTTTTGACATTTCCGGGGGTGGCCAGCCCGGGATGAATGGCCAGGGTGGTGGCCATGTTGGAGTCAGTGGGCATGGCGCGGGTGGTGAACATGCGGGCACATTTGGCAATGACGAGGCTGGCGGAAGAGTCATTGGCGTTATCATTTTGAACGAAATCGAGTCTGACGAGGGGCCTGACTGGTTTTCTCGACCCGGTGTGGCCAGCTTTTCACAGCTTGCGGTGGATACCTCGGCTCAGGGGCGGGGCATCGGTCGGTTGCTGCTGGAGACCGTCGAGGCCCGTGCCGCGGAGCGTGGTGCGACGGAACTGGCGTTGTCGATGGCTGAACCGGACGACGATTTGCGCCGGTTTTATCAGCGGCACGGGTATCGGATCGTGGCCACCTGGAAGTGGCCGTACACCAATTATGTGAGCCTGATTCTCTCAAAGACTCTGAAACCGACCACGCTGGTGTTGCCCAAGCCGTGAGGGTGGCTTTGGCTGCATCCGAACAACTTTGGGTTCGGTGCGGGTTACCCCGGATTCACGCTCGCTGGCTCGCTACCCTCGCCCCGTGCCCAGAAAACGTGCTGATCGTGGTAAACGGCCTTCGTCGATTCAAGACGTCGCCGACTTAGCGAGTTGTTCCGCCGCAACGGTCAGCCGGGTACTCAATACTCCTGAGCTTGTGAGCCCTGATACCGCCGAGCGTGTTCGCAAGGCGGTAGCCCAGCTTGCGTACCGCCCAAACCCGTTTGCCAAGGGTTTGATGACCCGCACGAGCAAGATGTTTGCGTTGCTGCTACCCAAGGGCTCGGCAGATCTGCACGTGGATGTGATCCGGGCGGCCGAGGCTGCGGCGGAGCGGCTGGGATTTTGCCTGCTGCTGGCGCGTGATGGGCGTGGACCGAGGCCCTCGCCAGCCTTGACTGGTCCGCTGCACTTGGCCGACGGGCTGGCACAGATTGTGCAGTCGCCTGATGAACTGCTTTGGAAGGATGCCGCGGCGGCTGGGCTGCCGGTGGTGCTGATTGATCCGCCGCACAATTTGGAGGGGAGCATGGCGGTGGATCGGATACTGATTGATGATCAGTGGGGTACCCGGGAGGCGGTGGACCATTTGCTGTCGGCGATGGAGCCGGACCGGATTCATTTTGTGGCGGGTCCGGCGGAGCTTCCGGCCATGCAGCGGCGGGCGGAGGCGTTTACAAAGCGGATGCAGGAGAAGGGGCACACGGTTCGCAAGGACCAGATTGCCTATGGGAAATCCTCGGGCGAGTCGGGGTATTTGTGGGCGGCGGGATACTTGTCCAACGCGGATTTGGCCAATCGCGGGGTGTTGTGCGGATCTGACGAGATTGCGCTGGGTGTGCTGCAGGCGGCTCGGGATGCACATATTCGCGTGCCGGACCAACTTCGAATTATTGGGTTTGGGGATACCCGTGTCGCGCCAATAGTGCGGCCATCACTCTCGACGGTGCGGGTGCCGATTGGCGAGGCGGCGGATGCGGCGATTGACTTGCTGCTGGCGCGGACCAAGCACAGTGATTTGCCACCCCAGACGCACACACTGACGACTCGGCTGTTCATCCGCGAATCGAGTGATCGTTCGGCGGCTTCCGGCGGGTTTTGAGTCGAGATGTCCGGGGAGCGGCAGCAACCAGTCGTTTCGTTGGTTGTTTATACGAGTTTTGCTAGCTTTTCAGCCGGGTACTACACCGCAACGGGCAGTGGCGGTATTTTCCCGGTTTCCGACCACGCGTGCCAACACGTGCCGCCTCCCTGCCCCTGCCCTCCCCTCCCTTGCCCGCCGCGGCAGGTTGTTCAATTTTAACGCCCACCCTAACCGCGGCGCATTGGCGATTCATCGGTTGCAGTCCGCAACCGAGGGCACCGTGGCTGCTCCGTCCAGCTTCGGGGTTGAGGATTGGAGCCCAACCATCAGCAGCGCGGTCCGCCCGCTCTCGCAAACCGGGAACTGGAACGGCGTAGCCCGCACCAACCCGGCGTGGGGCGCGAACGCTCGCTCTATCGCGGGCACGTTTACCAAGGTGAATTAACTCACAGCCTTCACCGGCACGCAAAACAGCGTCGCCATCAGCGCCAGCATCACCTATTCACCCAACGGTGAACTGATCGATGACGGCGTCCGCTTCACCTACAAGTATGATGCGTGGGGCCGGATGACGCAGGTCAGCACCCGCGGAGGGTCGCCGGTTGTCGTGTCAAACTACCGTTACAACGGCCTCGGCTTCCGTATCGGCTGGCAGTACCACCAGACGGCGAATACGGGCGGGCCTGGCATTGTGGATGCCGACCCCTGGTTCTGGCTGGTCTACAACGACAAATGGCAGCAAATCGCGGCGTACCGGGTGCCGGGCAGCTCGGGCAATTCGTGGGCCAACGTCGCGGAGGCGCAGCCCAAAGAGGTTATCACCCACCACATGGCGGGCATCAATGGCTCGGGTGGTTCCAGCTCTATAGACTCTGTGGTGATGCGCGAGCGTGACAACGAGGCTTGGGGCGATGCCGTGAGCGGCTGGGTGCTCTCCGGGCGGCAGTATCTGCTGCAGAACTGGCGTGCGGATGTGGTGCTGGCGATTGATTCTGGCGGCAGCATCACCGATCGCATCCGCTACTCCGCGTACGGCGAGCCGCAGCGGTACTCGCTCTCGGATCTGGCTGGCGGCGGCTCCGCCGGCACCGCGCCGGATTCAGCCATTGATGCCA
>JBBRKQ010000217.1:0-3281 GCA_038231815.1 Phycisphaerales bacterium
CCCTCACCTCCCCAGCCCCTTACCTCCCCGCAGCCCGGGCCTCTTCAATCAACTCAATCCGCGGGGCCGGGTTCCGCAGAATCACTTTGCGACCGCAGTCCGGGCAAAGCGTCGGCTCGTTCTTGCCCAACAACTCATTTACCAGCACGTACGTGGGTGTTGACTTGACCTTGCCGTCTCTGGTGTAGTAACACGCTTCGGAACGGTACAGCGTCTTAAAACCCTTCGCCTGCCACGGCATCATCTTGCCCTCGGGCGGCGTCACTCCTGGAACAACCGTGCCCGTCTCAGCATCAATGCACACAATGGTGTTAGCAAAGTCCGCGGCATCCGCGCCACGCAAAAACAACTGAATCAGGATCACCGCACCCGTCAGCGAGAACAGCGCCACCGCCGCGATGAGTTTATTTTTCTGCGTGAGCTTCAATGGTCCGATCCCTTTCAGTTCATCCCGAACACAAGGCGTTAAGCCAACCAGCCAACCAGAGTGCCCAGCCCGTCGACCCAGGCCGGTACGCACAATCAACTCTGCGACTTCTTCCTACTCAGCGGCGTGCCGATAGCACCCCGCTTACGGAACCCGATACCCCGCGGCGGTCTTCGACTGCCAGCGAGCACGCGTGTCTGCCCATGTATCCAGTGCGGCAGTGAAAATCGTCCCGGTGGGGAACCAGATGTCCGGATTGGTTGCTTCAATATCCGTCAACGTTTCACCGTGGCCATCAAAGAAAATGATGTTGCCCGTGGCCTGAGAGTTGGCCTTCGACCCGCCGTGGCGGAATGCATACTTCTTCGCCGGTGACCTGTTGGTTGTCAGACGCACCAGCGAACGATTGGTCACAAACCAAGGCCCCGTATCGGCGAACGACCCGCCGTAGTTCGCGGCCCGAGCAATGTCGTATGTCACAACACCGGAAGCATCGGTGAACCGAGAGCCCTCGTACAACGCCGCCTTCTTCGATGGATTACCGATTCTGGCGATCGATGGCTTGTAGCCGCGACGATCCTCCGGCCAGCTACCTGTTCCAAATGGAATCGGATTTTCAGTTGAAATCATCTGTGTCGACATGTAATACGGCAGCATCCGGCCCGGCGTGTGCTGGTTCTGATACTCCGCGTTCTTGATTGTGTTGGAAGGACACTGCTTTTCAGCAAGCACATCACGGTACCAGTCGTACCGCAGTTTGCGGGCAACCTCACCCGTTCCGGGTGCGATCTCGGGTGCATCGTTGTTCGGGCCGGTTCTCCCGCTGTGCGCCATGAGCGGCCCAAGCCAATCCCAAGTTTGTACCGCCACGCCGTTGTAGGTTGAAGGCGTGAGCTTGATGTACCCGGCCGCCGCACTCGCACTCGGCGGCAGCAGCGAATACCCGCTTGTAGATGGAGACCCCGGGATCCATTCCTTCTGCTCGTTGGCATACGTCTGAAAGAGCAGCCCCAGCGACCGCGTGTTGGACTGGCACACCACCGTCCGCGCCGCATCGCGAGCACCGGACAGCGCCGGAAGCAGAATCGAGACCAGCAGTGCGATGATCGCGATCACCACCAGAAGTTCAATCAGGGTGAAAGCCTCTCGCACAACTTTGCGGGAACACCGATCGGCAGACGTGTGGGAAACGTTTTGCATAAGCGCTCGCTCAAATCATCATGGCCAGTGGCTGGAACCGCATCGCAGCAGAAATGCTCCGCAGTTCATTTTAGCCGCCTGTGCGCCCCTTCCCTTCAATTCCGCCTTGCACACCCCAAACGCCGCGTAAAGGAGGCGTCAACACGGACCGTACCGCACCCCAGAAACATCCAAACAAATTATGAACATCGGGGAGAAGCTGTCATATCTTGCCCAGTTTCACACTGTTGGCCGTTTCAATCGCCAGCCCCCTCCGCCCCAAACCGTGCCCGAGCGGGCTCAGCCCAAGCCGTGCAGCGCAATCCCAGTCGCCAGCTTCGGATAAAAAAACGTACTCTTCTGGGGCATCAACTCGCCCGCCCGGCTCACATCTCGCACCGCTTCCAGCGGCGTCGCCCGCACCAGCACCACAAGCTGCGCCACAAATCCCTTGCCCCCGCCCGCCCCCGTCTCGCCACCCTTGCAAATCTGGGCAACCTCCGCAACCGTGTGCGGGAAGGCCCAACCAATCGGCTGCCCATCGTTCAGCTTCGGCTGGCACACTTCCTCAACTAGTACGTGCTGCACAAACGCCACCGAGAGGTCCCGCCATGCCTTGGGCTTATTGGCAAACCTCGCCTTTAGCGGGTCAACGCCGCCCGGTATCGCCACGTACCCGAACCCCGATGCCACATCAAACAACCCAAACCGCGCCGGACCCATCCCCTCCAAATCCTCCATCGCCTTGGCCGTTGCCTCAAGCCCGCCCGCGATTGGTTCCAGCACCAAGTACTTCCCCGCCGCGGCGATGAACGCATCCCGGCTGTACCCCTTCATCCCGCCAAGCACGCGATGCGTCGGCCAAATCACCAGCCCCGCATCGGCCATTGAAATCAGCACAAACATGCAGCGACGAGCCTGATGATCCGCCGCCAACGAGCCCGCAGCCTCCAGTTCCCGCAGATAATTCAGCGCTGTGTTGTAGCGATGGTGCCCATCGGCAATAAACACATCCTGCCCGGCCAGCGCAGTCTGATACCGCGCCACAGTCGGCCCATCCTCCACCATCCAAACCTCGTGCAGCGTGCCATCATCGGTCGTGGCCTTGGCATCCGGGCCACTTCGTGCGCACACCTCCACCACCAGCTTTGCCGCTAGCCCTTGCTCATCGGCATGCAATCCAAAGATGGGCGAAAGCTGCGTCCGCGTGGCCTTCATCAGCGCCAGCCGATCCTCCTTCGGCCCGCTGAACGTCTCCTCGTGCGGCAGAATGCCGCCACCGGCCGCTGGCCCAAACGGCCGCACATCCAGCGTACCGATCATCCCCGACCGCTGCACGGTCTTGCCGCCGGAAACAAACGTCTGCCGGTACGCGAACAAACAAGGCTTCTCCCGCCGCTTCAATACGCCGGTCGCCAGCCACTCGCCCAGCAGCGCCGCCGCGCTCGTGTACGCCTCGGCCGGGCCAAGCTGTTTGGCTGGCAGATGGGGCAGATCAACCAAGACCATATTGTGCGCCGATTTGGCCACCAACTTGGCCTTGCCGGATGCATCAAGTACGTCATACGGCGGGGCGAGCAGCGACGATAAATCCGCGGGCGCAGCGCCGGCAGGGTGATTCACAAGCTGTGCATACGCGATGGCAGAGAATGGGTAAACAGATGGCATAGCCCAG
>JBBRKQ010000218.1:0-3267 GCA_038231815.1 Phycisphaerales bacterium
AGGGCCTGCTCGCCGCAGTCGGGCTGGGAGACGAGGAGCTGATCAATGTTCACACCGAGGCGGCGTGCCCAAGATGGGTCAAGGGCGTGCTCGGCATCGATGAACGCGGCGACGCCGCCTTCTTTCTGGGCTGTGCCGGCGACGGTGAGGGCGAGGGTGGTTTTACCGGAAGACTCAGGGCCAAAGACTTCGACGATTCTGCCGCGGGGGATGCCTTTGCCGCCGAGAGCGAGGTCGAGGGAGATGGCACCGGTTGAGAAGCCGGGGATGCTGTTGTGGGCGGCTTCATCAAGCTTCATGATGGAGCCTTCGCCGAAGGCCTTTTTGACCTGGCTTACGGCGGCATTGAGTGCCTGCTGCTTTTCTTTGCTCAGCCCTGCGTTGCCTGCGCCGGGCTGGCTGGCGGCAGCCTTGGCGGCCTTGTTGGCCCGCGCATCAGCGGCGGCATCCAGCTTCGGAGTGGGCTTGGCCTCCGGCTTGGCGTGGCGGATCTCGGCCTTGGGTTCGGACTTGGTTTCTGGTTTGGTTTCGGCCTTGGAGTCGGGCTTGGGAGCCACTTTGACTTCAACAGGGCCTTTGCCAGCGATGGTGGCGGTGGCGGATGGGGACGGAACGGGAGCGGTAGCGGGACGCAACATGGAAAACCTCACTTGCTTGCCGGGCGTGGCCTCTGATCGGACGCGATCTGTGTTTTCCTTTGCGGGCTTCAAAAGCAGCAAAGGGTCGCAGCACAGGTCGGCCGCCAGCGGGCGCACCGGGGACCCTCGCAAGGCGGCAGGCGGAACATTCCGGTCTGCACCATCCAAGGGCGGCGAGGGACGCGAGCCTGGACGGGAAGAGTGTAACTGAACAAGTACCTTCTGTCAACGTTTGGGTTATGGACTATTTGGATTTGGGTATTGAGAGGGACAGCCGTGTGTCCTCTCAAGCGGTGTGTAACTAGATTCGGACGTGGAAAACGTGGTTTTGGGGCTGGAAATGTGGATAAGTGGGGCGGCGGATGCCAAATGGTCAAATGGCCAAATTAGTAAGGCAAGCGGGGGAGGAGATCGCAGGGAGATGAGACTGCGGGTGTCGCTGCCGCGGCGACGCACGGCTATGAACCGCCATTGCTCCGCGATGAAATGCAGGATTTGTGATGTTGTAAAATTTGGCTCAAGAGTTCCGGTCCAGCAGGTCATGGCGTAGCGATGGCGGCCAGGGCTTCTTGATGTGGTCCGGCTTCAACATCAGGGTTTACAAGCCAGCTCCGCCAAAACGGCCCGGGCTACGACTTGCCGGTAAAGGCGTGCAGCTCCAGCAACCCATCATCGGAAACGGTCCGGGTTGGGATGTAGTTGCGGTCGATCTCTCCGGCCAGGGTGAAGGCGAAGTCGCGGTAAAAAGTCGAATCATCGAACCAGAATGAGTGGGAATCGGCCATGTCCAAGCTGCCGTATTTCTTGGCGTAATACTCGCCGCACCGGACCTCGACAAACCGGGAATCGTGATCAGGCGGCAGGCCAACCCGGCCGACGCGGGGCTTGGTGCCGAGGCGTTTGGCGTTGGAGATGCTCAGCACGGCGTCATAGGGGTTGGAATAGTTGGTCAGCCGCATGGTGCGCTGGGCGATAGACCGAGCGTCACGGTCGGCCACGGACATGGAATCGCTGGAGATGTCTCCGGAGATAAAGACCGCCTGATTGACCAGCCATGGTGAGTTGTTGACACTGATGGTGTCGGAGGTTTGGGCGAATGCTTCACGCACCACGAAGGTGCCCATCGAATGGGCGAGGAGGTGAACGTTGAGATTACATCCTCCATCGGTCATGCCCGCAGCGCGTGCGCGTGCGGCGAACTTGCTGATGCAGTCTGTCACCAGCAAGCGGGCTGTTTCCCGGGCCCGGGAAAGATCATCAAGGTAAGCGAGCGCGGTCTGATCGCACGGCCAGTCGAAGCTGAGGACTTCGCCCCGGTAGCCGAACTTACGGAGATTGCTCTTGAGCTTGCGGTGGCGGGCGATGACCTCGGTTGGAGAGTTGTTAAAGCCGTGGACGAAGACAAGCAGGTCGCCGGCGGGCTGATTGTTGGCGGCGCGGGCTTCATCGCCGCCGGCGGCAGCCATGATGTTGTCGATCACGCCGTCAACATCATGGTCTTCTTGAGAGGGGTCCGGGTTTCTGCGATCTGGGACGCGGAGCCAGCGAATGCGATCGGGGTCTGGCCCCCAGGCGCCGTTTTTAACCTCGCGTACGGTCATGATAAAGCTGTCTGCCACGGTCAGTCTCCTTTCGAACAGTGCGCTGTCATTGCGATTGGATGTTGCAGCCGGTTGTTATTTTACCATGCGAGAAGCGGCGAGATCTCGGCAACGGAGCTGGTGAAATTCGATCAGAAGGAGCAGGTTTGGTTTCCGCGGGACCATTTTGGGGGCTTAGCACAAGTGGGGGGGTGATCTGCGAGACATGGGTAGGCGATCTAAATTTTTTGGCAGGCGAGGAGTTCTTGGGCCGTGCGGAGGGCACTGTACCAAGTGAGTTCTGATCATCCAGACCGCCGCTGTAACTGCTGCACTTCGCTCCACGCCAGCCGTCGTCGCGTTGACCATGCGGAGCTCGAAGGTGGAGTGTGCAACGATGAACCTGCAGGAGCAGCTTGGCTACAAGATACCCCGCTTGAGGGTGCTCTTGAAGTGCGTGCTTCGGGTAGTTGTTCATGCCCGCCCGGACAATCGCCTCGGCACGCTCAAAGTGCGGCGGCAGTAAACCCTCCTCTGAAGCGCTGATCGGCAGTTTGCGGCACGACTTTGGAAATATTGATGTTTCGCTTGAGCTGAGCAGCGTGCGGTTCATCGGGTGCGTGCTGAGTTGTGTGCTTCACGTCCCACCGAGAGGGAATGAGAAGCTGAGTATGCGGCCTGCCACGATTACTGTCGTGGCGTGCCGCCCTGTGTGCTGCCCGTCCAAACCCCGATTCCTTCGCAGCCGTGCCTGAGCTTTGGCCTTCTGGCCGCCGGAAGGCACGTTGTGCCCGGTAGTTACTGTTGACTGCTGGCTGGGATTCTCCACCGTCCGCTCGATTCGCTTCCCTGATTGCAACTGCTCCCCACCCTACACTCCTCTCCCAGTTTTACTCCCCTTGCTTTTTCTGCAAAATCTCCTCAAAGGATCCCCCATGCGTCGTGCAAAGATCAGCGTTATTGGTGCAGGCAACATCGGCGGCGAGTGTGCCCGGTCCATCGCCATGAAAGAACTTGGCGATGTCGTCCTGCTTGATATCCCAAATCGC
>JBBRKQ010000219.1:0-3265 GCA_038231815.1 Phycisphaerales bacterium
CCGCAGGATGTGATAACATATCCCTCATCCCGTGCAACTCTGCACCCGGCGCACACGCCTGATTCGCCAATGTACCGTATCGAGGAGAGACCATGATTCACTTTGTGAAGCGAGTAGTAACCTCTGTATCCCGGGCGCTCAAGCAGCCGGGCGTTGCCGCACCGCGCAGCGGTTATGCAGCCAGACCCTCCAACCTCGCACCAACGCTCTCCCTTCGCGTCTCGGTACTGGTGCCCGTACTGGTAGCCGTACTGGCCGGGGTGCTGCTGGCACCAGCCGCGGCGCTGGCGCAGGAGCCGACGCAATGGTCGCGCCGCATCAGCGGGCCGGCCGCACGCATCTGCCCCGGCATGACCTTTGACTCGGTTCGAAATGTCACCGTGATGTTCGGCGGCGATGTGGCCAGCGGCTATTCCAACGAAACGTGGGAGTGGAACGGCGTAGTCTGGCGCCGCCCAAACCGATCGCCCGCACCCAGCGCGCGCGGCCGAGGCGTTCTCAGCTTTGATTCCGCACGCGGAGTCACAGTGCTCTTCGGCGGCTCCAACGGACCATCGACACAAGATACATGGGAATGGAACGGCACCACCTGGAGGCCGTGCCTGGTGTTCGGCGCTAAACCTTCACCCCGCATCTACCACGCAATGGCCTACGACGCAATCCGCGGCAAAACCATCCTCTTCGGCGGCCTTGTCCAAGGGGCAAACAGTAACGAGACCTGGGAGTGGAACGGAACCACCTGGAATCAGCTTGCCGTCACCGGCCCTTCCGCCCGCAACGGCCACCAGATGGTTTACGACGGCCACCGCGGCGTCATCGTCATGTTCGGCGGCACCGACTACGCCACCGGCGTTCCCAATAACGAACTCTGGGAATGGAACGGCGCCACCTGGACCCAGCGAACCATCGGCCTCCGCGAGTTGACACCATCACCCCGGACGCGCCACATCCTCTCGTACGACGCCATGAGGCGCAAGGTCGTGCTCTACGGCGGCCGCATCGGCAGCGGTGCTGAGAGCCGCCAAGACGGTGAGGCTTGGGAATGGGACGGAGTCACCGGCGGCTGGCAGCAGCGGTTTGTCCCAAGCCCCGCCGCCCGGTCTGACTTTGCCGCCGTCTTTGACTCATCAAAGAGCACCACCTTCATCTTCGGCGGCAGCACACCGTACGGCGCCACCGGTGAAACCTGGGGTCTGGGCGCACCATGCGTGGCGCCCCAGGTCGTGTTCCAGGATTACTCGCGAACAATCTGCCCGGGATCAGACACCATGCTCCGCATCAGCGCCATCGGCAGCGGACCGCTGAGCTACCAGTGGCGCAAGGGCGGCGTGTTCATCTCCGCAACCCAGAACCCCAGCGCAAACTCTCCATCACTCATACTCCAAAACGTCAGCGAGGCCGATGGAGGCTTCTACGACTGCCTCATCGTCGACCGGTTGCTGCAAGGCGTGGCCGATGAGGATGATCCTCAGAAGCTTGTCATCAGACTTCAGGCCAAACATCTGCTGTTCCCCCAGGTCCTCAAGATCGTGCAGCAGTATTTGGAGACTCGGATCCGCTTCGTACCCAACGTCAACCCCAAAGAAATTGGCCTCGAGCGGTACACGACTAAGGTCGTCGAACAGGTGACCAACGGCATCACGCCGGCCGCGGCAGCAGATGATGCGCCGCTGCTGCCGGTGCTTAACCTGATGTCAAAGTACCACAGCACGGTTCACGGCGAAGAGACGACGACCCGCCCGGTGATACAGGTGGAGCGGAGCCACCTCAATGCGGTGTCCTATCGCTCCGACCCGGAGCGGGACGCTGCGGCAATGCTGGATGAGCTGCCGGCGGTCGAGTTCTTCACGCCCAACAGCCGAGGCTTCGGGCTTCGAATCCCCTACGAGTACGACCGGGTGGAGCGGGCGTATGAGCCTGACTTTATCGTTCGCCTGCGAGGCGGCACGACCCTGATCCTTGAGATCAAGGGCATCAAAGGTGAGATCCATGACCCAAATATGGTGACAGCGAAGAACGAAGCGACCAAGAAATGGGCCGCCGCCGTGAGCAACGCCAAGAAGTACGGTATCTGGAAATCAGACATCTGCCACAACGTGGCCGTGCTTGAGAGCATACTCGAGAAGTACGCCTCCCCACTTGAGGCACCGCTTCCGTTCCGTAAAGTGCAGCCAAAGGACGATGAGAAGTTCCGCACCTGCCTGCCACTTGTGCCCCTGCGGATCGCCGCGGGTGCCTTTAGCGGCACCCAGGAGGCCGACGGGGCGACCCGTTGGGACTCACGCGAGTGGGTCGCCTTCGACACTCCCCGCCGCATCACCAAGGGCATGTTCGTCGCTCAGATCCGCGGCAAGTCGATGGAGCCCCGGTTCCCGGACGGCTCGTACTGCATCTTCCGCGAGACGAGTGCCGGCAGCCGCCAAGGCAAGCTGCTCGTAGTCCAGCACCACGCAATCGATGACCCTGCTTACGGCGGGAGGTTCACGTTCAAGAAGTACACCAGCGAGAAGGTAGTTGACCCAGACACCGGTGAATGGCAGCACAGCATGATCCGGCTCGAACCGCTGAACCCCGAGTTTACCCCGATCGAGATCGCGGCAAACGAGGAGGATGAGTTCAGAGTGATCGCGGAGTTTGTGGAATTGCTGGACTGAGTTCAAGACGTTGTGGTCTTTCAGCCCCGTGGCCGTGATGATCACTTCGGTCAGTTTGCTCTCGTCACCCTGCTCGAGCAGTTCACGCTCAGCAAACCGCTTCCAGTGCGGCGAGTCGTCGACGTGCATCCTCATGCTTCGCCGTCAGCGTTGTCAGGAACTCGTCAACAACCCGCTTCCGCTGCTGAAGCAGGGCAAGGTACTTCGCCGATGTTCCCTGCTTGTCGATAAACTCTTGTAGCTTTCGAGCCGTAATCGCCGATTCAGACTGATTTGCGATCAGGCGCTGTTCAATAATCGCGATCTTTCTAAGCAGTTCAGCACGCTTGTTCGCCGTGAGTGCTTCGTTCTTACGCGCCTCTTTCTGAGCCGCCGCGATGCGTTGCACGGCCAATGCTCTTTCCTTGTTTTCTGCCGCCTTTCGTTGCACGGCCAGCGCTTTGACAAAGTTTATTGCGCTACTCTGTATTTTCTCATTTGATTTGACCTTCGGCTTACGCCCCTTGTTCTCTTTGGATTTCTTCGGTGTGGAGCTCTTGGTCTTAGCACGGCCCGCGCTTTTTTGTCGCTCTTGTGCAATCGCTGCCTGCCAAGCCCGCAGAAAATCCATC
>JBBRKQ010000220.1:0-3261 GCA_038231815.1 Phycisphaerales bacterium
CCCTGCGGGCTCGCCGCATTCTTCCGCAGGAGCAGTCCGTGTCCGCATTCCCAAAGTCCAGCCTGCCATCAAACCTCCCCGCGGGCCCCTCGTGCACCAAGGTCAACGCCTTGCCTCTGTCGCTGGCCGAGGGTGATTACCATGCGCCGATAGGTCGCATTATGATCAACTCCCAAGGCATCCCCGAATACCACCGCCAGATCAATGGCCAGCTTGAGAGCCCAAGCGGCAGCACCGTCCAAACCGAATGGCTGCTGACCGCCGGTGACGGTTCGTTTGCCATGGGCACGGTCGCCGGTGTGCTCAGCCGTCGCTACCACGGCCTGCTCATCGCTTCGCTGCAGCCACCCGTGCGCCGGCTCATGGCACTCTCCGCCATGGCCGAGAGTGTGGTGCTCGATGCCGACACCGCCAGCGAACGCCGCTTTGACCTTTCCTGCTTTCGCTTCCGCCCGGGTGAGCTGCACCCGCGCGGCGACGCGTACCTGACCAGCTTTGACAAAGATGTGACCTGCCGCTGGACGTACACCGTAGGCCCGGTACAGATTGTCAAGGAACTCCTCCTGGCACGCAACCCATCAAGCCTCACCCCCGGCGGCGCTGTCGCCGGCGCATATATCCGCTACACCGTCGCGGCCACCCCCGGCGCACGCCCGGCCCGCAACATCAAGCTCGTGCTGCGCCCGCTGGTGGCCATGCGAGACTTTCACGGCCTGATCCTGCGTGACACGGTGCGCGACCGCTACCGCATTTCCTGCGAGCCGCGGGCCATCACCATCGCCGTGCCCGAGGCCAAGCTCACGCTCACCGCAAACTGCGGTAAAACATTCGACATCCAGCAGTGGTGGTACAACTTCCAGTACGATCAGGAACTCGCCCGCGGCTACGACTACCTCGAGGACCTGCTGCACCCCGGTTCCTTTGCCATGGATTGGGCCTGGCCCGCCAGCCCCGCCGATGTGGATTCCCCCCAGCCCATCGGCACCATCACCATCGCCGCGGGCGTCAACGGCACGCTGGACCCGGCCGACTTTGACATGGTCAAATCCGCCTCAAGCGCCCGCATTTCCCAACTTGTCGCCCCCGTTCTAGCCAAGGTCAAAGCTCAGGACCGTGACGCCGCCGGAAGCCTTACCGCCGCGGCGGACGACTTTATTGCCCGGCGTGTGCCGCCACCGGGCGCGGTCGCAGCATCCATCCCCAGCGGCGTCAGCAACGGAACCGCCGATTCTCGTGATCAGGTCACCATTCTGGCGGGCTACCCGTGGTTTGCCGATTGGGGTCGCGATGCCATGATCGCCCTGCCAGGGTTGCTGCTGGCCACCGGCCGCTTCAGTGAAGCCAGCCGGATCCTACAGACCTTTGCCCACCACCGCGGGCCGGAAGGCTCTGAGTATTACGGCCTGGTGCCCAACGTCTTTGATGACTACACCGGCAAGCCGCACTACAACACGGTTGATGCCTCCCTGTGGTTTATTCACGCCGCTTGTCAGTACCTTGGCGCCTCGGGCGATACCGCCACCTTCCACCGCGAACTGTTGCCCGCGTGCATCGATGTTGTCACCGCCTACGAACGCGGCACTGCCTTCCGCATCAAGATGGACCCGAGCGATGGGCTCATCAGCGCTGGCGATGCCGGAACCCAGCTCACCTGGATGGATGCCAAACGCGACGGGGTCGTGTTCACCCCTCGCCACGGCAAGGCGGTTGAGATCAACGCCCTGTGGTACAACGCGCTGCGCTCGCTGGAATCAGCATCCGGCCAGCACCGGCCCGGCCTGAAGCAGAAGATGGCAGCGATGGCCGTGGCCACCGCCGCAGGATTTGTGCGAACCTTCACCGACAGCGGCACCGGCGGGCTGATTGATGTGGTCACCCTTAAGGGCGACGGCCAGTGGTTTGCAGATCATCGCATCCGGCCGAACCAGATCTTTGCCGCCAGCTTGCCGTTTTCACCGCTGAGTCTGGCGCAGCGGCAGTCCGTCACCAATTTGGTGCGTACCAAGCTGCTGACCCCCGGCGGCCTGGCCACGCTGGACCCCGCCGATGCAGGGTTTAAGGGCCGCTACAGGGGCCGCATGTTTGATCGTGATGCCGCGTACCACAACGGCACCGCCTGGCCTTGGCTGCTCGGCCCGCTGGCCGAGGCCGTGCTTCGAAGCGGCGAGTTCAGCGCTCAATCCAAGCTCGATGCGCGCCAGGTGCTCTCGGGTATTTTGGGCGACCTCGACAAGGACTGCGTCGGCCAGCTCGCCGAAGTCTTCGATGGCGAAAACACCGCGGCAGACCCGCAGCACAGCGCCGGCTGCCCGGCCCAGGCCTGGAGCGTGGCTGAAGCCCTTCGCGTATTGATGCTGGTTCAATAACATCGTGGAGCGGATGAGGCCCGCGAGTCGAATGATCAGCGAGTTCGCTCGTAATGGCTCTGCGTTCAATGCCGCAGACCTCGATTAACCCACCTCACTTCCCGGGCGCAGGCTCTTGCGACGCTGGCACGGGCGCAGTCTGTGCCTCACCCGCTCGCATCGTCTTGGCCCGCTCCACAAGTTCGCTCTCCAGGTTCGCCCTTTCACTCGGCAGCGGCACCATCACAAAGTTCCACCTCAGCACCACGTGCGTGCGCGTCATGCTGGTCACCAGATCCGGCCCCGGATACTCGTACCACGGCGCAACCGCCTCCGCGGATGTTGCCAGCGGCATGTAGCCATCCGCCGACAAACGCACGTCATACACGCCGTAGTATGTGAAATCCACCTCCAGCGGCGTGCGGCCAACCTCCACATCGTTCAATCGCACCAGCGCACCACCGGGCTCACTGCCAATTTCTATCGTGCGCCGGTTGCACCCGCCCGCACCCATCACCATCGCCGCTAGAGAGGTCAACCCGGCCGAAGCCAACCAACCCGAGCGTTTGCGTGCGATTGCCATGCCCCACGGTAGAACCCTACCCGGCCCACCGCCGCCCAACGCTAACCTATGGGGCTCAGCCCGCCGTGCCGTCACATGACCGTTTGCTAAGTTTCCAAACTGACCAGTTGGCGCCCACCCTTGCCCGAAACCTTCCCCAAATCCTGCCGCATCACACACGCCCGTGAGTTTCAGGCTGTTCACAATGCGCGGCTGTCTTTGGTGGTGGGGCCGGTCCGCATCATGGGCCTGCCCCGCACACCCACGGCAGCGGTGCCCGCCCCGATCGCGCGGCTGGGGTTATCCGTCGGCAAAAAGCTGGGCAAGGCCAACGTGCGGGTGCGCTGCAAACGG
>JBBRKQ010000221.1:0-3145 GCA_038231815.1 Phycisphaerales bacterium
GCGCACCGAAGGCTTGTAGTTCGCCGCCTCCGCCGCTTGGGTCGCGCCCTCTTTCGAAGCCGCAATGCCAATCGCCACCAGCCGCGCTGCGGCTTTCTTGCTGAACTCCTCGGCCGTCAGCTTGCTGTATGCAACCGCGGCAGCATCGGTAATCTCCTCACCCGTGGGCGCAGCAGCCCGTGCGGCGTGAGCCTCCTTTCGGAGCCGAGCTGCCTCAGAATCCACCAGAGCAGCCCGAATGGAGATCATCTCTCCAGCCGGCTGCTCTCGAGCAATCGCAATCGCCGTGTCGGAGGCCACCATCGCTGGCCGCAAGATAACCTGAGCGTCCTGATTGGCCAGATAAGGCCCCACGCCGACATACAAAATAAGCGAACCCAGAATCAACGACACACTCGTCCGCATACCCACGATCATGCCCGCTGCAATCAGCAGCGCCGATGGCTCAAAGGCAAACCCCGCCGGCTGAGCATTCACCAGTTTGCCCGCCCGATCCGTAATCTCCGGATAGCGGCTGTTCAAGAACGTCATCGGCAATTCCGAGGGAATTCGCAGCGCGTTGTCAGTCGCTGCAAAGGCCTTTTCAAGCCACGTCAGTTTTTCAAGCACATCATCGCCAGCCCGCAGTAAACCAATCAGCAAACCAGCAGCCAGTCCAACCACCAGCACATACGCCTTCTTCAATGCTTCGGCGCTCTGGCTGTACAAGCTCTTCAGCGTTTCCGCCGCGGCGATGCCCGACGGAAATGGCAACTGTTCATGGTTGATCATCTGCCGCTTCATCGGAATGGCCAAGAACACTCCCATGAGCCCGGTACACAGCGTAAATATCACGACGATCATCGGCGTGACGCCCGGTACTTCCCAAGTCTTAATGTCCGCGGCGGTTTGCCCCGGCAGCGGATCGTGCAGCAGCACGAGCGCACCAAACATTGTCGCAATTGTCGAACCAGTTGAATATCCCGCGGCCGAGGCCGTCGATGCCATGCACGCGTTTTCCAGCACCGACATCTGGCTAACCCGCTTGCCGCTGGTCAGCACGATCAGGTTCCACATGACAAACGACAGCACGCACGCCGTAATAGCAATGCCGAAGGCCCAGCCGATCGACAGCGTGGTATACAAGTTCGCCGCCGACATGACCATGCCCAGGAACCCGCCCATAAGTACCGCCCGCCACGTCAATTGCGGCATCCTGTCACCCTGATAGACGTGCTTGAACCAGTGCAAATCTTTCTGCTCCGCTGTCGCATCTTCGGGCAGCACCGGGATAGAACCCTCCGCCATTTCGGCGGGCTTCGGATTGCCATCTGTCGGGCCGAATGATGCGGGTGCTGCCATGAGTTCTCCGATGCGTCTAAACAGGAATTGAGGTCAATAGAAATCGCAAACCGGGCATGAGCCCGCCGATCGACCCGCAAACGAATGCGCGTGGCCGAATCAGTTTGTTAAAGGTAAGTCCTGCCGGTGCGGCGGACCAGCACCGAATCAAGGAATATTCCGGCCCGGACCGGCCCGCACCGCCACCACACCAAAGCCCAAGCCAATCTCTCAGCACTCCAGTCCACGGCGAACCAGCAGCAGCGTCGGGTGCAGCAGCGGGCCCATCACCCGCGCCGCATCCGCATGAGCCCGAAGCATCGCCGCAAGCTGCCGGCGGTGATGCGGCAGCCGTTCCCCCGCCGCCGCTACCCCGGTGGCCAACTGCTTCAACCGCTGCGGCATCGTCGCACGGGCAACAGCGGCCAGTGACCGTGAACTCACCAGCTCATCACCCAGAGATCGAATCACCGCCCGCACTTCCGCCAGCACCGGAGCCCCGGTTTCCAGCGCCTTGGCGGAGCCCTGCCGGGCGAGCGCATCATCAATAAGGTAATAGCCGCCCGTCCGAACATAACGCCTTGCTACGGGTGCCGCAAGGTCAAACGGAAGCACATTGAGCATCATCGCAAGGTCCAACCCGCGCCAAACAGAGTAAGAGCGGGGGGCCAGCATCACATCGCCTAATCGAAACCTGCACTCTCCGCCCGCACCTCGACCCTTAAAACCAACCAAGCGTCGGGTTCGCTCCAGCCCCCGGGCATGCTCCAAAAACGCCGGGTGCAAGTCCACTCCCAGAACATGGGCACCAAACGCCTCAGCCACTCCCACCGACATCTCACCCCTGCCGCACCCGAGGTCAATCACCCGCGGAGCTTCCAAGCCGCCGAACACCGCCGTCTCAGCCAACATCCGGAGCACGGAAGGGGGGTGACAGCCCAGTGTTTCCAGCCCAGCCAGCGCCCCGGCCAGTGCCGGAACCGCTCCCGCCGGGGCGCCCATGGACCGGGCAATAGCCTGACTATTGCGCAACTGCGTCGGTCTGGATCCTGTCGGCTGGTTCGGCTTGGGTTTCGTCACGTGGCGGCAGTCTACGTCGCTCGCCCCGGTGGCTGAGAAAGTCTGCCAATAAGGCAGCAGGTTGCCCCGTCAATCCTGCTTCAGGGCTTAAAAACGCGGAATGATCATACGAAACTACTGCTTTCGACGATCTCCAAACAGTCCCAACGCTGGCACGCTGGTTGCAACTTCCCAGCAGCGTCGCGGCAGCGGACACCGGTCCAGCCGCAAAAAGCATTGACGCTCCGCACAGCACACCCAAAGGACACAACTCATGTCAAAAATCATCGGCATCGACCTCGGAACAACCAACTCGGTGGTCTCGGTTATGGAAGGCGGCGCCCCCAAGGTGCTCATCAACTCCAGTGGCTCCCGCATCACCCCCTCCGTCGTAGGTTTTACTGACAAGGGAGAGCGTCTCGTCGGCCAGCCCGCCAAGCACCAGCAGGTTACCAACCCCAAGAACACGATCTACTCGATTAAGCGGTTCATGGGCCGTCGCCGTGTTGAGGTTTCCGCCGGTGGCGACAGCGCATACGGCCGCTCCGGCAACGAAGAGAGCAAGGTGCCCTACACCATCGTCGGCTCCGGCGATGACTTTGTGAAGGTCAAGAACAACCAGGGAGAGTTCACGCCACAGCAGATCTCGGCGTTCATTCTTCAGGACCTCAAAAAGACCGCCGAAGAGTACCTCGGCGAAAAGGTTGATCGCGCAGTCATCACCGTTCCGGCATACTTCAATGATGCTCAGCGCCAGGCCACCAAA
>JBBRKQ010000222.1:0-3064 GCA_038231815.1 Phycisphaerales bacterium
ACCCATGTGCCCGAGACACTGCGTTGGCGTTCGATCACGTTTTCCACGACGTCGCTTGCTGATGCAGTCCAGGAGATCGCCACGCTGAGTCCGTCGCCAACATCAACAGCCCGCAGGTTTGTTGGAGCGGCCAAGTCTTCAAGGATGGCTCGCGATCCGCCGCTGAGTGCAGAGGCCAGCCACGCTGTCTTGGCTTGCTGTCCGACTTTGGCCGGGGCAGGCTCACTAGATTGCAGCCGGGCCTGAAGCGTGGCGGCGGTGAGCAGCAGCGCTGCGGAGGCCAGAAGAGCCAGACGCTTGAAGCGAGAAGAATGAAGTAAAGTCATTTGTAGAATGCTCCGTATTTCGCAAGTGCAGATGTAGTGTCACATCGCGAGGCCAAAACGGAAACCCGATGAAACGCTAATTCCTGCCGATGAAGACGGGCTCGCTTGGCTCAACCGGTACGGTTCGCCCAAGCAGGTGTGATAAGCAAGTTTCCTATACTGCCAGCCACTTAAAAAATGCGTGCAGACTCCGTCCCCGTCAACAGCATGCAAGGATGTTGACCTCGGCACAAAACCTGAGTTGTCGCTCTGCCTCTTGTCTCGGCCGGGTTATTCAACAACCGGACGAAGAAGATCACGGTCAATCTCCAAGGCAGCCGCACCGCCGATCAAATCGACGTGCAGGATCAATCGGTTATCACGCACCAACACATCAACAGAACCGCGAACCCCTTTGAAGGGGCCGGAGGTCACCTCGACCGCCGTACCTCTGACCAGAGGGTCACAGGCAACAAGTGTTCCTTCGCGATCAAGCGTTCTGGCGATTGACAGCAGCTCACCCTCCAACTTCACCTGATCGCTCACGTCCAATATTTGCGCAATTCTTTTGGTTCTGTCGGCTTCAAAGCACTGATCCCGGTCACCCTTCAGAAAAACGTACCCCGAAAAAAGCGGCAAAATCGCCTTTACCTTCCTTTTGCCGTAATACCGCACCATCGTCGTCAGTGGCAGATAACTGGCGATGCCCTTGGCAGTCAGGTCATCGGTAAGCGCCTTCTCTTGCCGGCTGCGGGTGCGCAGTATGTACCATTTACCCGGAACGGTCAGCCAAGCCTGGTTCTGGACTTCACTTGAAACGGCGGGCATGGGTTAAATTCCAAGGCAAGACGGCTCTTACGGCAGGTGCGGGCACCCAAGTTTCCAAAGGCTGCTGGCGGAGGCGATTGCGGAATTCAGAATTCGGCAGTAGACAGTTCAGGCAGTTGCACTTGCATCTGTCTGTGTTTTGATAGTGTATTTCTGACATGAATCGTAGGCTATTTATCTCATGCCGACCGGCTTTCACCTTCAAGACTCAAGCGGTAACACGGCGGGTTTATGGTGAGCAAGGCGACCGGCCATTTGCGTACGCCGGGGTGGAGAGCTATCTGAGTATTGACTTCGGACAGGGTCGTGCACCCCATCGATTGGCCTTCGGGAGCTGAACAGGCCCCGGCTTTGTCCAGCTGACGGGAAGTTCCCGCAACGGACTGCCAACTCCGCAGCATGAGCCGTACCAAACGACAAAGCAGCTCTCCTGCGATCGTCGGGGCGTCCGCAGGTATTCGGCGGCGGTGCAGCGAAGCCCGCGGGTGCGCTGGGTGTGTTGAAAATTCCTGCCCCAAAGCGGTCCCCCTCCACTTATCCCGATTAGCCCGATTAGCCCGATTTGTCCTTGCATCACCCGTAACCCTCATGCAGCCTCGGCACCGCAGGTCGATCGACAGCTCAGGCGGCGGACAGCTTGGCCGCCTTGGTTAGCCTCTCGTGCAAAATCCGCAGCAATTTGCGAAGATCTGTTCGTGAGAGACGCTCGGTCGCTTCGGCGTAGCGGAACCACTCGCGCTCCCGTTCGGCCTGTTCGAGCCAGCGCACCAAGACGCGATCAACCCGCATCGAGTACACGGCCACCAGCAGCGATGCGCCGCCCTTGACGTAGTTGTACCGACCAAGTTCCAGCCCGTCCAAAGAGCCGGTGATGCCCGCCTCTTCCAGTGACTCAATCAGTGCGGTCTGCTCCGCGGAGCGATTTGGCTCGATGGTGCCTTTGGGAACAATCCATTCGCCGCGGCTGTTGGTCACCAGCAGCACCCAAAGGTTTCCTTCCGGATCAACGCGGTACGGCACCGCAGCGGCTTGCTGTGGTGTTCTGCCAAGTTGGACGTGCGCTGGGCTCACCGCTGAAAGGTCGGGTTCTCCGACAAAGTCAGGGTTGTGAGACAGCGAAAACTCAGATCCCATGGACGCGGTCCTGCGAAGGGAGAGAAACGATCAGCAACAGAAACGGACGCGACCCGCGACACGATGCCCGCGTCATACCGGATCAGCCGTTTGGCGGCTTGGCAACCATGCACAAGCAACGCACATTTGAATATAACATGTTTTCGGTATTTTTCAACAGAAAGCCCACAATTTTTGCTGCGATTTACTGGGCGCTCACAAATCACCATCCAAAAAAAGCCCCGGCACGGGGCCGGGGCTTGGATCAGTAACTCAGATGTGTGGGGAAGCCAAGGACGGGTAGGACCGACTCAGTTGATCCCAAAGATGCGGCGGAGCAACTGAGCAGAGTTCTGCTGACCAAGGAAGAACTGCGTGCCGCTTGCTGTCGCTGAGTTCTGGCCAGAGAGCCCACGGGCGGTATCGATCGAGCGCGGGCCTGAGCCCGCAGTCGCTGGCGGTGTTCCACCAAAGGCAGGAATCGGCGCACCAGCAGCACCCGATACAGCCATGAAGTCCACAATCGCCGGGTTGGTCGGACCAATGGGCAAGAGCGGGTTTGTCGCCGCAACGCGAGATCCAGCGGAAAGCCGCAGGCCGACCAACTGCCCGATCTGACGACCGACGATGAACGTCAGGTCGTTGACGAATCCATCGATGCCAGCCTTTGTTGGGCCGCGACCGAGATTGTTGAGCGAGGGCATGAACACGACACCCTGATCCTGAGCATTTGCGTTGAACATGTCAACCCGCTCAACGGCACCGAAGTTGCCGTTGTTGAAGAACCCGTTGGGCTCAACCGAACCGGAGAGGTAGAT
>JBBRKQ010000223.1:0-3042 GCA_038231815.1 Phycisphaerales bacterium
GAAAGCGTGGGGAGCAAACAGGATTAGATACCCTGGTAGTCCACGCCCTAAACGATGTATGCTGAGTTTCAGCGGCTCTGACGCCGTTGGAACTGTAGAGAAATTGGTAAGCATACCGCCTGGGAAGTACGGTCGCAAGATTAAAACTCAAAGAAATTGACGGGGGCTCACACAAGCGGTGGAGCATGTGGCTTAATTCGAAGCAACGCGAAGAACCTTACCTGGGTTTGACATGCTGGGATTAGTTCCTGGAAACAGGAATGACGCTCGCAAGAGTGGAACCAGCACAGGTGCTGCATGGCTGTCGTCAGCTCGTGCTGTGAAGCGTCGGGTTAAGTCCTCTAACGAGCGCAACCCTTGTCATTAGTTACTAACGCGTCATGGCGAGGACTCTAATGAGACTGCCGGTGTCAAACCGGAGGAAGGCGGGGATGACGTCAAGTCCTCATGGCCCTTACACCCAGGGTTGCACACGTGCTACAATGGTGCGTACAAAGCGATGCAAGACCGCGAGGTGGAGCAAATCGCAAAAAACGCACCCCAGTTCGGATTGCAGGCTGCAACCCGCCTGCATGAAGCCGGAATCGCTAGTAATCGCGGATCAGCTACGCCGCGGTGAATGTGTTCCTGAGCCTTGTACACACCGCCCGTCAAGTCATGGGAGCCGGTAGAGCCCGAAGCCGCCACATTTCAGTGGCGACCACGGCAAGATCGGTGACTGGGACTAAGTCGTAACAAGGTAGCCGTAGGAGAACCTGCGGCTGGATCACCTCCTTTCTAAGGGATTCCTTAGACGAACCATCTGGTGTGAACCAGAACTCGTCGGTCAGCTCCTACTCGTTTGTACTTGATACAACTATCGTCTGAGTAATCAGCCGTGAATGGACACCCAACTGTTTCTTAAACGCGACCGCCGCTGGTAACCCCAGCGGCGGTTGTCATTTTTGTGCCAAGCTTTTTAGCCGCCCACGACTCCGCTCCCTGTGCCACAATTACCGGTGCCACAGCTCCCCGTGCCACAACGCCGCTGCTTTGAGCGAGATTGTGTGCCTTCTTCTCAGTTGCCGCACACCGCATACCTCGTCAGATGAATTTCGATTTCGAGTACGGTTGAGCGAATGGATCAGCGCGACCGCAAAATTGCCGCGGGAGCGTCCGTCACAAATGCACCGTAAATCACCAAGCTCCTCAAAAGACATTTTACAGCGAAGGTAGCGAAGGGTGCGAAGATAGCGAAGATATCGAAGGTAGCGAAGCGGGCCAAGGATGCGAAGAAATACGAAAAGAAGGCATGGCATTAGAAAACAGGAAACTGTGGTTTCGGCAGTAATTTTTCGCGGCTCTCTTTGCTCCCTCTTCGTCTCTTCGCTTCATTTTCTTCACTTCGAGCCCTTCCCACCCTTCCCCCTCTTCGCTGTAAAAATGCCTCGCGGCCTCTTTGGCAATGGCCGTAATCTTGCGTGCGCCCTGAAGCATGGCTCATCCACGCGGATGACTCAACCCGTCGGCAATTTCGCTGATGACTTTTAGTAAATTGTTACTTCCCACTGTCCGGCCCATCGGTCTCCCGTACACTCATTACGACTTTCTGTTTTAAGTGGGTGTTACGGGTCGCAGTTGGAGGTCGAGCGTGAAGGTTTCTGCCAATTCAGAAATAACTGGCCCACCCGCTCTCGCCTGCGGCGTGCTGCTTGGAGATTTCACCCTGCTCCAGCCCATCGGCTCCGGCGCCCAGGGCGAGGTCTGGCTCGCCGAAGACGCCATGAGCGCCCGCGTCGCGGTCAAGGTGCTCCGCCCGACACTTTCTCCGGCCATCGCTTCTCGTGAAGAAGATGCCATCCGGGCGTTTCAAGCCAGTGCCGCGGCGTCGCCCAATCTCATCGGCGTGCTGCACTCTGGTCGCATCGGCGGCAGTTTGTTCTACTCAATGCCGCTGGCCGATGATGATTCCGCCTGCGACCTGACCTCACGCGATGCGATATTGTTCGACATGCCCGCCACCGGCGCGCCTCATCTGGCCACGGGTCGGCAGCTCGTGCCCCCCGGCGAGCAATATTCGACGACACTCCCAGAATCGCATCAGGCCATCCACAATGAGAAGCCCGAAGTTGCGCCCGGTGTCTACACACCGCTCACCCTCGCCCGCTTGCTCAGCCGCCGCGGCGCGCTCCCGCCACACCACGCCATTGATATTGTGCGGCAACTGGTCTCCGGCCTTGGCGCACTTCATCGGGCTGGGCTTATCCATCGTGACGTCAAGCCAGCCAACGTGGTCTGCGTCGGCGGAGTGTGGAAGTTGGCGGATCTCGGGCTGGTGACGCTCGAACAAACCGAGGTCACAGTCGTGGGCACGCCGGATTATCTCCCGCCCACCGGAGCGCTCGACCGTACCGCAGACTTGTACGCCGCCGGGCGCATCCTCTACAGCCTGGCCACCGGCAACTCGCCGCGAAGCTTTCCGATGCTGCCAATCGGCAAGCCCGGGCCCGATGCAGAACTGCTTCGTCGGATCAACCTCATCGTGCTCAAAGCCTGCGAGATTGATTCCCGCCGCCGCTTTCAGTCCGCAGATGAGTTTATCAACGCCCTTGATGCCCTCTCTCAGCGGCCGGGCTTGCTCACGCGCCGTAACATGGTTATTGCCGCGGGGAGTGCGGTTGGGCTGTTGGCCACCGCCGCGGCGGGCCGCTTTATTGGCTTTGGCTCCAAACCCCTGGCGAAACTGACGAAACTGGCCGACTGGCAACCCTTGTTCAACGGCCGTGATCTTGATGGCTGGCGGCCGCGGGCAGAGGCCGGGGGCAGTTGGTTCGTTCAAGACGGCATGCTCACCTGCGAGCGTGATGAGCAGTGGAAGCGGATCATCACCGAAAAAAAGCTGGGCTTTGGCACGCTGCGAGTCATCGCCCGGGTTGAGCATGAAAACCCGCGATTCGGGGTTATTTACAGCCACGATGCGCCCGGCTCCGGCCCGCTGTTCATGCTCATGGAGAACAAATTCACCTGGATCCGCGGCATGCGCGAGGTCTACCCATCGACCGA
>JBBRKQ010000224.1:0-2911 GCA_038231815.1 Phycisphaerales bacterium
AGCTGGAAAGCAAGCTGCCTGTATTACAGGTCTTTGAAAAGTTGAGGATGTAGCTCAGTTGGTAGAGCAGCTGACTTTTAATCCGCTGGTCCCGGGTTCGAGTCCCGGCATCCTCATTATCTTTGCGTTTGGTGGCCTCCTCCACAGCTTCAGCGGCGTTTTTGCCGCCCTGTGGAGGGGGCATCGGCGTGTCCACTCTTTGCCGAGGCGGACAAGCCGAGTGTGGTTCAAGGCTTGGTCATCAGCTTTTGATGGTTAATCCGGGCTTAGCAGTGAAGGTCAGTGTTTGGGCTCGTGTTCATGGCCACGGTTTAGGGAATGGGTTCGGGCCTTCCGTGTGCGAGCTTGCCAATGCAGTGGCGGCTTGCCGTACCGGCTTTGTGTCTTCCTTCGCCTCCCGCAGTCTTCGCTATGACCAACTCACCGACGACACAGTCAGCAACCGCTCTCGCAACGATTTCGCAAGCACGTGTCGCAGGCCCTGCCGACTCAGCCCCGGTCGCGATCGGCCCATTCGCGTTGCACGCCAACTGGACGGACGGTTCACTCCACCTCTGGGCCGAAAGCACAGCCGTCAATCCCAGCGCTAGTCCCGGCCAGCACCCCTCCGCCGTGCCAGCAGAGCAGTTGCTCGCCTTGCTCAATGGCGCCGTTGGCCCCGCGATCATCGGTCAGACCGCCCTAGTCCGCCTGTTGCTCCCCGCCCGCCGCGGCGTCCCGGTACCCAGCCCCGTCATCGCCCGCCTCAATGATGAGGCCGAGATGCGGCACGAAGAAACCCCCGCCGAGGGTGAAGATGCCATTGCACAGGCCATCGCGATGGAAATCGCCGCGACGGCTCTGCCGCCGAGTGTTCCTAACGAATCCGCTGGAGACATCCCCGCCCCGGGCACGCTGGTGCCTTCGGAAGATGATGTCCCTTTGGTGCTCGTCTCGCTGGCCACACCGACTGTCCGCTTCCCCGCCGGTGAGGCCCTCGCCGTACTCGATCTCATAGACTCGGCCCTCGATGCCGGCTCCGATGCTCTCAGCGAAACGCCGGCTGCCGGCATCCCTGAACTCGCCCGCCAAGTGGTCGCCGCACCGTCCCTGCGTTTTTGGATGATGTCCGGACGCATGGTCCGCTGGCTGCTCACGCAGCAGCGATTTGTGCCCAGCGTGATGCAGGATTTTAAGGGCCAACTCAAAGGCCTCTGGCAGCCCTGGATCGCCGATGAAGTGACCACCGCCAAATTGCAGATGCTGGTCAACGCCATGCCCCCAGCGGCACGCGCTGTCGATGATCACTTCCGCCATCAGGGCTGGCCGATTCTTGACGACTTCTTGCTCCGCACCACCGATGCCGCCTGCCGCGCTGTGCTCCACGCCGAGACGATGATCGACACCATCGAAGGCCGCACCCCAGAGACTGATGCCCACGTCGCGTGGCTCTCCGGGCTGCTTGGCCCGCTCAATCTCCTAGCCGCAAAGATGGAGCAGCGGCCCGACTTACTCAAGCGCGTCCGCAACTGGATTGGCGGACTTGATGACCGGGGCACGAGCTCGCAGTGGCGGCTGTTCGTCCGGCTTGATGAGCCGGTTGATATTGGCACCCTGACCGACTTTGAAACCCCCGGCGCCTCACTGGTGTGGCCCATGGTCTTCGGCCTCCAAAGTGTTGAGGACCCCACCATCTTCATCGATGCGCAGGACCTCTGGCTCCTGGCCACCGGCGGCGCCACTGTCGCGGGTAAAAAGATCGACTCGCCCCATGAGCTTTTCCTCACCGAGCTCGGCCGCCTTGCCCGCGTCTACAAACCGGTCGAGAAGGCCTTGGTCGAGCCTGAGCCTACCCACCAGAAGCTCGGCACGCCCGCGGCGTACGAGTTCCTACGCGACTGGCGCACCGTGCTGCTCGAACAGGGCTTCTGCGTGCAGGTTCCCAAGTGGTGGGATTCACCATCCACCCGCCTGGGTGTGAGGCTGGAAATTGACTCCGGACCGGCCGATGCCCCTGGCGCAGCGCCCGCAGGCGTGGGAGCCAAGATCGGTCTTGGCACGCTGGTCAACTACAAGTGGCAGATCTCCATTGGCCAGACTTCATTGTCCATCGAGGAGTTCGAAAAACTCGCGACCATCAAGAGCCCACTGGTGATGATCGGCGGCCGCTGGGTCGAAGTTCGTCCCGAAGACATTCAGAACGCAATTGAGTTCATCCGCGAAAATCCCGGAGGACAGATGGAGCTCGGCAAGGCCATCCGTCTGGCATACGCCGCGGATTTGCGGCAGACCGGCCTGCCGGTCGTCGGGCTTGATGTGCAGGGCTGGCTCGCCTCGGTCTTCGGTGGCGACCAGCAGAAGATGGAAATGCTCGAGCCGCCCGAGGGCTTCGTAGGTTCACTACGCCCGTATCAGATCAAGGGCCTGTCTTGGCTCAGTTTCTTGGACCGCTGCGGCCTAGGCGCATGCCTGGCCGATGACATGGGTCTCGGCAAGACCATCCAGCTCCTGGCCATGCTGCTGTGGGAACGCAAGAACGTTGCCGACGCCACCGGCGGCACCGGCCGCGTCGGCCCGACGCTGCTGGTCGTGCCAATGTCAGTCATCGGCAACTGGGTCCGCGAAGGCAAACGCTTCGCACCCAGCCTCAATTTCATGATTCACCATGGCCCGGAGCGCAAGCTAGGCCAGGCATTCGCCGACGCCTCCAACGAGCACGATGTGGTCGTCACCACCTACGCGCTGGCCAACCGTGACAATGAATCGTTCGAGATGGTCCCTTGGTGGCGCATCGCCCTCGATGAAGCCCAGAACATCAAGAACCCCGGCGCTAAGCAGTCCCTTGCCATCCGGTCGCTCCAGGCCGCCCGACGCGTCGCCCTCACCGGAACGCCGATCGAAAACCGCCTCAGCGAACTGTGGTCCATCATGG
>JBBRKQ010000225.1:0-2844 GCA_038231815.1 Phycisphaerales bacterium
CGCACCATTGCCGGACCATTGCCACACCATTGCCCCACCAGCGCCGCCGCACGCCCGGGGTCTTGTCGCCCTTCTTGGCGTAGTACGTCTCATCGAGGATGCTGATGCCGCCGGGGTCGTGGTGCGCGCGGCCGATGATCTCCTTGGTTCGATCCCGCAGCATGTCATGGCCCCAGTGGTGCAGCGAGAGGAATTGCTGGAGATTCCGCGGCGGCAGATCAGCGGCTAGGGCCATCGGCTCGATGCTCTTGCGGGGCAGATCGGAGAGTTGGCCACGAACGGAGCAGGCGAAGCTCGAACGCTGCTCGCGCCGGGCGAAGCGGTCAGCGAAGCGACTGCGGAGGGTGTTTAGTTCCGGCAAAGGAAGTACCAATGACTCAGCGTTTAGGTTAGACCCCTTGGCCCTCCGGTGGGCTTTTCGGGTCGTCGGCACGATGAACCGAGATTTTTGAGTTCATGTGGCATTGTCCAACTGAGCAGCACCCTGTTGATGCGATGGCGCACCAAGTGACGTTGAACTTTGTATGAAGGCCCGCCAGAATTCTGGCGGGCCTTTTTTTGCGTGTGTTGGCCTTCTTGCGGCCGTTGCAACCGGGGCGTTCGAGCGCGGGCGGATCGGAGGTGAACTGGGCTTGTCTGGAAATGATCTGACTTGTAGGTTCAAACCACTACAGCCCGGGCGAAGACGTTTGTGGGATGGTCGAGAATTTGCTAGGCCACTCGATGAACTGCAGCGTCTAAACACACCGCCCGTGGCGTGCACAGGCGACAGGCAACCCATTTATTGTGGGAAAGCTCGGGCCAAAGGAAACGGGTGTCGGGATGTGTTCGAATGCTGTCTTCCAGCCGTTGGCTGGCCGCTGCCCGTCATTTTCCGTGTCCCGGCGAGAGCCGCGGCACCGGCAACAGCTGTGGGCCGAACCGGACAACCATCGCGCCATGGTAAAATTTTCTCATTCTTTGAAATCTACAAGTTTGTGCCCACTATTATCGGATGAGAAGTTTTTGCTACTTGTGTCATTTCCAGAATCTTCTCCGGAGCAATTGAATGAAGTCTGTTTTAATCTGTTCTGCGGCGATTGTGTTGTGCGCTGGCTCAGCACTGGCCGTCGAAACCACCAATTTAGAGCTTGGTAACGAACTCACACTTGTTGCGGCTGCCAACACGTTCGCCGCCACAGCTATCCCTTCTGAGCTGACGCTTGCGGCTCCGGAGTTGACACTTGCCGTGGCTGCCGCTCAGGCTGCCAAGGCAGCAGAAGCCCCCGCCCCCGAGCCTGCAACATTTGCGGACGGCTGGAAGTTCAGCGCCGCTTTCGGCTTGAACGGCTCTTCGGGCAATAGTGAGAATCTGAACCTGCGTGCGGCGTTTGATGGCGTTCGCAAGGCCAAGGATTTGGACACATCGTTTGGTCTGGTGTATTCGTACGCCACCGACAAGGGCAACAAGAGCCAGTCCCGCGGCGCCGCCTTTGTGCGGAACGACTGGAGCTTTGGTGAGTCGCCGTGGTTTATTTATGCTTTGGGTAAGGCCGAGTATGACGAGTTCCAGGCGTGGGACTGGCGTGTATCGGCGTTCGTTGGTCCGGGCTATCGGTTCATCAAAAATGAGACGACCACGCTCAACGGCCGCGTCGGTGTGGGTCTGACTCGAGAAGTGGGCGGTCCAGACAATTCGTTCACGCCAGAGCTCGACATCGGCATTGACTTCACGCACAAGTTCTCTGAGCGCACCAAGATGTTTGTGACGCTGGATTACTACCCGTCGCTCGAACGGATTACCGATTATCGCGCGACCGCCAAGGCCGGGCTTGACATCATGGTTGATCCTGAGCTGGCTCTTTCACTGAAAATTGGTGTTGAGGACCGCTATCAGTCCGACCCGGGTCAGGGCTTCAAGAAGAATGATGTTGACTACTTCATCATGCTGGCCGTTGCGTTCTAGTGCTGTGTGGCGGGGCAGGATCACAGTTAGGGGGCAGTAGGATTTGGACCACACACTCACGCTACTCGGGGGCAACCCTGAGCGTGCCGTAACTTTTAGGAGAATTTGCAATGGGCTTCGTATCTGAATTCAAAGAATTCGCACTCAAGGGCAACGTACTCGATCTGGCCGTTGGTGTCATCATCGGTGCTGCATTCGGCAAGATTGTCAACTCGATCATCGAGGACGTCCTGATGCCCGTGATTGGGCTTGCCGGCAACGTTGATTTTACCAACGCCTACTTCCCGCTGACCAAAAGCGTCAGCGATGCCATCGCCTCAGCACCCAACAAGGTGCTTGGCTTGGCGGATGCAAGAAAGGTTGGCCCGGTTCTGGCGTGGGGTAACTTTGTAACCATTACCATCAACTTCGTCATCCTGGCGTTTTGTATCTTCATGGTTGTCAAGCTGTTTAATACCGCCCGCAAGCGCATGGAGGCTGAGAAGCCAGCGCCAGTACCGCCGCCCCCCAGCAAGCAAGAGATGCTCCTGGAGCAGATCCGTGATTCTCTGGCGAAGCGATAAGTGCGTTCGATCAGATCTGTTTGTGACTCGCTGTCGAGTTGCGCTCGATGAATGACTGAATCACAGAGCCCGGGCCGTATGGTCCGGGCTCTATTTTGCGCGGAGTGTGCAAGGCGATCAGATCCCGGGAGTGGGCGGTGCGGTATCGATTCGTTTGGCCAGCACCTTGTCAACCCGGGCTCGGTCCATATCCATCACTTCAAGTTCGACATTGCGGTGTACGACCTTCTCGCCCGTCTTTGGCACGTGTCCTAGCAGCGTCAGCACCAAGCCCGCCACGGTGACTACGCCACGGTCGGAGGCAAAGTCGTGGGGGTCGTTGCCGGTGACGCGGGC
>JBBRKQ010000226.1:0-2321 GCA_038231815.1 Phycisphaerales bacterium
CTCGCTCTGGGCCTGCCAGGACTCTGGATGGGCCTGTGCGGCGAGATCGTCTTCCGCGCCATCATCTATGGCTGGCGATTCCTCGGCGGGCAATGGGTGAGGGCCAAGGTGTGATGGCCAAGAGCAACCCAAAGAACACGGCCAAAAAAGTCCAAGCAAACTCCACGCTGCCCGCGCCGTTTCCAACTCCCATTCCCGCCCGAGTTCCAACTCCAAACCCAAACCCAATTCCGTGCGCACGATTTGATGATCTGGCCAGTCTCCTCCATCAGCCCGCTGGCGCCCTCTATGGCGACGGCCCCGGCCCCGACGGCACCCACACCAAAAAACTCTACCGCTACATCCTCTGGCGAACCTGGAATCCAAACCTCCCCCGCACCGGCTTCCTGCTGCTAAACCCCAGCACCGCCACCGAGCACGTGCTTGACCCAACCCTCACCCGCTGCCAAAACTTCGCCAAGAAGTGGGGGGCCGGCGGCATGGTCGTCGCCAACATCTTCGCCCTGCGATCAACCAACCCCGCCGCCCTCAAACAAATCGCAGATCCAATCGGCCCCGACAACGACGCCGCCATCGCCGCAGTCCTCACCACCTGCAACAAAATAGTCGCCGGTTGGGGCAACCACGGCAGCATCATGGCCCGCCACGAGCAAATCACCAAGCTCATTTGCAAACTACCTGCACACAGGCAAAGCGATGTGGTGTGCTTCGCGATAACAAAATCCGGCGCACCCAAGCACCCGCTTTATATCGCCGCCAACACCGCAGTAATGCCATACGCAACGGCCGCCGATTGAGATAGAGCGAAGCCCTGCTGGCAGTACCTTCCGCAGCATCGCATCTCGTAGCATCGCCATTCCTGGCGATGGATTCCCCTCCCGTTCCCCCACAACCGCAACTCTCCACACCAAAATCACAGCTTGCCAAAGCACCCGAGGCAGCGGCAATGCAGTGCCGGCTCGCCTCCATTTCCCATGCCAACCTCCTTGCGAGTCCTGCAAACGAACTGATCAGAACCTGCTACGCAAAAAATGCACGGACAAACTGCGAAAAGCCGCAGCGCTAGCACGGCAATATGAAGTCTAAAGCTGCCAACGGGCTTGAAGCTGTGTTCTCGTTTGATCAGGACGGGTCCACCCAAGCGCCCCGTAGCAATGACTAGCGTCGCGGCGGTAATCCCGCTCTGAAAGTGGCTGCTTGCCCGGCACGTTCAATCCGAAAAAACCGCGGCATCACCTACGGTTTTTGTCCCCGGCCGCAGCCGTATGCCAAGCTACAGGCCGTCAATGCGAAAATACGAACCATCGTCGCCAAGCAAGTACACCGCATCTCAACCGTCGAAAACGCGCTCGTACGGAGCTCCAAAAAGCTGTTCGATCTCAGACTGTGAGACGGTATTTCCTGATTTCACTCTCTGGGCTAGTGCTTCCGCGATCTTACGCGGCGATAGCGCAGTGTGAGGCATTGACAGGAATACAACTGCCGCGACAGAAGCGGCAAGGATACCGAGATAGCTAAACTTCGATCGTGAGTGGCTCATCCAGCGCATGAACTTTTCCTCACTTCCGCCCCACAAACTCCATCCTCCAACACCTATGTATCCGCTGATTCCGATACTCCGGCGGCAGCGTCTTGGCCGTGATCTCGCGCACCGAGAGCCCTAGCTCTTTCATCCGGTCCTCATCTAGCTTAAACCGCCGATAGTTATTCGAGAAATACACAATTGCCCCCGGCGCCAGCAGCGGCACCAGGTTGCTGAACAGCTCCCCTTGCGACTCATTTACCTGCCAGTCTTCTTCTGTTGACTTGCTGTTGCTAAACGTGGGCGAGTCGACAACGACCAAGTCGTAAAAACCATCACCCGGGCCACCGCTCTTGCTGGGGCTGGGCCGTGGGTGGTCGGCCAAAAACGCCATCACGTCCGCACGAATCAAATCATGCGGCCCCGGCCACTGCCCGCTCAGCGTCAGGTTCCGTTCTGCCCAATCCAAGTACGTGTGTGAGAGGTCAACACTTGCCGTGGCCTTGGCCCCACCCGCCGCCGCATACGCGGTAAAGCTGCCCGTGTAGCAGAACAGGTTTAAGAACCGCTTGCCCGCGGCCTCTTTGGCAACCAATTGTCGCGTGAGCCGGTGGTCCAGAAACAACCCGGTGTCAATGTAATCCGTCAGGTTCACCTCAAAGATAAGCCCGTCCTCATTAACCTGCATCAGCACTTGGTTGTCTGCCAGTTTGTTAAACTGGCTCAAACCCTTCTGGCGGTGTTTGGGCTTTAGGAACACGGCAGACTCTGGTACGCCGCCCACCTTCGCAATCGTTGC
>JBBRKQ010000227.1:0-2294 GCA_038231815.1 Phycisphaerales bacterium
AACGTGAAGGTCGGCACGAAGCGTGATTACATCAGTGTCGATTTTCTGTTCAAGCAAACTGAGTGGCAACATCGCACTGTCCAACAAATCGTGTGCGTCTATGTCGATCGAGTACGGGCGGTGCCGGACGTTTTAGCTCAGTCTCCAAAGACCCGCAAACTGGTGAACGCGAGTGTACTTCGCGATGACTTGGAGACCTATTGTCAGCGAATTCTAACGACCGCCGCGACGATTACCCCTTGGGCGCGATGGGTTCCTGGCAAAGGCATTGTTGAGGGCAGCAGTCCAGCGTAGTTCGACTTGCTTCTTCGTTGACATCTGAATGCTCTGTTGAAATGCCTCTGTCGGCAACCATGTTCAGACCCGCAGGGCGTAGGCCAACACCTTGATGGCCGCATCGGCGAACATCATCGCGTCGCTGCGACCTGCGACGCTGGGGCCGGTTGTCCGTTTTATCGTGCTGTGTGCCGTCTCGTTACCCCATCGTCTTCCGTACCCCGGCCACTTCACTCCCATCATCCATCTGTGCTTGCCTCCGATCAGTCCCTGTGGTGAACATTGTCGAGCCGGGGCATAGCTCGTAACGCCCCACCCTTCCCTGCAAAACTCATGCCAGTCATCACTGTCATATCCCTTGTCTCATCAATATTTCGCCTCCCCACAGCGTCCGCGGCTGAATCACACCCGCGAACAACTGTGCCTGCGTGAATCGCTGCGGGCTGTACTCGTGCCCGTAATCACTCATGCACTTGCGGCCGAGTCGCAGGGCGAAGACCGCAATCTTCAGCAGCAGAGATTCATCGGCGATCTGGTCAGGTGTGCGTTTGTTCACGCACGGTATACAAACCAAAACAGGCTTGGTTTCAGCCTTTTCTACAGAGCATTCCCCGCTCAAGCTCCTTGTTACAAGGCGATAATGATGACTCCGAGCTTTTACAAAATTTGGATGAGTCCCGCACTGAAGGAAGTCTGGTTCCTAAGCGAGCCCCGGACCGCCGATGGTCAAATCATCGATCCAAGGCGATTCTCCAAAGGGGTGCGCTACAACGGGCCGTCGCCGGTCAAGGTGCGGGTGAAGTATCCTGGGCCAGCGATTGATTTCCATTTTGGTGCGCTTGACATGCTGGTGGTATCCGGGCGAATCGCGAGGATCATCGCGGCCATTGCCCCCGCTGATGTGCAGCGGTTCCCGGTGCTCCTGGATGACAGACACTGCGGGTACGAGATCTTGAACATCACGCAGTTGATCCCGTGCGTCGATGAGTCCCGGTCCGAGTTTACCAAGTGGGTTGAAGCAGATAACCGTCCGGATTTGATCGGCCCATATCGCTCGATGCCAAAACTAAGGTTGTTGCCAGCCGCATGCACCGGGCACGCAATATTTCGCGTCTATGGATGGGAAGTTGCGCCAATCGCATCGCAACAACTCAAAGATGCACTCGAAGAAGCTCGCTGCACCGGGATTGCCTTTGTGCCAGTGACTTGAGGTGGTTCGAGCGATTTTGCGACATGCCGGATCAGAAGGCGCGGTGCGTCCCGTACTTTGTTGACCAACATTTCTCGGGCATCCGGATTTGGTTGCAGGCACCGACCGAAGGTCCGTTAATAAAACGTCGGTCGATTCTGTCGTCGCCGGCTACCCTGATGCGAAGCTCCTGCTGCTATACCGTTCTAAAGCGGAATTTTCTTTGACAATTTAAGTCTTTCGGGGTGTGCGGGGAGCGTCTCACCGGCTCCAACCTCGGCAAACGCCCGCCAGTTCGTAAATACCAGGCCATCGGGTATCTGCCGCCGAACTTGCAGGCCAAGTACGCGACCGATCGGCCCATCATCCGTCTGCGCGATACTGATGGCGATGGCGGGTACGACGAGAAGCTCACCTACCTGCAAAACTGGCGGGGTGATGTGGTGGCGATGGTCAAGCGCGTGGCGGCGCTGAATGCTCTCACCGCCGCGGCGGCGGAGATGGGGCAGCTTGACCCGAATGCCGAGCTGACGCTGGATGCGACGGTGCTGATGCCGCCGACGGCGACGCTGGTGAGCGGCACCGATGAGGTGACCGCTGCGATTCGTGCGGCGATGCTGAGCGCGGGCTACAAGTTGCCGGAAGAAAACTCAAAGGTGGAAGTTGAGATCCCACCACTGCCGGTTCCCGCCCGCGGCATGGTGGTTGAAAAGTACGGCTACAGCCTGTACGGCGAGCCGGACACCGTGCCGATGGCGGATATTGATCGCACCGCGGGGATTGACAGCGATGGCAACCGCTGGCATGCGATGGGGTCGCTGAATGCCAT
>JBBRKQ010000228.1:0-2260 GCA_038231815.1 Phycisphaerales bacterium
ACCGTGAACATCGCCGGCGTGCTCGCCGGTTCACTGTTTGTAAACGGCTCGGTTGGTGCGGTCACCGCCCGAACCGTCAACAGCGGATCATTTGCGGACCCGACTGCGAGCAGTTGGACGCCGACCATGGCGGTCAACGGTTCTGTGCTGAGCTTCACCTGCGCTGATGTGATCACAGGCGCGATCTGGGCAAACTCAATCCGAACTGCAAACCTGACCGTGGCCAGCAGCGAACGCAACTTTGAAATTGCCGCCGGATTCCGGGCAACACAAAGTACGTTTTTCAGCTTTAGTGGAAGTCAGATCCTAAACGGTTCATCTGGCGATGGCAGCGATGCGGCGACATTCCGCTCCGGACTCATCGGCACATTAAATCTCACCCTCCGCCCGACCGTGACCGGGTTCACAGGGCGGTTCGCCGCCGGCCTGAACGCGAACAGTGACCCGGCTTCATACCGCGACATCAACGGCTCCCTTGACTTTGCCGCAGCGGCCGATTTCGGGTCGCTGTTGACACCCCGCATAGATACTGGGAGTCGGATCAACACCATCAACGTGACCGGAGTTATCTCCAGCGCCACCATCACCAACAGCCTCCAGTTTGCCGCGATCACCTACGGCCAGACGGCTCGGTTTAACGTCGGCAACTTCACCGGCACTTCGGGCGCTTTGATTCCCTCATTGGCTGCAAATGCGACACCCACGGCCGGTGCGATTAATTCCAGCGTGGCAACCGCGGGCATGTTCTTCCGTATCGGTCGCCCTGCGTAAACGGTTGAATCGCCGGACCACAAGCTTAAATACAAACGGACGCACCATTTCGGTGCGTCGTTTTTCATAACCGGATGTTCAAGACGACCACCAACAGAAACAATCACCTGTAAGGGGGCGAACCGCATGCAAAGAACATCAAAGCCAAGCAGCGGACTCCTCAGCACCAACCACGTGGCTCATCTTCGCTGAACCGCTCAACAAGTCGACTCAAAACAGCGACGGCAACCCCAGTGCCTTGCGGGTCAGCACAAGCTGGCCGGTGTGCCACGCCTCGTGCCAACTGGCGCGAGCGACTGCATCAAGCTTGATGATCGCAAAACCACCATCGGCCTTCGGTGAAGGCTGGGCCAAATCGGCCTCGCTTAACTTCTCAATCGCGGCGATAAAATCCTCGGTCGCCCGCTTGTAGGCGGCGAGAACTTCCGCAGCGGGTGGATACTCGCCCGAGTTGGCCGTGGGCTTGCTCCCAGCGCTAAACAGCGGCCCGTACGACTCTGGGAGTGGAGAAATGGTGGTGCCTGCGACGGCTGCGAAAAACGGCATCGTGACGGCAAGGTGGCCAATCGTCCAAATCGCGTGATTGGTCAGGCCGCTGGGCTGGGCCGTCCATTTGTCTGCCGGCCAGTCTTTTACGATTGAAGTTGTAAACCCGTGGGCAAAACGTAGAGCATCGAGTGAAGCGGATTTGGCGGTGTGCATGACCGAAGATAGCACCAACCCGGCGTGCGGTCGAGCAACCAGAAGCCCCTTCTCGATTCTTAGCGCTTCAGCCCCGCCCGCAGTCTCTCGATGCCAGCATCAATCGTCTCCGGTTTTTTGCAGAACGCAAACCGCACCAGCGTCTTTCCAAGATGGGAGTTGGCGTAAAAGGCCGAGCAGGGAATAGTGGCGACGCCCACGCTCTCGATTAAGTGATGCACGAATTTAAAATCGTCATCAAAGCCCAGAGCTGTAAAATCCGCCATGATGAAGTAGCCCGAGGGCGGGACGTAAATCGTCAGGCCAAGTTCCAAAAGCGCATCGGCGAGTTTGTCGCGGTTTGACTTCAGTCGAGCGACCAGCGGCGGTACGGCTTCGGCCTCACGCCGCAGCGCCTCCGCCGCGGCGTACTGCAGCGGGGTGGCGATGGAAAAGGTCAGGAACTGGTGGGCGGCTCTCACGCACGCCGAAAGCTCCGGCCGCGCAACCGCCCAGCCAATTTTCCATCCCGTCATCGAGAACGTCTTGCCGAGCGATGACAGGGTGATCGTGCGATCCGCCATGCCCGGGAGGGTGGCCAGGTGGATGTGCGGCAGAGCGTCATCAAAGGTCAGCCGCTCGTAGACATCATCGCAGATGGCGATCGCATCGTGCTTGACGCACAGTTCGGCGATCAGCGAAAGCTCCGCACGAGAGAACACTTTGCCGGTCGGGTTGTGGGGCGTGTTGACGACGATGGCCTTGGTCTTGCCGGTAAAGGCCGCACGCAGTTCAGCCTCTTTAAAAG
>JBBRKQ010000229.1:0-2259 GCA_038231815.1 Phycisphaerales bacterium
ACCGGCAAGAAGATCAGCTTCGCGCCGATCGCAGTGCTGGCCCCCAAGGAGTCACGCACGTACCGCATCACCGTCAAGGCCATCAAGGAAGGCCAGGTCTCGTTTACCGCTGAGAGCAGCAGCACCGAGATCACCCGCAAGCTGATCAAGTCCGAGACGACCAACTTCTTCAAGTAAATCGTGATCTGACAGGTAATTAGGTAACCAAAGCCCCGCCGGGTACTCTCGGCGGGGTTCTTTATTTTTCTATCGCCTCGCCCGCAACCCGGTCCTCGCATCCAAAAAGATGAATCCAAGCACGTGGGCTAGTGTGGCACGGTCTGTTGTCCACTCTACCCTGCAATCTGAGAGTTGGCCCACCGCCAGCTCCCGACCGCATTGTTTTGGATCGCCCGTCGCTCCCTCCGTCTCCGCTATGCCCACCACCCTCATCACCGGAGTTGCAGGCTTCATCGGCTCTCACTTGGCCGAGGCACTCCTCGAGCAGGGCACAAGCGTTGTCGGGATTGACAATTTCGATCCGTACTACGACGAAACACTTAAACGCCGCAACCTCGCTGATGTCGAGGCCGTCGCCGCCCGCATCCGAGGCGGCTTTGCGTTTTCACAGCTTGATCTGCTTGATGGCCCGGCCCTCCAGCGTGTGATGCAGCAGCACAAACCGCAGACGGTGATTCACCTGGCCGCAAGCGCCGGGGTGCGGCCCAGTATCGCAAGCCCGGTGCGTTGGGTCAGCAACAACGCGGTAGGCACCCAAGTGCTGCTTTCCGCCTGTCAGGAGGCCGCCGTCGAGCGCATCATCTGTGCAAGCTCCAGTTCGGTCTACGGCAACTGCCGCACCACGCCGTTCCACGAACAGCTCGATGTTTCCGAGCCCATCAGCCCCTACGCCGCCAGCAAGCGGGCCTGCGAACTTTTAGCCTTCACGCACCACCACCTGCACAAGCAGCCGGTGGCCATGCTGCGATTCTTCACCGTCTTTGGCCCGCGCCAAAGGCCCGATCTGGCCATCAGCCTGTTCATGCGCAAAGTGCATGCGGGCACGCCTCTCGATGTCTTCGGCCCGCTGGAGACAGCGCGTGACTACACGTACGTGGCAGACACCGTCGCCGGCATCCTCTCAGCCGCGGCGAATATCGACCGCTTCGGCTACCGCATCTGGAACCTTGGTCACGACCACCCTGTCACGCTAGGTGAGATGATCTCGGCGATCGGCAAAACCGTCGGACGCGAGCCGATCACTAATTACCAGCCCCAGCGCCCGGGCGATGTTGACCGCACTTGGGCAGACCTGCAGCGCGCCAAAGCCGAGCTTGGATACAACCCAACAACAAGCTTTCAGCAGGGGCTGAGTAAGCAGTGGCAGTGGCTCCGCCAGAGTCTGTGAGCCAGCCCGCCGCGATCAGTTCCCGCCCGCAGCAAATGCATTGATAAACGCGATGAAGTCGTCGCCGTCAACGATGCCATCAGGGAAGAACCCCGCGGCAGAGGCGATGTCCGCAAGCGGGTCGTTGGCCGAGAACGCGTTGAAGAACGCGATGAAGTCGTCACCATCAACCGTGCCATCGGGCAGCGGCACGCCACCGGCGGCGATGTCCACGCCGTTAAACCGGGGCATCACCAGCATGGCCACGTTGTACGCCTGGTCGAGCGAGCCCGCGCCGCCCGGAAGGCTCGGGTCCACAAACAGCCCGTCTCCGTTCATGTCGTACACAATCTTGGTGCGAAACACCATCGCGCCCAGCGAGTACGGCGAGCCGTAACTGATCGCGCCCGAATCAGCGGCGATCTGTGCTGGCTGGCTCAGTGTTTGCGTGATGCTGCTGTGCCACAGGCCACCAGAATCTACCGAATCAGCATCCGCCGGTGAAAGGAACTGCACCTGATAGTTCTTGCCGCTGTTGCGACCGGGTAGTACATCACCAATCTGTGCCAGCAGCTCCAGCTCGTACCCGTTGGTGTCGGGGTTGAAGTTGGCTCGCAGGAGGCCGGTTGTCCGCGTCGCCTGCGGGAGGGTGTTCAATTGGATCGTCGCCATGAAGTACACGTTGCCGTACTTGTCCATGCTTGGCGCTGAGATTGACGGCCCGCTGGTTGTGACGGGGAACACCTCTTTGTACTTGGCAACTTCGCCGATGGGACCCAGCAGCCCGGTGTTGACATCCCGGCCCAGAATTGCTTTGGAGTTGCCCGCCGCACCGTTTGGTCCGCCGGTGTGGGCCGCAATTGTCCACGTTTGTGCGCCGGTTGCGGTGTTGA
>JBBRKQ010000230.1:0-2256 GCA_038231815.1 Phycisphaerales bacterium
GCCCGGTGTTGAGGCCGCAATGGACACCGTTCGCGAGGGCGGCACCGGCCAGCGAAGCGAGCTGGAGGCCATGCCCACCATGCTGCCCGACCGCTTCGAGCCGGGCAGCCACAACACTATTGGCATCATCGGGCTTTCTGAAGCGGTTGGTTGGATTCTTGAAACCGGGCTGGAGCAGCTTCGCGCTCACGAGCTTGAACTCATTGACCAAATGCTGCTCGGGTTGTGCGGGCCCGATGCACCATCGGGCCTAAGGCTGCTGGGGCCAACAAACCCGGAATCACGAGTCGGCGTGTTTAGCTTCACCCACGAGACAATCGATCCGGCGAGCTTTGGCCACTTGCTCGAAACCAAATACGGCATCCTCTCACGCTCCGGCCTGCACTGCGCACCGGTGGCGCACGCCGTGATGGACACCGCGCAGTGCCGCGGCAATGTTCGCGGCTTGGCGCTGGGTGCTACCCGGCTATCAGTCGGCCCGTTTACCACCGCGGCCGAGGTGCAAAGCGCCTTGGCGGCCGTCCGGGAGATTTGCGCCGGAGCCTTGGCTATGGCAAAGTGATGGACCGGCAGAGTGGCCGGGCAAGCGGCTCCCGCAACCACCTCCCGCGACCATGCTACCACGAAACAAACACCGCCCAGCAATTTGAAAATTCCGACAAACCGAATGAAACCCTAATGGCATCCCCCGCGTATCGCTCCCTGATGGCGCTAAGCCCGGGCAGCCGGGCCACCGTCGCGTCACCGGGCGGTTACCCTCTCGGTGTTCTGTTGTTTGCCACTGGCCTGTCCATTTGTCTTTCTGGCGACTGAGACAGATCTTGCGTCATCTTGCGTTGATGGTCCTCGCTCTTTCGGAGGTTCGAACACTCTCATGCCTTCCACCACACCGAATCGCGTTTCCATACCTCGCACAGCACGCAAGCAAATCGCCCGTAGTCAGCGTGGCTTCACATTGTTTGAACTGCTGATCACGATGATCATTTTCATGGCCATCATCGGCGTGATCTTAGTTGTCGGCACGCGGGTGCTGGCATCAAACCGTGAACGCTCAACCCAGGGCGTGATCAAGGCTCTTGAACTGGTCTTTGAGGACTGGCAGAACCAAACGCAGCAGAAGTACCCCGAAGCAATCAGCTTTGCGGCTCGCGTGCCGGCATCGCCACCCGCGCCAGCTGGGTCTTTGCCGCAGTTGGTTGTTACGTACGGTCAGGCCACTATTGATGCAGAATCATTCATCGCCCCGATCGTCGATGCTCGCTGGTCCGACCGCAGCATGGGCGGCACCGGAAACTGGCCCAATGCCCAAACCTTGGCTTCCTCAACTGCTCGGGTGGCCTCAGCCTCGCAGTTTGACATTGCCGGTAAAGAACCCGGCAAGCCGGGCGATGCGGCTCAGCCATCATTATCACTCATGCTGCTGGCGATGAGCGATGTGGTCCCGCTGGAGCAGATGCTCAGCGGTATTGATCCCAAACTGCTCAAGCGAGAATCTATTCCCGTCTTTGGCTGGACCGTAAGTACAAGCCAGACTTCGGTGAGCATCACGCCGGGTTCACGGCTTGTCGAAGGCCCGGTCGTACGCGACGCCTTTGGTTTCCCCCTCCGCTTCGTGAGCCCCTTGGCACATGGTGGTTACGGCAAGTTCATGAAGCCATCGCCTACGGTCGACGGCGACTGGGTAGCCACCGACGACGGCAACACGGCTGAGCCACCCTCATTGGCATTTAACCCACGCTGGTACAGCCCGTACGCTAACGTGTCCGCAACAGGCACCGCCACCTTGCCGATTACCCGCCGGGGCAGGCCGCAAATGATGGGCACCTCAACTTCAAAGACCCAGATCGGTGATGGCGATGAGGGCCTGTGCCGCAATGGCCGCCCCTACTTCTATTCCGTAGGCCCGGACGGCGACCCACGCACGCAGGGTGACAACGTCTATTCCGAGTTCCCCGACTTCTCAACCGACTTGGCCTCACCACGAAATCCGACGAACTGATTGGATGTACTGAGAGCGCAGCGCCCTGATACGGGTGGTGGCCCTTTGGTCCTCACACCACGCTGGTGCGATTGGGATCAGCTGTGCTGACTTGGGTCGCAGCAAAGAGTTCCTCAAGCGCCTCCAGCCCGCTGGTTCGCTTAAACGCATCCTCCGCTGGCGTAATTGGTAGCAGCCAAAAGATGCTGCGAGCATGTCCCGTAGCATCGCGCGGGCCTTGCTCCATCGCCGGGCCAAACAGATACGGCAGGCTCACC
>JBBRKQ010000231.1:0-2169 GCA_038231815.1 Phycisphaerales bacterium
GCTGACGGACCCAAGGGTGCGTGATGGCGTGTTCCCGTTTGATGCCATGACGCTGTACAGCCAGCGCCCCGGTGAGCGGCCCGCGCAGGTGGGCACGGGTGTGGCAGGCGCGGATGGCGTTGTACCGCAGTGGATTGCCACAATGCCGCCGCTGGTTGGCAGCAGCGACTTTCGCTTGGGATTGGATCGGGCCCGGGGCGGCGCTGCGGCGATGCTGGTTTCATCGTTACTGCCGCCGGTGGCTGGCAGAGTAACGCCCGACCGGGTGTGGGCAGAGCTGCCGACAACCGGCGATGCCGGCGCAGCAGGTGCGGGGCTGGCTACTGCGTTCGTGCCGATACCGGCGGATCGCAATCTCGTTGGAACGGTTGAGTACTTTCAGTGGATCGTTGCGGATGCTTCGGCAGTGGGGGGCTATGCCCAGACTGCTCCGCTGCGGGTGAGCTATATCTGTGGGTCGGTGGGTTGCGGGCCGGTGTGCCCGGCCGATATTGCCTCGCCCGCTGGAGAACCCGGGGGCGATGGTGCTGTTGGTGGAGGTGATTTTCTGGCATTTGTGATTGGGTTTGGCGATAACGCTGCCATCGCGGATATTGCTGGACCGGGCGGTGAGCCAGTACCCGACGGCATCGTTGATGGTGATGACTTTATCATGTTCATCAACGTGTTTGCCGCAGGATGTTGACTGGTGCGGGCCCCATCGCGGCGAGCTGAGACTCGATGGGGCGTGCCTGATGCTCTTGAAGCTGGCAACACGGTTTGGAAGTCTTTGCCTGCACGATTGTTTAAGAACGTTCGAACTATTGATGCAAGTCTGTGAATTTGTGGTAAAGTGTGTAGATGCCGATCACCAGCAGCAGCTCTCGCTCCGGGTTTACCTTGATTGAACTGCTGGTGGTGATTGCGATCATCGCTCTACTGGTGGGGATTTTGCTGCCGTCGCTGGGAAAGGCACGCGAGGCGAGCCGGGGGGTGAAGTGTTTGGCGAACATGCGGCAGATCGGCATTGGGCTGCAGGGGTATGCGCTTGATTACAAGGGGCAGATCTGGGAGGCGGGCAAGGATCCGGCGACGGTGCCCTCGGTCCGGTACTGGTATGTGCAGGCGAGGAACACAAAGCAGCCGGCCAATGATGCGACCAATCCGTATGTGGCTGGGCCGGCGTTTGGGTACTTAAATGATGTTGACAAGATCTTTGAATGCCCCTCAAACCAGCGGCGAACGCTGACCAGCGGGGTGCTGGACACCTCAAACGCGTATTGGAGCAGCCCGAGTGGGCAGGCTCAGTTGAAGCTGTTTCGGTTGTTTTTGTCGGAGCGTGCGCTGAACTTTGACTACACGATGGTGACGGGCGCAAGCGGCGTGCGGGTGGATGCGCCGACGCGGTTTGCGTGGGACAAGAATTGTGTGAATTACACGGCCCAGGCCAACCGGCCGGCGCAGCCGGTTGAGGCGAATTTAGGGTCGCTGCGATCTGTCCCGGCGTTTATGGAGGAGGATTCTAAGTACTACAACGCGGGCGGGCCGGATGGGCTGTGGAGCAACTGGGATCGCATCAGCGACAGGCATGGGGGCAAAGGCAATGTCGTGTACGCCAATGGCGATGTTGAGCAGTCAATCTTCCCGCGCGGCAAGCAACTCTCGACCGATAATGAGATCGGGAACTTTACCGGCAACGATTTGTGGGCCAAGGGCAAGCCCAGTCCGGCGAACCCGCTGGGGTGGTTTCAGGTTGCGCCAAGCTGGCCGGCAACGGATCGGGTGTATGGATGGGCGAACGGGCCAAAATGACGTTTATTATAAGACCTTATTGTCTGAGGGCTGGCGATTGTGAGCGGGAGGTGGTGTGATGGGGGTGGGCTTGACCGCTTGGGGAATCGCCGCTAACCTCACCTCCCCACCATGGGCGTTCCTGTGATGGTTTTTTACATATCTGCCGTCCTGCGGGCTTTACCACTCGCAAACGGCCCGTCCCGCCCGGAAGGCGGCGAGTCACTGTCCGAAAGGGCAGCGTTCAGGCAACGCCAAACCGAAGCGATTGCGCCACAAAGGCTCAATTTCCAGGCAAGGCACCTCAGTCCAACCGAGCGATCGGTGCAGATTGGGGCGGCACAAGGGCCACTGTCATGAACAGAATTTGGAGCTTGGAATGAATCGTCGTGAAACCAC